>JAJFFB010000013.1 GCA_021776925.1 Planctomycetota bacterium | reverse complement strand
TCCCCGGTGGCAGCCGCCAAATTCAAATCCCTCTTGGTTTTACCACCTACCGACTTCTCAAGGGGAGCAGCCTCCGCCTTGAGATCGAAAATTTGGCGTGGCACCGACCGCCAACCACAAAGGGAGTCACGATCTTTCATCTGGTCCCTATCTTTCGAGATTACAGTCTAGACCTCAATTATGGGGGCGCCTTCCCTTCCTATCTCGAACTTCCCATTGTTCCACTTGGGGGGCCGACGCTCGTAGCGAGCGAAATTGATCTACCTCGCAACAATACGGTCGATTTCAATTTCACACTTTTTAGCAATTCAGGTATGGATGGTTGGGATTATCAATTGCTGGTGGGCACATCCGGAAGCGATCCCGGTCATTTTATGAACGGGGTGCACATCCCTCTCAATCGAGATTGGCTTACGGATCTTGCCGAATTCAATCCGGGAAACCTGCCAATCGTGGCCTTTTCCGGCACCCTGGACAGTCAGGGCTCCGCATTCCCACTGGTCAACCTCAGCGCTCTGTCTTCGATCCCGCAACAAATTCTAGAGTTGACCTTCGTGGGAGTGGTCTACTCTCCGCAGGGAGATGTCTTTGCGACAACTCCCACGGTGCTTGCCATTCGCTAATCGAGGCCATTTGCAGAGGGCGCTGGCAGAATGGGAGGATGCGATTCCTGGCATCCTGCGCGGCCTGCTGTGGGCGGCTGACTCCGGTCCTGCTGCTGTTGGCGGCTCCTTCCTGTTTCCTCAGTGAATCGGCGATCGATGAGTCGCTGGATCCGGTAGCGATCGCCAGCATCCAGCCGGGCGCATCGGCCGCCGACGTAAGCCGCGCGCTGGGCGCTCCCACTCGCGTGGTGGAACTGGGCGATGCTTCGGCGTGGCTCTACGAACACGTCGTGGAGAAACAGGCTGCCGCCTTCTTCCTGATTCTGGGCCTGCGCGGAGTTGAGAGCCAGGCGGATCGCTGCTGGGTGTTTTTTGACGAACATGGCGTGGTCACCCACCTCGGCGCCTCGCTCAACGCCGATCAGGCCTCCTATGAACTGCCCGGTTTCTAGGCACGTTTTGCGGGCTCTGGGGGTGGCTTTGCTCGCTCTCCTGGGAGGTTGCGCCGGCCTGGAATTCGGGCGCGCCGAAATCGATCTGGAGCCGCCCCCCGACCAGATTGCCTCGCTGCGCACCGGCGTGGACGACCTGTCCAGTTGTCTCAGCTCGCTCGGCGCCCCGACCCTGGTGCAGACCGATGAGAATGGTCGCGATTTCATTCTCACTTGGTCGTGGCTGAGCCAGAGCGATTGGGGCTTCTTCTTCTCACTGCCCTTGTCCGATGCGTTCAACGCCTCCTTGAATTACGCCGACAGCTCATGGCGCCCGCAGCGGCTGCGGCTGGTGTTCGACCCCGCCTGGAACTTGAAGGGGGTCCTTACGGAATCTCCCAGAGACTGATCGAATCTCACCTACCTCGGAATGACAAGTTCAATTCATTGTTTTTTACCAGGATTTGTGAGAAACCAGGATTCAGCATCGTTGCAGATGCGGGTCGCTATCATCCGGGAGAAATGAAGAGACTCGTTACCCTTCTCTCCTTGGTGGCCATCCTGCTGATGGCTTCCTGCGCCGCCGGACCCCAGCAGCTCTTCCGCTCGGTCGACGACTGGGATCACAATCTCTACGTCAACAGCCCGCGCGTCGACGGCCTGCTATACCTGATCCCGGTGATTCCGATCATCAAGTATGGCGCGGCGATCGGCGACTTCCTCATCGTCAACCCTTACCACTTCTGGGGTGAGGACATCTGGGACGACGAAGGCACCGGCTTCCAGCACGGCGACGTTGAGCCGGTAGACGGCTACGTCAACAGCCTGTGGGGAACCGACGGCGGTTTCCTGATGAAGGCCGAAGGCGACGAGTAAGCGCGGCTCAGCCCCTCGAGTACTCGATCAGTTCCAGCAGTTCGCCGTCATCCAGACGCCGAACCACGAAGCCAACCGCAGGAGCGTACCAGTAAAGGCTGGTGCGCTCCTTGCTCGTTGCCACCTCGGCCACACGAGAAGTCCGCCAGATGCGGAAGCAGTGGAAGCGCCCGGCGGGCGTGGTGATCTCTTCCACGGCGTCGCAGTGGTAACGCGCCTCGATCGGCACTGCCGGCCGGCTGTCGGTGCGCGAAACGAAATGCGCTGACCAGCGCTTGCCGGGCCACAAGGGGAAGTGCAACCACGGGTCGCCCGGATCCAATCTCAGCGGACGGCTGCCATCTGCGATCTCCAGGCCGAGCTCCTCGAGTTGCGGTCCAAAGTGCTGCTTGCGTCCGCTGCCGTCCAGTTCAAAACTGAGTCCCCCATCGGGTCCGACGCCCGACACCAGTTCGGTGCGCAGGCTTCCGCGGCGGAATACCAGCCGCGTGCCGGCGCGCCATTGCGGCGCCTCGGCGCGCTCGCCGAGCTGCGGCGGTGTTTCATCCAGGCTCAGGATGCCCTTGCCCACCAGTTCCTGAGACAGAACGTCGCCGCCCGCGTTTCCGGACTGGCACGCAGGCACCATCAGCGCCATGGCCAGGGCAGGGGCGATCAGGGAACGCGCGCGGTTTCCAGGTCTCACCCGCGGAGGATAGCAGGCTGCTGCATGCCACAGGGTGAGCCAGGCACGGGCATTCCAGTCCACTAGCGACCTCCTCCGGATTAGAATCGCGTGCGGCCACCGGATTCCCCAGTCCTACCCCTTGTAAGCGACGATGCACTTCTCATTTCTACTCGCCAGCCTGGTACTGGCCGTTCCCGTCCAGGCCCAGCAACAGGGAACGACCGAGCTCGAGCAGCGCTGGTTCGACGATTTCGACCACGCGCTTGCCGTGGCCAAGATCGAGGGCAAGGACCTGCTGGTCGACTTCACCGGGTCGGACTGGTCGCAGTGGTGTGTCAATCTTCGCGAGGAGGTGTTCCAATTCGACGCCTTCTATCAACCTGTCGCCAAGCAGTACGTGCTCGTGGTCCTCGATTTTCCCGACGCGCTTGAAGTTCGGGCCAAGGTCCCCAACCTGGCGCGCAATCAGGAACTCGCCAACCAATACCAGGTAGGAGGCTTCCCGACCGTACTCCTGATGAACACCGAGGGAGAGGTCTACGCAGAAACCGGCTATCAGGAAGGGGGCGCCGAGCTGTACGTCACCCACCTCGACCAGATCGGGATCTCGGGAAAGAAAATCCTGGTCGAATCCAAACTGCTGGTCGCCGAGTACGAAAAGGCCAAAGACAAAGTTTCAGTGGTGCGCAAGGCCATCGCCAGCCTGGTCGATGGCGCCAGCGACTCTAGTCCGGCATTGGCCACCCTCGCCGGGGTGGTGCGCAAAGCCAACTTTCTGGATCCCGACAACTCCAACGGCCTCAAACTGGAAGCTCTGCAGGCCATTTTCGCTGCCGATCAGGCAGGTCCGGAGGATTGGGTTTCCGCCCAGATTCTGGACCCGGAGAACGCCCTCGGCCTATATGAACAAGCGGTGGTCGATCAGCTTCTTGGAGTCCGCGACCACGCGACCGCCACCTCAGCGGTCAATGCCTTGCTCAAGTTGCACAAGCTGAACAAGGTGCAACAGCCCGCGCAGTTTCAAGGCATGGTGATCCAGGCAGCCAAGTGGTGTGAGGCGCCGGACCGGCTCAACCGCATCGATGACGCGCGCGTACTCGCTCGATGGGCCAAGGAAATTGCCGAACTCGATCCGCAGGCGCTAGAGCTTCTAAAAAACATCCTGTAGGGCTTCCAGCAATGAACTCTGTTCGGATCACGGGGAGCCGCGCAAGAAACTGGCGCCCAGCAACAGGATCGCGCCCTCGCCGACGTCTTCGCCATCGGTGTCGACGTTGATCTCGGCGCCGACGGCAAGCCCCAGGTCGAGCATCCACGGGCTGGCGCCAAGCCGAAAGCGATAGCCGCCCTCCACGGTGGGCTGCAGCACCAGGATCTCGCTCTCGCCGCGGCGGTTGGGCTTGTCGCGCCAGTTGATCTCCATGCTCCATAGATCAACGCGGCCGCCCCAGTACCAGCCCTCGCCACCGAGTTCCTGATAGTGCCGCCAACCGACGCCGAAGCCGGGGCCGCCGCCGTCCTCGTCGTCGTGTTCGCCGAAGTCTCCGCGTTCGGTCAGATTCCAACCCACGCGCACGGTGCCGACCTCATGGTTGCCGAAGGTGTGCTGATGATGGAAGGCGGCAACCACCCCGGCTGGGTAGGCCTGCAATTCAAGGCCATTGGCGTGCCCTGGAACCAACCCCTGGGAGGATTCGGTGGTGATCGGCGGGGCGGCACAGGAAATGGCCAGGAGCAGAAGCGGGGGCAGATGCAGGCAGCGGCGCATGCCTGCACTGTACCGGTCACCCGCGGGGGCCTCTAACCTGGAGGGATGAGCCGCTTTGGACTGCTGTTGACCGCGATGTTTCTGCCCTTGCCCGGCCTTCTGGCCCAGGATCCGACCGGCAACCGTCCCAACATCGTCGTCTTCCTGGTTGACGACATGGGTTGGCAGGACACCTCGGTCCCGTTCTGGGTCGATGGAACCAGCGGCGAAGTGCAGCGCACCGAGTTCAACCGACTTTATCGCACACCGAACATGGAACGCCTCGCGGCCCAGGGCGTGCGCTTCACCAATGCCTATGCCACCGCGTTGTGCTCCGCCACCCGCACCAGCCTGATGACCGGCGTCAACGCCGCGCGTCACCGCGTGACCATGTGGACGCTTTACCCCGACCGCGACCAGTCCGGACGCACCGAACGACTGCAGAGTCCGCCCGACTGGCGCCGCGCCGGGCTGCAGCCTGCGGACCGCACCCTGCCGCGATTGCTGCAGCAGGAAGGCTACCGCACGATCCACGTCGGCAAAGCGCACTGGGGCGCGATCGGCACCCCCGGCAGCGATCCGCGGGCGCTGGGTTTCGACCGCAACGTGGCCGGTCACGCGGCCGGCGGACCCGGAAGCCACCATGCCATCGACGGCTTCGGCGCGAGCAAAAAGGTGTGGGCGGTGCCGGGCCTGGAGCGCTACCACGGCCTGGAAGTCAGCCTGACCGAAGCCCTGACCATCGAAGCCAATCGAGAGGTCGAGGAGGCCATGCGTGCACAACGCCCGTTCTACCTCTATCTGGCGCACTATGCGGTGCACGCGCCGATCCAGCCGCACCCACCCTACGTTGAAAAATACCGCGCTGCCGGACTCGACGAAGCCGAAGCCCGCTATGCCTCGATGATCGAGAGCATGGACGCCAGTCTTGGCGCAGTGCTGAGCAACCTCGAGCGCCTCGGCGTGGCCGACAACACCATCGTCCTCTTTGCCAGCGACAACGGCGGCCTGTCGGTGCAGGCGCGCGGCCGCACCCCCTATGACACCGGCGCCAACACCCACAACTGGCCGCTGCGCTCGGGCAAGGGCAGCGCCTACGAAGGCGGCACGCGCATTCCGCAGATCGTCGCCTGGGCGCAAGCGGCGCCGCAGCATCCGGCGCAACAACGCATTCCGGTGGAACAGGGCGGAGTGCGCCACCTACCCACCATCGTCGAGGACTACTTCCCCACCCTGTTGCGCTGGGCCGGAGTCGATCCGCCCGATCCGCTCAGCGACGGCGTGGTAATGAACGGCTTTGATTTCACCGGCATGCTGCGTGTTGCCGGAGAGCAAGGTCAGCCGGGTGCCAACTCCTTCGGTCAGCTGCGGCGGCTGCGCCCCTTGTTGTGGCACTTCCCCCACGACTGGGGGCCGGCCGGACCCGACTTCGAACCGCACAGCGCGATGCGCCTCGGCGATTGGAAGGTGATCTACTTCTATCAGCCGCGCAGCTGGGAGTTGTACAACCTGGCCGAGGACCTGAGCGAATCCAGGAATCTGGCCACGAAGCAGCCCGAGCAGCTGCGCAAGATGGCTGCCGGCTTGATCGGCGAATTGGAACAAGCCGACGCCCAGTACCCGGTGCAGCGCGACGGCGGAATGCCGGAGCCGCCGTTGTTCCTGCGCTCGGTGGCCGCCGGACCGGTGCCCTTGAAAGAACCTGCGCCAGGCGCTTCTGACCCGCTGACCCCGCTGGTCTTCATCCACGGCTGGAGCTGCAACCTGCACGTCTTCGACCGCCAATTGCAAAATTTTGGGCAGACGCGCCGGGTCCTGGCGCTGGACCTTCCCGGTCACGGCCTCAGCCTGGCTCCGGCCCCCCCCCACGGCGCCGACGCCTATCGGCTGGCCACCAGCGCCGACGCGGTGGCGCAAGCCATGGATGCTGCCGGAATCGAACGCGCGATCCTCGTCGGCCACAGCAATGGCGCTCAGGTGGTGCGCGAGTTCCTGCGCCGCCACCGCGCGCGCGCCGCCGGCGCGGTGGTGCTCGAAGGAGCCCTGCGGCCGATGTTCCCAGCCGAAGCCGCTGCCGGCTTGCTGGCCAGCATCCAGGGCGAGGGCCGTGAAGCCACGCTCAACGCCTTGGCCCAGGGCCTGGTGCCGCGCAACGGCAGCGCCGCCGAGCAGCAGGCGGTTGTCGACATGGTGATGCAAACCCCGGCCGAGGTTCAGGCGGCCAGTTTCCTTGCCAGCGTCGCCGACGACGCCTGGCTGCCGGTGCAATTCGATCTGCCGCTGCTGGTGATCAACGCGGTCTCCCCTTTCTGGGATCAAGACTACGAAGATTTTGTGCGCGGCCTCGGAGCCGACGTCGAATACCACCTCCTGGACGACGTCGGTCACATGATCCAGATCGACGGTGAGCGCGAGGTGCACCGTTTGCTGAACCACTGGCTTCAACAGCACTCACTGTAAGCGGCACCTCTATGCTGAGCGGCGATGGCACTCGTTCCGCTCCCATTGCTTGCCCGGCTCCTCGGCGTGGTTCTCCTGGGAGTTTCCTGCCAGGGGCCCGACGCCAGCCCTGATGCCGCCAGCGGCCCGCCCAACATCGTCTACATCCTCGCCGACGACCTCGGTTACGGCGAGCTGGGCTGCTATGGCCAGGAAAAAATCCGCACTCCCAACATCGACCGGCTGGCCACCGAGGGCATGCTCTTCACCCAGCACTATTCCGGTGCCGCAGTGTGCGCGCCGTCGCGGTGCGTGCTGCTGACCGGTCTGCACACCGGCCACTCCTTCATCCGCGACAACGATGAAATGGATGAACGCGGCGACGTATGGAACGATCCGGACCTGGAAGGCCAGCGCCCGATACCCGCCGCCACCGTCACCCTGGGCGAGTTGCTCCAGGAACAGGGTTACGCCACCGGCGCGGTCGGCAAGTGGGGTCTGGGCTGGACCGGCAGCGAAGGAGACCCGGTGCTGCAGGGCTTCGATCTGTTCTACGGCTACAACTGCCAGCGCGAGGCGCACAACTACTACCCGACCCACCTGTGGCGCAACCAGGACAAGGTTCCCCTTGGCAACCAGCCCTTCCGGGCCCACCAGCGTTTTCCCAAAGGCGACGATGCCAAGGCTGCCGACGCCTTCCACGCCTATCGCGGCGCGGACTATGCGCCCGATTTTATGATTGAGACGGCGCTAGGATTCGTCCGCGAACACCAGGACGAGCCCTTTTTCCTCTACTATCCGTCGCCGATCCCGCATCTGGCGCTGCAGATCCCCGATGACGAAGTCGACGCTTATCCGGCCTCGTGGGACAGCGCACCCTACCTCGGAGAGAAGGGTTATCTGCCGCACGCGCGCCCGCGTGCCGCTTATGCGGCGATGATCACGCGCCTCGACGCCGAGGTCGGCGCGCTCCTCGACCTGCTTGACGAGCTTGGCCTCGCCGACAACACCCTGGTGGTGTTCAGCTCCGACAACGGACCGAGCTGGGTGGGCGGCGTGGACCGCGAGTTCTTCGCTTCCAGCGGCGGCCTGCGCGGGCGCAAGGCGCAGCTCTACGAAGGCGGCATCCGCGTGCCGATGATCGCGCGCTGGCCGGGGCGCATCCGCGCAGGCAGCCGCAGCGACCACGTCAGCGCCTTCTGGGACGTGCTGCCCACCCTGTGCGAAGTCGCCGCGGCGCCGCTGCCACAGGATCTCGACGGGATCTCCTTTCTGCCCACGCTGCTTGGCCGCGGTCAACAGCCGCAGCACACCGGCTTGTACTGGGAGCACGAACGCAGCTGGCAGGCCTACCGCGAAGGCCCGTGGAAACTGATGCGACGCACCCAGAAACTGCCGCTCGAACTCTACAACCTGGAGCAGGATCCGAGTGAAAGCACCGAACTGAGCGGTGAGATGCCCGACTTCACCTTGGCCTTGGAGCGCCGGATGGAAGCCGCACGCTCGCCGTCCGAGTTGTTCCCTCTGCGCGACCGCTAGCGGAATGGCGCCAACCCTGGCGAAAGGCGCTGGGGGAATCTCCGCGCAGACGGCGGAAGACTCCCCCCATCTGGCGCGCGCCGGAAAAACCGCTGCGCGCCGCCACCGCCTCGACCGAAAGCTCGGTGTCGGCGAGCAGCTTGCACGCCAGCCCCAGGCGCAGGCGGTGGATCTCGGACAGGATGGTGCGCCCCAGGGCGTGACGGAAGCGGCGTTCCAATTGGCGCCGTGAAAGACCGGCGGCGCGACTGACCTCGAGCACCGACACCGGGCGGCGATAGGTCTGCTGCAGAAAAACCAGGGCGCGACGCACCGCCGGGTCGACCACCGCGTGGGCGTCGGTGGACTGGCGCGTGACCACGTGACTCGGCGCCACCTTGGCCGGCCGCGCCGAGACCCGCTGCCCCTTCAGGCGCCGCTGCAGCATCGCCGCGGCGCGATAACCGACCAGGTCCATCGGCAGGGAGATGCTGGACAGGGTGGGGCGCGCCAGCTCGCATTCGAAACGGTCGTCGTCGACGCCGAGGATGGCGACCTCATCCGGCACCTCGATGCCCAAGGCCACGCACGCCTCGGCAAGATCGCGCGCCGGCACGTCGTGGCAGCAGAACACCGCGGCCGGCTTGGCCAGCTGCTGCAGCCATGCGGCCAGCTGGTCGTCGATGCGCACCCAGCTCGAGCGCGCCGGCCGCCCCGGCAGGTACTCGGCGTAGCTCGAGGAGCAGGAATAGCCGAACTGGCGTAAGCGGCGGCGGAAACCCCGCTCGCGCCCACGCGAGAACAGCGCCCAGGGATTGCCGAAGAAACCGAAGCTGCGGTAGGCGCGCTCGAGCAGGTGGTCGGCGGCCATGCGCCCGACCGCAGAGTGGTCGGCGTCGACCACAGGAACCTCCAGGTCGGGCAGGGTCACCGTGGTGTTGACGAAAGCCCCCCCCCAATCGGTCAGCGCCGCGGCGAGGTCGGGATCGTAGACGTGGCCGAGCACGCCGTCGGGCTCCCATTCATAGAGTGACTCCAATACCTCGGACTCCGACGGCGCGTGGCGCACGTGCCACCCGGCCGCGTTTTCCGCCATCCACGCTTCGACCCCGCCAAGCACCCCGCGACAGAAGGCGAGGTCGCGGTGGAACAGCAAGGCAACGCGAAAGGGAGCTGCACCCATGCCGCAAAAGCGTAGGCCCTGCCCGATTTTCCGGCAAGGGCTTCCGCGCAACCCGCGGGCCCCGGACCTCAGCCAAGTCCAGACCCTAGGCCGACACTCGGCCAGACCCTAGGTCTTGGCTTTGGCCTGGATCTTGGCCCAGCCGTCGCGCAGGGCGACGACGCGGTTGTAGACCAGCCGCTCAGGCTGTTGCGGATCGCGGCGGAAGTAGCCGCTGCGTTCGAACTGGAAGCGCTGCAGTGGATCCTCGTCGGCGAGGCTCGCCTCGACCTTGGCCTGGACGATTTCGAGCGAGTCCGGGTTCAGGTGATCGAGGTAGTCCCCGCCTTGCTCGGGATCGGGCCGGTTGAACAGATGATCGTAGAGGCGCACCTCGGCGTCGACCGCGGCAGCGGCGGAAACCCAGTGAATGATGCCCTTGACCTTGCGCCCACCACCGCCCTTCGACTCGGGGTCGTAGCTGCAGCGCAGCTCGATCACCTCGCCCGCCGTGTCGCGCACCACCTCGTCACAGGTCACGTTGTAGGCGTAACGCAGGCGCACCTCGGCGCCGGGCGCGAGGCGGAAGTACTTCTTCGGCGGGTCCTGCATGAAGTCGCTGGCCTCGATGTAGACCTCGCGGCCGAAGGCGATCTGGCGGGTGCCCATTTCCGCGTCGCCGGGATGGTTCGGCGCCTCAACGGTCTCGCTGTGACCTTCCGGGTAATTGGTGATGACCAGTTTGAGCGGCCGCAACACCGCCAGGCGCCGCGGCGTGACCGGGTTGAGCGTGTCGCGCACGGTGGCTTCGAGCAGCGCCACCTCGGTGACGCCTTCGTACTTGGTCACCCCGACCTTGTGGCAGAAGTCGCGGATCGCCTCAGGCGGATAACCGCGCCGGCGCATGCCCGACAGCGTCGGCAGGCGCGGATCGCTCCAGCCATCGACCAGCCCCTGCTCGACCAGGCGCAGCAGTTTGCGCTTGGAGGTCACGGTGAAACTCAGGTTGAGCCGCGAGAATTCGATCTGGCGCGGACGCGCGGGCACCGGCAGGTGTTCGACCAGCCAGTCGTAGAGCGGACGGTGGTTCTCGAACTCGAGCGTACACAGGGAATGGGTGATGCACTCGATCGCATCGGATTGCCCGTGGGCAAAGTCGTACATCGGATAGATGCACCACCGGTCGCCGGTGCGCGGATGCGCCTGGTGCAGGATGCGGTAGATCACCGGATCGCGCAGATTCAGGTTGGGCGAAGCCATGTCGATGCGCGCGCGCAGCACCATCGCGCCGTCGGCGAACTCGCCCGCCTTCATGCGTCGGAACAGGTCCAGGCTTTCCGCCGTCGGACGATCACGGTGCGGGCTCTCCTGCCCCGCTTCGGTGAGCGAGCCACGCTGCTCACGGATCAGGTCGGGCGACTGCTCGTCCACGTAGGCGTTGCCGTTCTCGACCAGGTGTTCGGCCCACGCGTACAGCGTGTCAAAATAATCCGACGCGTGGTAAAGGTGCTCACCCCAGTCGAAGCCGAGCCAGCGCACGTCTTCCTCGATGGCCCGCGCGTACTCCTCTTCCTCCTTGACCGGATTGGTGTCGTCGAAACGCAGATGGCACTGGCCGCCGGTCTCGGCGGCGATGCCGAAGTTGAGGCAGATCGCCTTGGCGTGGCCGACGTGCAGGAAACCGTTGGGCTCGGGCGGGAAGCGCGTGATGATGCGCTGGTGCCGCCCGCCTTCCAGGTCGTCGGCAACGATCTGGCGGATGAAGTCCTTGGGGGCGTCGGCGTCGCTCATGGACCCGGAATTATGCCCGCGCGATCCGCCGCGGTCACTTGCCGGCGGCGCGGGGCTTGACCACCTGGAAGCGGCCGCCCGAATCCTCGGCCAGCCAGCGCAGCAGCTGGATCTCGCCCCCGACCGAAACGCAGTGAATGGTGGCGTGGGCCACCGCGTTCCATTCCTGCACGCGCTTGCGGATCTGCTGCGGATTGTTGATCGTACCGCCGCCGGGGATGCCGTCCGACATCAGGTAGATGGTGTCCACCCCCTCATTGCGGAAGGCGGCTTCGAGCGCGTCGTAGAGCGCGGTGGCCCCGGCCACGCGTTGCCGCTCGAGGAACTTAAGCGATTTGGCGCGGGTGTTCTTGTTCATGCGCACCAAGCCTTCCTGCCAGGATTTCACACTGGTATGGAAAAACACCATGTTGAACAAACCATCCCTCGGAAAGGCTTCCAAGGCCTGTTTCATCTGTTCCTTGGCGACGTCGAGCCGAGTCGCCTTGGAGCCACCGCCGTAACGATCGTTCGCTGCGGCAGTCTTCATCGAACCGCTGACGTCGAGCACAAAAACCGCCCTTCGGCTGACGACAGGAAGGCCGTAAAAGGAGCCGGCAGTCAAATTTTGTGACCGTCGTTTTTCACGTTCCTCGGTCTTGCGCAGCAATTCCTCCGCGCTGGGGATCTCGAAGCTGCCGCCTTCATTCTCCCACCACACCTGCCAGGTATGGATCGCCAGACCGAAGGTCTGTCCGGTCAGGCCCGCTAGAACTTCGATCACCCGGTCGCGCATGACAGGGTTGTCCTCAGCACCTTCCTCTGCCACGCGCTCGATCAGAAACGGGATCGAGTCACGCCTACGCAGCAGCCCGGTGCTCACCAGCGCCTGGCTGCGCACCGTGCGGTGCTCATCAACCAGCAAGTCTTTCAACATTGACCAGCCAAGCGCTTGAGGGAGCAGTCCTGCACAGGCCGCAGCCGCCTGGCGATCGATACGATCCTTCGAGGAAGCCATTTTCAAGAGCTTCTTCTCCCATTTCGGATCTCCACTGTGCAAGCGCCCATTTTCGACCAACGCGAAATAACGCAGCACAGGGTCCTTGGATCGCATCAGCGATACCAGCTGGGCTTCATGGGACCCGTCACCACGCTGGCGCAGTCCGTGAAGTGCACGGAGGACCAGAGCCGGGTTCTCGTGCTCCAGCAATTCGACCAGAAAAGTCCCTGCCTCCTCTCCAGGTGTCGACGTCAAGGCACGCATGGCGCCATCCAATAGCGCTGGAGGCACCTCTTCCTGAAACCACTCTTGCAAACGCGGCACCAACAGCTCGCTCGGAAAGGCCGTCAGGGTCTGAGCAAATTTTTCCGGCGGACCCGAAAGGGGGGAGCGGAAGACCTCCAGCAGTAGGTCCAGGTTGGCGGCGTCCGGATTTTCGCGGATCACCGGCAGCAATGGGGTGATCGCCCGCGCTCGACTGTTGGCAAGACTTGCCTCATGAACCACCTCAGTGAGGGCTTGGTTGGCTGCCGGACCCCATTGGGCCAAGGTGTTCACCGCGGCCATCGACGGATAACTGGTGGAGGAGAGCGCGGTCTGCCGGAGAAACTCCAGGGCAACGGTTTCAAGTTCGTTGCGATCGCGGAAATGCAGAAATGCCCGGAATGCAGGAAAAGTTCTACGCGAAACTCCTTTGATGTCCTCGGCAATTTCGATCAACAGGTTCAGCGCTTCTTCGTCACCGATCGCCGCCAACTGCTGAAACCATGCCGGCTGAGCCTCTTCGCGGGCATCCTCGATCTGACGCGCCAGCTTCCGCGCCTGCTGCGCTGAGGCAGATGCGGCGAGCAGAAGGACCAGCGCCAGCCGGCACACGGAGGGTAGGAGGGTGTTCAACGCGGTCGGGGGCCCACACTCCAGTATAGATCGCCATCGCCGGCTTCCCGCTAGCATGAAGCGATGGCCTCGCCCCCCGCCTCCAGCCCACCTCCTGAAACCCTGGCCGCCGCGCTCGCCGCCCTCGACGGCCAGGAACCGGCCGTGCCAGCGGACTCTGCCGGGATCGACGCCGCCACCATCGCCGCCTCAGAACAGGTCGCCGGCATCGCCTTCACCGATTCGGAACGCGAAATGATGGTGCGCAATCTGGAGCAGAAACTCGCGCGCTATCGTCGCCGCCAGGGCGCGGAATTTCCCAACAGCCTGGAGCCGGCGCACACTTTCGATCCGTGGCTGGGCCAGAGAGCTCCGCAGGGCCCCTACCAGACCACCCCCGCCGACCCGGGCCTCGCCGCCGCCGCCGGCCCGCTGCCGCAGAAGGACCAGGACATCGCCTATGCACCGGCCTGGCAGTTGTCCCACTGGGTGCAACAACGCAGCCTGAGCAGCGAGCGGCTGACGCGCATCTATCTAGAGCGCATCCGCCGCCTCGATCCCAAGGTCCTGGCGTGCATCACCGTGACCGAAGAGCGCGCGCTGCGTGAGGCACGCCAGGCCGACGCGGAACTTGCCGCGGGCAACTCGCGCGGGCCCTTGCACGGCCTGCCCTACGGCGCCAAAGACCTGTTCGACAGCGCCGCCATCCGCACCACCTGGGGCGCTGAACCCTACGCCGACCAGATGCCGGAGCACGACGCGGTGGTGTTGCAGAGACTGCGCGACGCCGGTGCGGTGCTGCTGGCCAAGACCTCGCTCGGTGCGCTCGCCTACGGCGACATGTGGCTGGACAAGCGCACCAATAATCCGTGGAACTTGGAGCAGGGCAGCAGTGGCTCCAGCGCGGGCAGCGCCGCCGGCACCGCGGCCGGTTTCTTCGCCTTTGCGCTCGGCACCGAGACCTATGGCTCGATCGTCTCGCCGAGCAGCCGTTGCGGGGTCACCGGCCTGCGCCCGACCTTCGGCCGCGTGCCGCGCGGCGGCGCCATGGCGCTGTGCTGGAGCATGGACAAGATCGGCGTGATTGCGCGCAGCGTGCGCGACACGCGGCTGGTGCTCGACGTGATCGCCGGCCAGGACGCCGGCGACGCCTCGACCCAGGACATGCCGCTGCAGGACTTTTCTCAGCGCCCCTTCGACAGCATCCGCCTCGGCTACCACCCGGATTGGTTCAGCGGCCGCGGCGCCAGCGATGCCGACCGCAACGCGCTCGAGGCGCTACAGAGCCTCGGAGTGCAGCTGGTCGAGGTCGACCTCCCGCAGGGCCCCCACGACGCCTTGATGACCATTCTCGAAGTCGAGGCGGCGACCGCCTTTGAAGAAATGACACGCAGCAACGAAGACGACCTGCTGCAGTGGCAGGCGCCGCAGGCGTGGCCCAATTCCTTCCGTGCCGCGTGGATGATCCCGGCGATCGAATTCCTGCAGGCCGATCGCTACCGCCGCACGCTGTGCCGCGCGCTGAACGATTCTCTGCACGGGGTCGACGCGCTGTTCAGCCCCAGTTTCGCCGCCAGCCTGCTGCTGATGACCAACTACTCGGGCCACCCATGCCTGTGCCTGCGCACCGGCTTCCGCGACAACGGCACCCCGCGCAACTCGGTGTTGTGGGGACAGCTGGCCGGCGAAGGCAGTCTGTTCCGCCTCGGCGAAGCCCTGGAAGCCGCCCTGGGTGTCGCCTCGCTGCGGCCGGAGCTGGAGCAATGATCGCCGCCGCCTGCCCGGTCTTGCTCGCTGCCACGATGCTGTGCGCCACCCCGGCGGCCGCGCAACAGCTTCCGCAACGCGACGGCGAGGGCGCCCCGCTGCTGGTGCTGGCGCCGGAATGGCTGTTCGACGCCGCCAGCGGGCGCATGCTGCCAGGGCGCGAGGTCCTGGTGCGCGGCGAGCGCATCGTCGCGGTGCAGGAAGCGGGGTCGCCGCTGCCGCCTGGCACCCAGCGCATCGAACTCGCTGGGCACTCTCTGCTACCCGGCCTGATCGACTGCCACACCCACCTGACCTTCGACATCGACCCGGGCTGGGTGCACCGCGGGGTGATTGAAACTGGCGCCGACGCGGCACTGCGCGGCGCGCGTAATGCGCTGCTGACCTTGGACGCCGGCTTCACCACGGTGCGCAACGTCGGCTCGGGCGATTTTGCCGACGTCGCGCTGAAGCGTGCCATCGAGCGCGGCTTCGTGCCCGGGCCACGCATCCTGCCGGCGTGCCACACCTTGTCGATCACCGGCGGACACGCCGACGTCACCGGTTACGCACCGGGGATCGCCGAACAGGATCCCGAACACGGCGTCGCCGACGGCCCCGACCAGTTGCTGCGCGCGGTGCGCTACCAGATCAAACACGGCGCCGAGGTGATCAAGATCTGCGCCACCGCCGGCGTGCTGTCGTGGGAGGAGACCGTGGGCGCGCAGCAATTCACCGAAGAAGAGATGCGCGTCATCGTCGAAGAAGCGGCGCGCCATGGCATCGCGGTGGCGGCGCACGCGCACGGCACCGCCGGCATCAAGGCCGCGATCCGCGCCGGCGTGACCTCGATCGAACATGGTTCGATCCTTGACGAGGAAGCCATCGCGATGATGAAGAAACACGGCACCTGGCTGGTGCCGACCACCGTGCTCGCCGACAACCTCGACCTCAGCCTGCTGCCGGCGCCGATCCGGGCCAAGGCAGAAAAGGTCCTGCCGATGGCCAAGCAGAGCCTGCGCCGGGCGATCGCCGCCGGCGTCAAGATCGCCTTCGGCACCGACGCCGCGGTGATCCCGCACGGCACCAACGCGCTCGAATTCGCCGCCATGGTGGAACGCGGCATGACCCCCACCGCCGCTCTGCAGTCGGCGACCATCCGCGCCGCCGAGTTGTGCCGTCGCCCGGACCGCGGGCAGATTGCCGCAGGCCTGCTCGCCGACCTGGTCGCGGTGCCCGGCAACCCTCTGCGGGACATCCACGCGCTGGAACGCGTGGACTTTGTCATGAAGGGCGGCGTGGTCCACCGCGGCCTGTGAGCAGACGCCGACCGGCCCGGTCTACAATCGGGCCATGGGATTCTTCCTCTGCCTGGCCGGCCTCGGCGCCGGTTCCTGGTGTGCCCCTCCCCAGGAAGCACCCACCCCGTCCCCCGCCTTCGTCGAGAACCACGGTCAGTGGCCGGCGGGCACGCGCTTCCTCTTGCAGCAGGCCGGAATGCGCGCGCACTGCGAGGCCGACGGCATCCGCCTGCAGTTGTCCGCCGCGGCGATCACCGAGGTGCGTTTGGAATGGAGCACGACGGCCATGGCAGGAAAGCACTCCGGCGAGGACCGGCTGGCCAGGGCTCCGGTCGGCCATGAGCTTCTGACGCAGCGGCACCACTTCCTGCTCGGCTCCGATCCGGCTGCCTGGCAGCACGACGTGCCGGCTTTCGCCAGAGTCCACTACCGCGACATCCGGCCCGGCGTGGACCTGGTGTTGAGCCAACGCGATGGTCTGCTGAGCTACGACCTGCTGCTCGCCGCCGGGTCCGACTTGCAGTCTTTGCAGCTGCGCTGCCGGGGCATCGACCGCTTGAGCCTCGATGAAGATGGCAGCCTGGTCATGCACACCGCCGCGGGTCCTCTACGTCAAACGCCGCCGAGGACCTGGCAGCTCGACGCCGACGGCACCCGGCTGCCACGAACCTGTGCCTTCCAACTGCTCGGCGGAGACCGCTTCGCCTTTGTCGTTCCCGACGCCGACCCGCAACGTGCGCTGGTCATCGACCCTGGTCTGCAGTGGTCGACCTACCTCGGCGGCAGTGGCCTCGACGCCCCGCTGGCCACCGCCCTGGCCAGCAATGGCGACGTGCTGGTCGCTGGCCTCACCGAATCGCCGGTGTTCCAGGGCCAGGTGACCGCCGGCGGCGACGCTTTCGTCTCGTGTTACAGCGCCGATGGCACCACCCTGAATTGGACCACCCTGGTCGGCGGCTCCAACGGCGACGTCGCCCAAGGAGTCGCGGTCGACCAGCTCGGTGCAGTGGTGCTGGTCGGCTGGACCGAATCGATGGACTTCCCCGCCACCGCCGGCGCCTACGACACCACCTACAACGGGGTTTCGGTCGATGAAGAAGACGCCTTTGTCGCCAAGCTGAGCGCCGACGGCAGCAGCCTGCAGTGGGCGACCTTTCTAGGAGGTTCCCAGAACGAAGAGGCCACCTGCGTCACGATCAGTCCGATCAACGACGTCATCGTCGGCGGCCGCACCGCCTCCAGCGACTTCCCTGGGACGCATGGATGGAGCTATCGCGGCGGCGACAACGACGCCTTCGTACACCGCTTCCACGCCGCGGGCAGCAGCTTGATCATGGGTCGCCTGATCGGCGGCACCGGCGTCGCCTTTGGCGATCTGCGCGAAGCCACGCTCGCGGTGACCGTCAACCAGAACAACGAGGCGGTGATCGTCGGTTCGACGACCTCCGCGGACTTTCCGGTGTCACCCAATTCCTTCGACAATTCCTACAACGGCTCCGAGATCGACGCCTTCGCCGCGTTGATCGATCTGGACGATGGCGCGCGCCACGCCTCGACCTTCCTCGGCGGCATCAATGACGAGGAAGCGCGCGCGGTCGGCCTGTCGGCCAGCGACGGGGTTTTCGTCGGCGGCTGGAGCGACTCACCCGATCTGCCCACTACTCTGGGCGCAGCTTTCCCGGACTATCTTGGCGGGGACGAAGATGGTTTCCTGCTCCACCTGAGCCCGACCCTCAACTCGCTCAATGCCGGCACCTTCCTGGGCGGCAGCGGCGATGACAGCTTGTTTGCCCTGGCGGTGAACGACGACGGCGCCGTGCGCCTCGCCGGCCTGACCACCTCGACCGACCTGCCGTGGACCAATGGCGCCTGGGATACCGTCCGCAACAGCGCGCTCGGAGATGCGCTGGTGCTGTCGGTGGCCGCCGACCTCAGCGCGGTTGATTACGCCAGCTATCTCGGCGGTGAGAGTTTCGACCTGGCCACCGCGATCGCCCTTCCTGACGCAACCAGCGTCGTCGTCGCGGGATTCACCCAGTCGCTGCGCTTCCCGCTGCGCAGCGGTGCGCTGCAGTCCAGCGCCGGCGGACTCGGCGATGGATTCGTCAGCCTTCTCGATCTGACCCCTGGACCCAGCCTCGACCACGGCGCGCTGGTGCGCAACCAGGTCACCGATTTCATCGTCAGCAACGCACTGCCCTTCGAAACTGTGTACTACTTGTACAGCCTGACCGGCACCGGCTTCGGCCCCGAGGTGCCGGCCCTCGGCGGCCTCGGCCTGGACCTGCGCAGCCTGGTCACCTTGGCCGGCCAGACCGACGCCGACGCCAGCGGACAGGCTGTGTTCAGCCGCGTGATTCCGTCCGCCGCACCGCTGATTCCGGTTTCGACCCAGGCGGTGGTGGCGCGCGGTGCCAGCGCCGCGTTGTCGCTGAAGACCAACACCGTCACGCGCACCATCCAGCCCTGAGGCGGCGAGTCAGCCGCCCTGGTCCTGGCGGCACGCCGCCAGATAGGCCACCAGGTCGCGGATCTCGCCGTCACTGAGGAAGGCGCGCATCGGCGGCATCGGCGACACCTGGCCGGGATAGTCCGCGGCGATGGCGGCGTTGGGCTCGAGGATCGATTGCAGCAACTCCTCGGCAGAAAGGCGTTCCCCTACGGCGGACAGGTCGGGACCGACCTCGCCTCCGCTACCCTCCACTTTGTGGCAACGGATGCACGCGGCGATCGGATGCTGGGCGAACAGGGTGCGCCCAGCCTCGGCGTCGCCGCCCTGATGCAGCGGCTGGCTTGACGCCGATTCAACCCCAGCGTCGAGGTGCAATTGCAGCAGGACGTCGGCGGGCAAGCGCACCCGTCCTTGGGTCAGGGCTTCCTGCAGATCGGCGCGTTCGGCCGCGGGGCCGACGCGGGCCAGGTGCGCGGCGGCTTCGAGGGCCAGCGAGTGCGGGGTGCCCGAGCGGCCCAGGGCGCGCAATTCCAGATCATCGAACCAGGCGGTCCCGCGGCAATGGCCCCAGCCACCGAATAGACAATTCACACTGAGCTGACTCTCGTTCGCTCCGGTTTCGAACTCCAGTGCGAGCTGGGTCCAGTCGTGATCGCCGAGGATGGCGTTGGAAATAGAGCGGCCACGCGCGTGCAGGTTGAACAAGGCGCCGTCGGCGCGTTCCCCGACCACTTCCAATTCCGCGGTGCGCACCCAACCGGTCAGACGGTAGCGCGTGCTGGGTTGGACTTCGACGTCGGCAAACCAGCTGGTGTCACTGCCGCTGGCGGAATCGATGCGCAGGCAGAAGCCGCCGTTGCGGCCTTCTTCGACCCAGTGGTGTTCGGCGCTGCCGCCATAGGTGCGCGGCTGCCACACGGCCTGCGCTTCAAAACCTGGATTGGGAACCAGGTTGGGTGATTCCTGTGCCTCAGGCGCGCTGGCCGCCATCAGCGCCGGCCCCGCCCCGGCAAGAAATCCGGCGGCATGACGCAGGGCCGCGGCGCGCGTGGCCACAGCCAGCCACGGATCTTCTTCCATGCCGCGAGCGGCGTACGCGCCGATCAAGGTGCCGATTTCGAGCGAAGAATTCACTCGGGCGGCGGCGAGCAGGGCCATCCGGCGGACCGCGGGATCCGGGTCCTGCAGAATGCCGGCGTCGACCAGCGCGGCGCCGCTGTCCGGCGGCAGCAGACGCAGGGCGGATTTGCGCAGCGCCGCCTCGGGACTGGCCAGGGCGGCACGCAGGCTGTGATGGGCCGCGCCCCCCACCCCCAATGCTCCCAAGGAATCGAGCAGGCCGAGCGCGTGGACCGCGCCCAATCCGCCCTCCGCGACCATCTGCTGCAACACCGGCACCATTTCCGGGATCGCGATCTGCGCCAGCAGATGCTGCGCCGTCAAGCGCCAGAACAGATTGGGATGGCGCAATACGGCCAGACGCTGGGAGATGGATGCCTGGCTCAGATCCTGGCGCGGTGCAGGCAAGCGCGATTCGCTTCTGGCCGCCCTTGCGGCCGCCTCCTCCTCCTCCTCCGCGGGATCGAAGGGAACCAGTCTCAGGATGCGGCCATGGGCGCGGTCGCGCAGCGGGTTTTCGTGGGCGTTGCCCTTGCCGGTTGACGATTGGAAGCCGCCTCGTTGCGGAGTCGGAGTCGGGTTGTGCTGGACGATGAACTCGTACCAGTCGGCGATCCACACCGCGCCGTCAGGGCCGACCTGAGCCTGCACCGGACTGAACCACTCGTCGGTGCTGGCGACCAGGTTCCAGCCGTCGTCGGCGCGGAAGCCGGCGCCGTCGGCTTCGACGCGGAACATCGCCACCAGGTTGGCGGTCGGCTCACAGATGAACGCGATGCGGTCGCTCCACTCTGCGGGCAGCAGCGCGCCGGTGGCGAAATGATGGCCGGCGGCGGAGGTGTAGCCGCCGAAGACGTCGACCTGGCGGATCACCGCGGTCGCCGGATGCAGCGGGTAGAAGGTCTGGATCGCGCTGGCGCCGGGGTGCCGCGTGTCGACATGGGCCAGGTCGGGCTTGGGCGCGCCGACGAAAAAGGACGGCGCGTTGTTGGCGGTGGAACCGAAAAGTTCGCCGTCGGAGCGCATGCCGATGCCCCAACTGTTGTTGGTGAACTGGGCCACGAACTGCAGCGCCGAGCCGTCGAAACGGAAGCGGAACAGTCCGCTGTTAAAGGCCACGGATTGGCCTGCGACCTCGCCGCGGAACCCGGAATAACCGACCACGCCGTAGATCCAGTTGTCGAAGCCGAGGTGCAGATTGGACGGTCCAGCGTGGGTATCGCTGCGGCCGAAGCCGTGCAACAGTTCCACGCGCCGGTCGCAGCGGTCATCACCGTCGTCGTCGATCAGACGCAGCATCGACGGCGCTTGGGCCACCAGCACGCCGCCGTTCACGCACAGGATTCCGGTAGGGATGTTCAAGCCCTCGACAAAGGTGGTGAACTTGTCGGCGCGTCCGTCGCGCCCGGTGTCCTCGCAGATCACGATGCGGTCGCGGCCGACGCCGTCATCCTCGACCCGGTTGGGATAGTCGATCGATTCGAGCACCCACAGGCGGCCGCGGTGATCCCACGACATCGCGATCGGATTGGTGATGTCGGGCTCACTGGCGAAGATCTCGGCGCGCAGACCGGCGGCGGTCTGCAGGTGACCGAGCGCATCGGTGGGCGACAACGGCAGCTGGTAGTGCGGTTGTTGCTCGCGTTTCTCGTAGTTCTGTACAGTCGGCCGCGGCTCCAACTGCAGGGGCGGCAGGTCGAAGGCGTCGTGTCGCCGTTGCGCGTCTTCGCCGGCTGACCAGCGCAGCGCACGACGCAACAGTTCGAGGAAACCGGGCTGCTCCCAGGTACGCTGATCGTGTCCCCAGGCGGAATAGAAGACGCGGCCTTGTCCCTGTGCGCGCACCCACGTCCAGGCTTCGTCGTCGCGCATGGTCAGGGTGGTGCGCCCATCCTGGTGGTGGCGGTGCACGTAGCTCTCATCCCAGCTTTCGAATTCCTCATAGCCCTTCATCAAGGGATGTTCGGCGGCCACCACCCGTTCGTGCAGCACTCCGGTTTCGTGACTCAGGAAACGACCGCCGAGCAGCTTCTCCCAGCTCTCGGATTCCGGGAAGCAAGCCGAAGCGCAATGCAGGGCAACCAGGCCTCCGCCGCCTTCGACGAAGGCGGTCAGGTCGGAGAAAAACTCTTGCGGGGGCCTGGTTAGGCGTGCGTAGTTGGCATAGACCCAGACCACGTCGTAGAGCCGCAGCAGGTCTGCGTCGACCTGGCTCAGTTGGTCGCGGTAGTCGACCGCGATCCCCTGCCGCGCCAGGGCGCCATAGACCGAATGCAGCCGCTCAGACGGCAGATGGTGCCCTTGGTCGCCAAGGAACAGCACGCGCAGACGCGGATCCGGCGCAGGCGCCTGCGCATCGCTGCCCGCGGCCTCGCTGCAGGCGGGAAGCAGCAGAATCAGAACGAGGGCGGCGAGCAGAGCGCCGGGTTTGCGCGGCTCAGTGCGCGTAGAGGAGGTCCTCCAGGGGAATCGCAGCATGGTGGATCACCCGGCCATGTTCCAAGGCCCGGTCCAATGGAAAGTCATGGTAACGCAGGAGGTAGGCGACCCACAGGTAACTCACCCGCAGGGCCACTGTGCAGTGCAGCAGCAGCTTCTCTTCAGTGGCCGCCATCGCCACGGCAAACCGCTCAAGCGCTGCCGGAGTGTAGGGAAAGGCTTCTCCACCGAGAGGGATCGACACGTAATCCATGCCGAGTTCCCGGATCAAGGCCACTTCGTCGAAGGGAACCTGTGCAGGGTCTTCCATTTCCTCGGGGCGACGCAGGTTGACCACGGTAGTGACCCCCTCCGCGGCAAAGCGGCGCAGCGCGTCCGGCCCGGGCTGCCCGGCAAGGTAGACCGGCCCGGCCTGCGCCAATTGCACGAAGACCTGCCAGTCGCGACCGGCGATGACGCGGGGCAGCTGCACCGGCAGCGCGTTCAATCCCTGAGAAAGAAGATCTTCGGCGCTCACGAGTCCTTCCTCAGGGTATCCATCAAGGGGTAAAGCCCGGGTTCATGCTCCTCCAGACTAATCCTGCCCCAGGCCCCCAGGCGCTATTCGTCTTCTTCTTCCTCGGGATCGGGCAACTGGCCCAGATAGTAGGTCAGGTTGCGCATTTCTTCTTCGGTGAAGTTCGGCCAGGCGATGGTTTCGGACTCCATCTTCTCCAGCATCAGCGGCCCGTGGTTCCACAGGCCGGCGGCAAAGCTCTCGTATTTGACCACTTCGCCGAGGCGCTGGATGGAGGGGCCGGGCGATTCTGCCGCGCTCTGATCCAGATGACACTCGACGCATGAGCGCTGCGCGAACAACTCCTCGCCCTTGGCGGCATCCCCATTCTCGTCGTGGTAATCGATGAAGTAGAGGTAGGCGAGCAGGTCGGCGATTTCGTCGACGGAGAAGGGTGGGATCGCGGCCCCACGCTGGATCAGGGTATCCCAGATCATCGGACCGTGGTTCCACAGCACCCCGGCGAATTCCGGCACGCTGCGTTCGAGATTGACGTTGCTCAGGTCCGGACCGGGCACCTTGCTTCCGTCTGCCGCCACCACCTGGCCCTCGCCCTTGACGGCGTGGCACAGCGCGCACTGTTTTTCTTCAAATATGCCACGGCCTAGCACTTGATCGCCAGGGCGCTGAAACTTGGTGCGGGTGGCTTCCATCGACGAACCCTTGAGGTAGGCGAGGATGTCGGCGACTTCGGCGCCCTGGAACTTCGGGATCTGCACGTTGCGGTCGCGTTGCGAGCGCAGCATCGCCGGACCGTGGCTCCACATGCGGGCGACCAGGTCGAGCGAGGACGCGCTCGAACCGAACTTGTCCAACGCCGGGCCGATCTGCGCGCCGCTGCCACCGATACTGTGGCAATTGACACAGCCTTTCTGAGTGAATTGCTGCTTGCCCAGGTTGTAGTTGCCCGGCTTGTCGAAGAAGTTGAGGTAGAAAAGGTAGGCGGTGAGGTCGGCCATCTCCTCGTCGGAGACCTCGGGCCAGACCATGCCTTCTTCAGCGAAGGACTGCACCATCAGTGGCAGGTGGTCCCACAGCTTGGTCACCAGGCGGTGGTGCGACCGGCCCTTGCCGACTTCGGCAAGATCAGGGCCGATGGTGCCGCCACTGCCCATGACCGCGTGGCACTCGACGCAGTCCTTCTGCACGTAGACACGGCGCCCTCGGGAGGGGTCACCCTGCTGCAGCGGATCATTCATGGAGCCGCTCAGGAGGCTCGGCTGGAAGGCGAAGGCGACCGACCCGGCGGCCAGGCTCACGCCCAGGATGAAGGGTTTGATTTTCATGCTAACACTCGACAGGATCTGTCCTTGGATCGAAATTCAAGGTGTCCAAGCTGAGAAGACGGGCAAGGGATTCCGCCGCGGTCTGGTAGAGGGGGCTGGTGGCGTGTTCGAGAACTTGTGCTGCAAGCCGGCTTCCGAAAGCGCCGAGATGGTCGCGGACGAAACAGCGAGCCTCGCATTTCTTCCCGGTGTCGAGCAGCAGGGCGAGAAACTCCAATTCAGTGGCCAGGTGATCTGGAAGATCGCCGCACGATTCGGCCATTTCCAGGCCGGCGGAGCGGTAACTGGCGTGCAGGCGCGGGGCCAGGGCCGCCGCGCCTTCTCCACAGTGGGCGTGCTGGTAGGGCTCGACCAGCTGCTCCGAGGGAACCAGGAACAGCCGTGCAAACTCGACTTCGGCCTGATGCAGAAGCTGGCCATCTGCAGCCTGTTCCTCGAGTACCTTCCACAGCTGGTCAAAGAGTCCGCCGAAGTGTTCGGCGGGCTCCCCTTCCAGCCTGGCAAGCGAGCCGAGGGCGAGCAGCAGGGGATTGCCGGTGCCCAATTCGACCTGTTCGGGGTCGGGCCACGAGAACACCCGCGCCAGTGCGCTGCACAGCTGCGCCAGTTCGGGATTGGGCACGCTCATCAGGCGCCCCCGGCCTCGGTTCCTTTGCCCTCAGGACCGGGAAGATAGCTGACGACGCGATCGTAGGTGTCGTCGGAGCCTTCTTCGATGCCTTCCTTGACCTCCCAGATCGAGATGATCGGGAAGATCTTGGTGAAGAGGACGTACATGAGGATGAACATCGCCATGCAACCAGCGAGCATCGACCACTCGACCCAGCTCGGTGTGTAGAGGCCGCGCTGGTAAGGCAGGCGCGGGTTGACCAGGGTCGGCACGACGATGGTGAAACGCTCCAGCCACATGCCGATGGTGATCGTGATCGAGGCGATCACGGTGCCCTTGACGTTGCGCGTCTTGGAGCGCGTCAGCAGCGCCATCGGAATGATGAAGCAGCACACCACCATGGTCCAGAACATCGGAGCGTAACGACCGGTGACCTTCTCCATCAGCACCGCCATGTGGGCGGGCTCGCCGCCGTAGTACGCGGTCAGGTGCTCGGCAAAGGTGAAGTAGAACCACAGCGCGGTCATCACCAGCAGCAGGCGGCCGAGGTAGTCGAAGTGCACCTGCTTGAGGTAGTTCTCGAGCTTGTAGGCCTTGCGCAGCAGGGCCATGGCGATGATCAGCGCGGCGATGCCGGAGAAGATCGCGCCGACGACGAAGTACGGCCCGAAGATGGTGCTGTGCCACAAGGGCTGTACCGTCATCGCGAACACCCAGGACACCACCGTGTGCACCGAAACCGCTACCGGCAGGACGATGATCGCCATGATGCCGATCAATTTTTCCAGGCGGTGCTTCTGCTTGTCGGTGCCGGACCAGCCCAGCGCCAGAGGCCCGTAGAACCACCTGGCTTTGGGAAAACGGTCGCGCAGGATCGCGATGTCGGGGATCAGCGGAAGATAGAGGTAGGTCGTCGATGACAGGAAATAGACCGTGATCGAGGTGACGTCCCACAACAACGGCGAGCTGAATTGCGCCGAGGTGACGATGTTGAGCGCGCGGTCGGGCCGCCCGAGGTCGAACACCACGTTGAGCACCCCGAAGAACAGGACCATCACGGTGATGACTTCGGCAGATCGCGTGATCGGTCTTCGCCATTCCGCGTTGCACATCCTGAGGATGGCGGAAATCAGCGTGCCAGCGTGGCTGATGCCGATAAAGAAAACGAAGTTGCAGATGTACACGCCCCAGTACACGGGCCGGTTCAGACCGGTGACTCCCATGCCGTTGCGCAGCTGGTAGATATAGGCGAACACAGCCCATAGCACGATCGAACCGAGGATCGCGACGGTGAGCTTGAAGCCCCGGCCGCGTTCCCGGATGGACAGCAGCAGATCGTCTTCCATCTGCTGGGTGAACTTGACCTTGCGCGTTCTGGTCTCGGCTTCAACCGGGACCGCGGCCGGGGTATCTGGCATGGCTGCCATGGCTTCAGAAGGGGGTTTCATCCTAGAAATCCTCTCGCAGGTAGATCACTTTGGGCTCGGTGCCGAGGTCTTCGAGTTCCTTGAACGCACGGTTGGTTCCAGCAAGTTTTGAGACCGTGCTGTTTGGGTCTTCAAGGTCTCCGAAATGGATCGCCTGGGTCGGGCAGACCTCTTTGCACGCCGGCGAGAACTCGCCCTCGCGGATTTCCCGTTTCTCGGCGCCGGCCTGGTCGGTAACGCTCTGCAGGCGGTGGTGGCAGAAGGTGCACTTCTCGACCACGCCCTTGGGGCGGATACTGACGTCCGGGTTGAGCCCCTGCATCATTTCCTCGGGCCACACCGGAGTGTGCCAGTTGAAGTACTTGGCGGTGTAGGGGCAGTTGTTGGTGCAGTAGCGACAACCGATGCAGCGGTCGTAGATCTGCGAAACGATGCCGTCTTTGTCCAGGCGCGTCGCCTCGACCGGACACACCAGCACGCACAGCGGATGGTCGCAGTGCATGCACGGCCGCGGCAGGTAACGCGCGCGCCCGTGCCCCTCTTCCTCGATCTTCATGATCTGAAGCCAGGAGAAGGAGCGCGAGGCTTCGATGTCGGTGGGATCGCTGAGCGGAACGTTGTTCTCGCTCTTGCATGCCACGGTGCAGCTGCTGCATCCAGTGCAGGCAGCAAGATCAATGACCATTCCCCACTTAGACATTTTGATCTCCGCTGTTGATTTTCTCGACGCGGATCTTGGTGGACTGGACCTGGAGGCAGCCGGAGACCGCTTCCAGGTCGGGGGCCAGGATGTTCAGCGGGTTTGCTCCCCGCCTGGCGGCCCAGCGACCGCCGTCGGCGCGGCCGATGCCGCGCGGAACCATGACCAGCCCTGGCTGCACCCTATGAGAGAGCAGCATGCGAACTTCGATGGAACGGTCGCCCACGCTCAGCTTGACCATGTCGCCTTCGTGCAGGCCGAGCCGGTGGCCGTCTTCTTCGTGCATTTCGACCCAGGCGTCCCAGGCGACGCGGTCGTTGAGCACCTCGCGCACCCAGGGCAGGTTCGAAGCTACCGCGGTGCTCGGCACCAGCGGGTGAGCCAGATGCATGTGGAAGCTGTCCTCTCCGGTCTCGCCGAACCACTTGGGATCTTCGAGGTGGGGCATGAAGGCCGGATCGCCCGGTTCACGGATGCCGAGAGAAAGCATCTTCTCGGCCACTTCGTGTTCCAAGGCGTCGTCGGCGGTCACCAACTGGTACAAGTCGCGAGCGAAGAAGTTGAATTTCTTGTCGCTGGTATGGAAAACGCGGCTCCACATGCCGTGCTGGTAGTAAGGATCCCACCAGCCGCCGGTTTCGAGCATGCCCTCCCACAGCGAGTCCTCGTCCTCGTGATCCGGAATCCACCAGCCACGGCGCTCCATTTCGCGGATTTCCGATGCTTCGCGCTCGCTGGTGAAGGTGCTGCCGCGGCGCGCTTCGAACAGGCCGAGCGCGGCGGATTTCAGCAGGCTCTCGAAGTTTGTCCAGGGCAGCCTGGGGGGTGGCGAACCATGCACCCGGGCGGCCAGGTCGAGCAGCACGTCACCGCTGGGCCGGGTCTGGTACATCGGTTCGATGACCGGGCGGGTCACGCCGAAGACCGCATTGGGGAAGGACTGCGGCGCAGGGCTGTCCTGCCAGCGCTCGAAGAAAGTGGTGTCGGGCAGGACCAGGTCGGCCAGACGCGTGGTGGTGTCGGGCAGCGGTGAGAAGCTGACCACCGTGGCGTTGCCGAGCGCGTTCTCGAAACGGTCGCCGCGCGGGATTGAGGTGAATGGGTCTGCATTCAACAAGAACAGCAGCTCCATTTCCTCTCCATCTTGAGCGAGTTGCTGCAGCAGGTCTTCGGCATCGCGGCGCAGCGCGGGGCGGAACAGCCCGCCCTCAGCACCGGAGCCGATGAGCAGCGCCTCTTCGGCGTTCTCGCCGGGGAAGGGCCGCAAGGGCACCGGATCGGCAAGGCCGGCACCGCCGGGCTGGTCGATCGCGCCGACCAGCGCATTGAGTGCCTGCACCGCGAACGCGGTCTGCATGCCGTTGGACATTGATGTGGCCGCCTGATCGACGATCGCCACCGAGGGCCGGTCGGTGCCGAAGTCCTTGGCGATCTCGAGGATTTCCCGGCCAGAAAGACCGGTCACGTTCTCAAGGTCCTTCGGGCGACAATAGCGCAGCACGTAATTCTTGAAGCCAAGGTGTTTTCCACCCTTCTCGTCGGTCCAGTCTTCGAAACCGGAAGTGAAGGCCTCGACGTAGTCTCGGTCATACAGTTTCTGGCTGATGAGAACGTAGGCCATGGCCAGCGCGGTGGCACCGAAACCACCGGGCTTGACCTTGAAGAAGTGGTCGGCGCGGTCGGCGCTGCGGGAGCCGCGCACGTCGATCTGGATGAAGGCGCGCGAACGATTCTCGGCGCTGGCCTTGCGGATCGCGCCGACGATGCGGTTGCCGTGCACCGGGCTCTCCCAGCCTTCGAGGATCGGGACCCCGAAGGACAGAACTGTGCTGGCGTTTTCAAGGTCGTAGGCTGGAGCCTGGTGGATGCCCTGCGCCAGCTGCATGCCGGCCGGGATCGGATCCGACTTCTGTTCCAGGAAGTAGTTCGGCGAACCGATGGTGTTCATGAATTCCATCGCCAGACGGCTCATCAGGCCGGGGCCGCTGCCATCGACCAGGAAGATGCGGTCGGCTTTGCCATCTGCCTGCAACTGTTTGATGCGGCCGGCGAGGTCGCCCAGTGCATCGTCCCAGCTGACCCCTTTCCATTCCTGGTGAGGTCGCGCACCCGACGCCCCTTGCAGCGGCGAACGGATCCGGTCCGGGTGGTAGAGGTAGTGCATCGCCCCTGCCCCCACCGCGCACAAGCCGCCGCGGCTGACCGGGTGCAATGGATTGCCGCGCACGTTGACCGGCTGGCCGTCCACCAGGCGCGCCTCCATGCCGCATCCGCCGGAGCAGATCTGGCAGGAAGTCCGCACCCACTGTTCAATCCCGGGCTGGGATTCATGCACGGCGAGGTCGTTCAGGCCTACTAGCCTGCGGATGGGTAGCTGAGCCAGGCCGAGGCCGACTCCAGCACCCCCGGCCAGGCCGAGGAAGTCACGTCGATTGAGTCCCATTTTCTTCTGGGTCTGTGGTTTGCGATTCAGGGGAAATACAGGCCCTTAGCGGTGGCAGGACACGCAGTCGGTGCTCACATCCTGTTCCTCGTGGCAGTCGAGGCACCAGTTCATCTTCAGGTTCATGGCCGGTTCGGTCGGAGGCGTTTCCAGCGAGGCCATGTCGCCGTGGCACTCCGCACACGCGATCCCGCCGGTGAGGGCGTGGGTGCGGTGGTTGAAGTAGACACAGCTGGTCTTGATCTGGGTGACCCGGTTCCAATCCAGAGGGTGCATCGCGGTGATCTCGTCGTATTCGTCGATCTCTACGAAGTCGAGCAGCTTGGCTTGCGCCAGCTCGTTCGGAGCCCATTCCTCGCTGGGATCCTTGCCATTCAGGTCGAGCAGGTCGTACTCGTGGCAACGCACACAGGTGGCGATTGTGGGAACTCCCGGAAGCTTGTGGTCGGCGCACTTGACGTGCTCCTCACAGAACGGTCCATCCGCTTCCAGGCAGTCCTCGCAATCGATGTCAAAGTCTTCATCGCGGTTCTTTTCACAGATGAAGTGGCAGTCCCAGCAGCTCGTTGCTTCTGCGTGAGCAGCGTGATTGAACTCGAAGGGCTGGGTTACCTGGGGAGCCGCCGTCGGGGCGAAAAGGAGGCTCCCCACGAAGACCACGAGGGTGGCCAGAAAAAACAAGGCGACGCTTCTGCTCATGATTCGATGTTCCTGGTCGAAGGCCGGGACCTAGGACTTCTTCTTTTTCTTCTTCTTGGTGACGCTGTGCTTGTGCGGGCAGCTGTGGTCGCTTTCCATCTTGTAGTGCTGGTGCGTGCCTTCTTCCTTGCGCTTCTCGAACTCGAACTTGTAGTCCTTGTCGACGAAGGGGCTGGTGGTGTTGTGGCAGTTGGTACACATCTTCTCGTCCGGGTACAGCATCCCTGAGATCGACTCGGCCTTGACCACGTCGTCCCACTTGTATTCCGCGTTCTTTTTCTTGTAGTCGACCGCGTGGCTCGCCGGGCCGTGGCAGGATTCGCACTGCACGCCTTCCATCGCCGCGGCGGCCTTTTGCGCCTTCTTGGCTTCGGGGGTGTCGCCTTTGGGCGGAATCTTGTAACCGCCGGGCTTGCCCCAGCCGGTGGTGTGGCACGGCAGGCAGGTCTCGTCGCGGGTGTAGTCCTTGGTCGGATCAAGGCCGGCCTTGGTCTTGGCTTCGGCGCGCTCGCCCGGCTTGAGCAGGTCGAAGACCTTGGCCATCTTGGTTTTCTTCCAGCTCTTGTGCTGGTCGCCGTGGCACTTGCGGCAGGCCATCGAGCCGACGTAGGTAGGCACTTTCTTCTTCACTTCGGCGGCAGGTTCCTGGAGCGCATTGGCAGGCGCAATCCAGTCGGAAACGGCCATCAGGGAGGGCGCCAGTGCGGCGCACAGGATGGTCAGCAGGGTTTTGCTTTGGTTCATGGCAGGATGGACTTGGTTGTGCTAGTTCTGTGAGTAGCTCCAGCTTGGATCAAGGATCTGATAAGCCCTCTCGTACCAGCCAATAGCCTCGGACAGCTGTTGCAGCGCTTCGTGAGTGCGCCCCAACGCGAGGCAGGCCGGGAAATCGAGAGGGTTCAGAGTGACTGCCTGCTCCAAGAAGGGCAGGGCTTCGGCGGCCTTGTCCGCGGCGAGCAGGGCGCGCGCCATCATCGTCAGCGCGGCGCCGAGTTCGGGTTCAAGGTCGAGGACGGACTGGACCACGAGCACGGCATCTGCAGCCTGATCGTGGCGTAACTGGAATCCGGCAAGGGCCAGAAGTGCCGCTGGTTCAGCGGGGAATTCCCCGACGATCTGGTGCAGAAGATCCTCGGCAGCCTGGGCCTTGTCAGTGTTCTCGTACAGCTCGGCGAGAACGATGCGCGAGTGGAAGAAGGCCGGATCCTCGGCGATCGCCTTGTCGAGGGTGTACTGCGCCATCGCCATCTCGCCCTGTTCCATCAACAGGCGGGCGAGGCGCGTCTGGCGCACCGCGCGGCGGTATCCGGGCGAAGCGGCGGCGGGATTGGAACGCGCCGCCTGTTCGGTTTCGATGACGCCGTGTTCCACGATGCGTTCCAACTCGTCGGAACCGGCGACCGGATAGCCAGGAAGCCGGAACACGATCAGGCCATTGGCGTCGACCACCAGGGTGGTCGGCACCGCGATCACACCGTAGCGGTGGAAGGCCTTGAGGCCGCGATCAAGAACCACCGGGAAGGGCAGGGGGCTGGCTTCGAGCCAGTCGCGAACCTTCTTCAGATCGGCCGCGTCGATATCAGAGTCTTCGACGTTGACGGCGATCACCTGAACCCGGTTGTTGGACCACTTTGGCCACAACTGCAGCAGACGCTTCAACTCGGAAACACTGGCTTTGCTCCAGGTGGCCCAGAACACCACCACGGTAAAATCGATCTTGCCCGAGGTGCGATCAGGGAAGCGCTGGCTGCCGCCGAAGGGTCCCTCGAGCACGAACTCGGGCGCCTGGGTGCCGAGCGCGCCGCGCTGGCTGTCTTCTTGTGCGGCGGCATCAGGGGTGGCCACCGCCAGAACGAGTCCGACGGCACAAAGGCTTGCGGCACGGCGCAGGAAGCTACTCATGGCTCTCCCCCTTGCCGTTGGCCTGCAATGCTGCAACAGCCTGTTTGAGGTGTTCCAGGGCCTGATCGAGTTTGCCCTCTTGTTTACAGATCTCGGCCAGCTCCCGGTGCAGCACGGCTTTCTGCGGCGCCACCGGCAAGGCTTCTTGGAGAACGGCGCGCGCGGCACCGAGTTCACCCAGGCGGGCCAAGGAACGACCCAGCAGGACGCGCGCGCTCATACCGGATTCAAGTTCCACGCTACGGCGCAAGACCGCTTCGGCTTCGCGGAATTTGCCGAGCTTGAACAGGTCGTTGCCGAGCAGGAACAGCGCCTGGCCCTCTTCCACCCCGAGTTCCACCTGCAGGCGGCGCAGGACGAGGGCGTCTTGCAACTGCCCAGCGGCCTCGAAGGCGCCGGCACTCTGGTCGAGCTCGGCGAAGCGTCGCCTGGCCTGTTCCTCGGGGCTGAGTTCGGCCGAGACTCCGGCCACCAGGGCCAGGTCGTTGCGGATGCGGGCTCCGCCTTCCTCGTCGTAAAGGACGTAGGCGCGGTAGAGCTGGCCCTTGTCGTCCAGCAGTGCGATGCTCGGCAGCACGATCACGCCCAGGGTGGAGGCGACCTTTCCGGCATCAAGAAACATCGAGACGCGGCGCGGAAGGCCCTTGCCGATCTCATCCCAGGAACGCCCGCCGCGGCCTTTCATGCCGATCACGTGAACCTGGCAGGAAGGAGCAGCTTTGTCGATGACCAGCTTGGTGGCGAAGTCGAGAAAGGCGAGTGAACTCTCCTGGTCGGGACGCAGCAAGGCGACGATCGAGGGCTCGCCGGCCAGGGCCTCGAACACGGTGCCCTTGCCTTCGAGGTCGAGCACCTCGAGCGTTGGGAAGGAAGCGCCGAGTTCGACCTTGCGGAACACCTTGGGCTCTTTGTCCGCTTCCTGAACCGAGGCCAGCGACCCTGCCAATGGCAGGATCACCAGGCCGGCAACCAAGGGAAATAGACAGCCGAGGCGGGTGCTCACTTGGCCTCTGGGGGTGCGCTGCGGTCGTAGGACCTGGGTTCGTGGCAACCGGGGCTGCAGCGGCCGCCCTGGTCGAGCTTCTCGTAATCGATCGGCATGTCCCAGCGGCCGAAGGGAACAAAATCGGCGATGTGCTTGGGATGCGTGGAACCGTGCACGTCGTGGCAGGCACGGCAGGTGCGGCCCTTGCGCTCGCGGTTGACGTGGGTGAAGTGCAGGTTCTTGTCGCCGTTGCGGAAGCCGGTCAGGGTCTGGGTGTTGGGGTCGTGGACCAGCGACTGCTCGTGGCAGTTGAAACACAAGCCGTAGGATTCGACCTCGAAGGGCTGATAGAAGCGCTTCGGGTAGGACTTGTAGAGCAGCGAAATGAACTCGCTGCCGTGTGGGTTGTGGCACGCGGCGCAGTCTCCGGTGCGGATCGGTCCGTGGTGATCCGGGTTTGCCTCGAGGAAGGCTTCCATGTTGCGCAGCACCCGATCGTTGCTGACGATCTCTTTGTTATGGCACTGCATGCACAGGTCGATCGGCTTGGCATTCAACTGGCGGGCGAAGTCGGTGGCGTGCGGGTTGTGGCAGTTGAGGCACGAGCGTTCGGTGCTGAGCGCGCCGTGCGGGGTCGGCGCGGTGGCGATGTGCTCGGCCATGTCGGTGTGGCAGCTCAAGCACAGATCCGGGGCGGGCTGCTTGAGCAGC
>JAJFFB010000120.1 GCA_021776925.1 Planctomycetota bacterium | reverse complement strand
CCGCGCACGACTAATCTGCGCGCATGCATGGGCTTGCCGTAGTCACCACGACGGGTTCCGGCGTGCTGGCCCTGGCAGGGATCGCGCTGGTCGGAATCCTGTGCCAGTGGCTGGCGTGGCGGGTGCGCGTGCCGGCGATCCTGTTCCTGCTGATCGCGGGGGTGATTGCCGGCCCTGTCAGTGGCTGGATTGATCCGGATGCGCTGTTCGGGGATCTGCTGTTTCCCTTTGTCTCCTTGTCGGTGGCGGTGATCCTCTTCGAGGGCGCGCTGACCTTGCGCCTGAAGGAATTGCGCGGCCACGGCGGGGTGGTGCGGCGCCTGGTCGGGCCGGGCATGCTGCTGACCTGGGCGGTGGCGGCGCTGGCGGCGTATTGGGCGGTTGGATTCCGCGCGCCGATCGCGGCCTTGTTCGGCGCGCTGGTGGTGGTGACCGGCCCGACGGTGATCACGCCCTTGTTGCGCACCGTGCGTCCGCGGCGCAACGTCGCCGAGGTGCTGCGCTGGGAGGGCATCACCATCGACCCGATCGGCGCGCTGCTGGCGGTGCTGGTGTTCGAGTTTCTGGTCGCGCGCGAGCAGGGCGGCGCGTGGATGCACGTGGCGTCCTTGTTCGCGCAGGTGCTCGGCGCGGGCCTGGTCGTGGGGGGGGGTGCGGGCTGGTTGTGGGCGGTGGTGCTGCGGCGCGAGTGGGTGCCCGATTTCCTGCGCAACGTGACCACGCTGGCGGTGGTGGCCGGTGTCTTCGCCGGCGCCGATCTGCTCGCGCCCGAAGCGGGTTTGCTGGCGGTGACGGTGCTCGGCATGACCCTGGCCAATCTTCCTCGGGTTCCGGTCGACGAGATCCTGGACTTCAAGGAGTCCTTGTCGCTGCTGTTGATCTCGAGTCTGTTCGTGATCCTGGCGGCGCGCGTCGACTTCGCCCAATTCGAGGCCTTGGGGTGGGGGGCGCTTTTGGTGCTGGCGGCGATCCAGTTCCTGGCGCGGCCGTTGACGGTGGCGCTGTCGACGGCGGGCAGCAGTCTGGAAATGCGCGAACGCGCGCTGCTGGCGTGGATCGCGCCGCGCGGCATCATCGCCGCGGCGGTGTCGGCGGCTTTCGCCCCGCGTATGGTCGAGCTGGGTTTCGCCGAGGCCGAACTCCTGGTGCCGATGGTGTTCGCCGTGATCGTCGGCACCGTGGTGCTGCAGAGCCTGACCGCCGCGCCGCTGGCGCGCTGGCTGAAGGTCGCCGAACCCGAAGCGCGCGGCTTTTTGATCCTCGGCGCCAACCCGGTGGCGCGTGCCATCGCCACCGCGCTGCAAGCCCAGGACGTGCCGGTGGTCCTTGCCGACACCAACCGCGACAACATCGTCGCAGCGCGCATGGAAGGCCTCGACGCCTGGTATGGCAACCCGATGTCCGAGCGCGGTGAACAGGGAATTGAATGGAGCCCCCTCGGCGGCCTGCTCGCCCTGACTCCCAACCGCAACCTCAACCTGCTCGCGGTGCGCCACTACCGCCCCCTCTTCGGCGCCAAAAACGTCTACCGCATCCGCGGCCGCTTGCCCAAACAACGCACCACCAGCGACGTCCTCCAGCAACAACTCAACCCCCCCCAATCCCAACACGGCCGCGTCCTCTTCGGCGACCACGCCAGCTGGCCCGAACTCACCAAACGCCTGCGCGCCGGCGCCCAGATCAAGGCAACCAATCTGACCGAAGAGTTCGGCTGGGAGGATTGGGTGTCCCATAATCCCGATGCACTTCCGCTTTTTGCCTTGGATGCCAAAGATCGAGTTTTTCCCTATTTATCTGGGCATTCGGAGGCGGCCACCGTAGAAACCACTGCATTCCCGAGAGTGCTGGCTTTGGTCTCAGAATCCTGATTTCCACTTTGGAATCCTGATGGAATCACGGCAATGTCTTAATCGCTGATTTCGATCCAACGATATTTCAGGGAGACGGCATCGACTCCTACGACTTCAAATTTCATCCCGCGAATGGCAGCTTGCATAGGTAGATTCTGAGGGTCAATATCAATATGGAATGCCATCCGGGATGCCGTACGGGCTTCCGCGTTATCTTCCAATTCGAAGTGGATCTGCCCACTGTGGTAACCCGCGTAATAAAGCGCAATCCACTGACCGCGTGGATTAACAATATTCGTTGAGGACCGCGTCAGGGAGCCTTCTTCCTCAATGGAAACAGGGCCGGTCATCGTGCTATAAGAAAAAACTCCTCCAGGGCGTTTCCAAAAGACTTGCACTTGGCTCGGCTCCTGCTTGCTCTCGGCAAAACCAATGACAACCTCCTTCACGGTGGTTTTTCCGGATACAGAATATTTAATTGGGCGTTCAAGAACATAATAAAGGCGATTGTTGGATTCTCTGAGCATCGGAACGATGGAGGTCGGAAAGGAAAGCGGGCTGATCCAGGGCCAGAAAAAGTGAACGGCCGATTAACTCGAATCGAAGGAACCTCAAAAACGTCACCAGAGACAAATACTTTGTCTCCTGCAGCAGCGGACAAGACCTGATTGTGGTCTGCCGTTATTCGACCAACTTTCCAAAGATCGTCCAGATCTCTTCCCTGCAGTTTGGCTCCAGTCTGGCAGCTAACTAGGGAAATACCAGTAATTACGATCGATGTAAGGAAGACCCTGACCTTGGCTACGTTGTATCTCATTTCCGGGTGAATTGTACGGCTCTCAGTATTCTAGCTATCTGCTCAAATAAGCCATGAACTAACCATCGGAGCTGGGTCGGTTTGCGGAGCCATGGCCCGTTGACCTGCGCTCTCTGGCTGCCTCGATCGGGCAGCTCGTTCGCCGGTTGGCAGCGACGGACTATTGTTACTCCGGTTTCCTTGAACAGCGCTGGCATGATCCACTCCCAGTCGCTCGGGTCAGGAAGGGTCTACTCCTTTCGGAGGGCCATGAAGCCGTACATGAGGCTCATGTTTGCCTTCAAGCTCTCGCCGTCGCCTTCCAACAGAAATAACCGCTTCAGCTCGTCGATGTCGCGGTTCAAAGTGATCTGCTGGCGCTTCGCGTACTCCAGGGCCACCCGGGCGCTGACCTCCAAAAGGTCTTTTTTTGTGGGCTTCCGTGGAATTCGCTTGTTGCCTCGCTGCATGTCAACGATCAAGTGCCGCTTGCGGTCATTGGAGCCGCCGTCATCATCAGGGAGCACCTTGTGGATATGAGACTCCCAGGCCAAGATCAGGTTTGCCTCGTGGATCACGTCTAGCTGCTCCCCAAGGCCGTCTACCAGGCCCTCAAGGGCGTAGTGGTAGAAGGCATTCGGGTCCCGAGCCAAACTCGCTTCCTTAAGGCGGCGGTAGTACATCGGACGGGTCAGGTTGTAGTGGTTGCTCAAAAGATGGGCGGCCACCGATGGAATGCCTGCGTCCATCAAGATGAGCAATTCGATCAGCCGCGCGGTTCGGCCGTTCCCGTCTCCGAATGGATGGATCCAAGCGAGGTATAGGTGGGTAAAAACAGCCCCAATGACCTCGCCTGCAATCTTTCCAAACAGCTTCTCTACTGCAGCCTGGACCTCGGGCACTTTGCGGCACAGCTTTTCGACCAGAATTGTGCAGTCCTCGGGCGGCGCGCCTTGGTACACATCACCGACTACGACGGAGTGGCTCCTGATCTCGCCCGGCACCACCCCCTCGTCGAGCTCCAGCCCCTTCAGGATCATTCCATTGAATCGACAGATGGTCTCGAGGGACAGGGGAACGTCTTCCCGCCCTCTTGCGTGATCCAGGACAATCCTGGATGCCTTGATCACATTGTCCACTTCCTTCCCCAGGTACTCGCGGGACGGAGGCAACTTTCCAACTCCCTCGAGTTGAGCTCGCACCTCTTCTTCGGACAGAGTGTTCCCCTCAATCGCGGTCGTCGCCTGAACGCTCTTGACGAGCGCCATTTCGTGGAGCCTCTTCCGGACAGGTGGGCTCAGGGCAACACGACACAGGTGCTTCACCTTCGAGCGTGCCTCACCCAAGAGCATCCAAAAATGGGGTGGCCTGTCCTTGAGGTCGATCCCAAAGTCGATCCAGGGATGGCTTGCCTCGTACCGCCTGGTGCTGCTCATTCCAGGACTATAATGTCCATTTTGATGTCAACTTGGATGTTTAGGTGAATGTTTGAAAAAAAGGCTGTCATGGATTTAAAAAATGTGCCTTTAAAGGTGGATAAAGCTACTTTTGGTGATCCACTTGCGAGCAGGCAAGAGGAGAAAAAACCATAAATAGATGTGTCATTTGTCTAGGTTTGGAAAACGGTTCTGAAGCTCGAGGGTGATGATCTCTTCCGAGTTGACTTCCGAGATCGTGGCCCCCTCGGCAGCCATTTACTGAGATTGGGCTTTGTAGCCGAGTTGGGTTCGGGCTTCGATCGCCATTGGGAAAAAGGTGGTGAGCAGATCCGGATGTTCACTGGCGACATTGTTGGACTCTGCCGGGTCTTCCACGAGGTCATAGAGAAGCGGCTGCGGTGGCGGGCCCTCCTTGGACCATTCCGGACGGTGCACGTGCAGCTTCCAGCGGCCTGAGCGGATGGCCTGAAGGCGGTTGTCGCGGTAGTAGTAGAAGACGCGGTTGGGGTCGGGGGCGTCGTCTGGGGGGGGGTCGGTTGTGGACAGGAGGTGGGGGGTGATGTCGTGGCCGTCGAGCTCGACCTGGGGCAGCGGGGCGCCGGTGAGATGGGCGAGGGTGGGGAGCAGGTCGAGGGTCGAGGCCCAGGCGTGGCAGGTGGAGCCTGCGCGGATCTGGCCTGGCCAGCGGACGATGGCGGGGACGCGGTGGCCGCCTTCCCAGGTGGTGTTCTTTTTGCCACGCAGGGGGGCGGCGGAGCCTTTGTGCCAAGGGCCGTTGTCGGAGGTGAACAGGACCAGGGTGTTCTCGGCGATGCCGTTGTGGTCGAGCGCGTCGAGGATCCGGCCGACCGACCAGTCGATCTCTTCGATCACGTCGCCGTAACGTCCGCCCTTGGAAGTGTGGCGGAAACCGGGCGACGGATGGATCGGCAGGTGCGGCATGTTGTGCGCCAGATAGAGGAAGAAGGGGCGCTGGTGGTTTTCGTCGATGAAGCGCACCGCATCCTCGGTCCAGCGGCGGGTGAGGAAGCGTTGGTCGGGGCCGGCTTCGATCTGCTCCTCTCCGCGATAGACCGGCAGCGGCGGCGATTGGAAGTCGTTATGTTTGTAGTAGTGGCCGTCCATGTCGTTGGAATAGGGTACGCCGTAGTACTCGTCGAAACCCTGGCGCGTCGGCATGAACTCGGGGCTGTGGCCGAGGTGCCACTTGCCGATGCAGGCGGTGCGATAGCCGCGCTCGCGCAGGACTTCGGCGACGGTGGTTTCCTCCAGCGGCAGGCCACCCTTGGAATAGGGAAACAAAACGCGCACGCCGAGGCCATAACGCTGCGGGTAGCGCCCGGTCAGCAATCCGGCGCGCGAAGGAGTGCACACCGCGGTACAGACGTAGAAGTCGGTGAAACGCATGCCCTCCTGCGCCATCCGGTCAAGCCGCGGGGTGCGAATGTCCTGCGCGCCGTAGCACGACAGATCGGAATAGCCGAGGTCGTCGGCGAAGATGACGATGACGTTGGGGGCTGTGGCGGCGGCTTCTTCCTCCTGCGGCACGGCGCAGCAGGCCAGGGCGGCGAGCAGGAGGGAGTTCAGGAGGGGGGCAACGGACAAGAGGATCGCCAGGATAAGCCGTTTCCGCCGGCGGGCGGCCACCTAGCAAGAACATGCGTCGCCCCCCCGACAAGGAAAAGGGTCCCGATCTGACGTCGATGATCGACGTGACCTTCCTGCTGCTGATTTTTTTCATCGTCACGATGAAGTTCAACACCCTCGAAGGGCGCCTGGATTCCGCCCTGCCGCGTGGCTTCGGCCTGACCGAGGATCCACAGGATCCGATTGAAAAAATCGACATCCGGCTGCTGGTGGCGCGTGCCGGGGAACTGGTTCCCGACCCGGCATCGGATAGGCACCAGATCTACCGCGGCCGGGTGATGACCTACCAGGTCGGCACCCGTTCCTGGCGCGATCTCGATTCGCTGCGTGCCTTCCTGGCCGACATCGAAATCGAAGGCACCAAGGTCACCGTCGACGCCACCGAGGACACGGTCTACGGCGACGTGATCCCGATTTTCGACCTCCTGATCGACATGGGTTTCGAAGGCGTGTCCTTCTCCGGCGCTCGCCAACAGGGCTGAGCGGAGAGTCGGCTGCGGACTCGGCTGCGCAGCGGCCGCGGTCCTTACCAGCCGAGCACGTAGGCGAACACCAACGGCGCGACGATGGTGGCGTCGGATTCGATGATGAACTTGGGAGTGTCGGCGGCGAGTTTGCCCCAGGTGATTTTTTCGTTCGGCACAGCGCCTGAATAGGAACCAAAGCTGGTGGTCGAATCGCTGATCTGGCAGAAGTAACCCCACAGCGGGGTGCCGGTCCGCTTCAGGTCCTGCTCGAGCATCGGCACCACGCAGATCGGGAAGTCGCCGGCGATGCCGCCGCCGATCTGGAAGAAGCCGATCGACTTTTCGGCGCTGGTGCGGAGGTACCAATCCGCCAATTCGGTCATCGCTTCGATGCCAGAGCGCACCGTGTGCGGATTGCGGATGCTGCCTTGAATCACATGGCTTGCAAAGATGTTGCCCAGGGTCGAATCCTCCCATCCCGGCACGAAGATCGGCAGATCGTGCTCGGCTGCGGCGATCATCCACGAATCGCCGGGGTCGATCTGGTACTCCCCAGCGAGCGCTCCGCTGGTGAGCAGTTGATAAAGGAATTGGTGGGGGAAAAACCGCTCACCACTCTCATCGGCCGCCCGCCAGCGCTGCAGGATCGCGCGCTCGATGCGGCGCATCGCTTCTTCCTCGGGAATACAAGTGTCGGTGACGCGATTGAGGTGCTGATCGAGCAGGTCCTGTTCGTCGGCGGCGCTGAGTTCACGATAGTGCGGGATGCGCCGGTAGTGATCGTGCGCCACCAGATTGAAGACATCTTCTTCCAGATTGGCGCCGGTGCAGGAGATCGCGTGTACCTTGTCCTGACGAATCATCTCGGCCAGCGACAGACCGATTTCGGCGGTGCTCATGGCGCCGGCCAGGGTCACCATCATCTGCCCACCCAGATCCAGATGCCGTCGATAGGCCTGCGCAGCATCGAGCAGCGCGGCGGCATTGAAGTGCCGGTAATGGTGCTCGAGGAATTGGGTGATCGGCTTGGTGTGGGCGGTCATCAGCTGCGGCAACAGAGTGGTCGAAGGGGGGAGCGCGCGACCCTGAATGGCGAACTTAACAGCGCTGCCGGGCTAGACTGGCGCGCATGGGCTACCCGGTCACCTACTTCGACATCGGCTGCGAGGACGCACCCCGCAACCGCCGCTTCTACCAGGAGGCCTTCGGCTGGAAGCTGGTCGACCGCGGACTGTCGGCGATGGCGGAACCCGCCGAGGGCAAGGGCATCTCGGGTGCGATCACCTCGCTCGGCCACGAGCCCCACCAGTACGTGATGGTCTATCTCGAAGTCGACGACATCCCCGCGGTGCTGGCCAAGATCGAGGAATACGGCGGTTCGGTTGTCATGGCGGAAACCCCGATCCCGAGCGGCGGCAGCTTCGCCTGGTTCAAGGATCCGGGCGGCAACATGCTCGGTCTGCACAAGAAGAACAAGGACTGATGCTGGTCCTGATCTTCACTTTGCTGCTAGGAGCATGCGGCACCAGCGACCCGCCGCCCTCCCGGCCCAACATCCTGTGGCTGAGCAGCGAAGACAACGGTCCTGAACTGGGTTGTTACGGCGACAGCTATGCCACCACACCTTCGATCGACGGGCTCGCCGCACGCGGCATCCGTTACCACCGCGCCTGGTCCACCGCGCCGGTGTGCGCCTCGGCGCGTACCACGCTGATCACCGGCAGTTATGCCACCACCTTCGGCGCGCATCATCACCGCAGCCGCCTGGCGGCGCCCGCCGGCCTGAAGTTCTTCCCGCAATACCTGCGCGAGGCCGGTTACTACTGCAGCAACAACAGCAAGGAGGACTACAACATCGCCAAGCCGGGCCAGGTGTGGGACGAATCCAGCAACAAGGCCCACTGGCGCAAGCGCGCCCCCGACCAGCCCTTCTTTGCTGTCTTCAACGTTGCCTCCTCGCACGAAAGCCGTATCCGCAAACGTCCGCACAGTCTTGTGCACGACCCAATGCTGGCGACGATACCTCCTTATCATCCTGACCTGCCCGAGGTGCGCCACGACTGGGCTCAGTACTACGACCAGCTCACTGTGATGGACACGCGCATCGGGGTGCTGCTGAAGCAACTCGAGGAGGACGGGCTCGCCGAAGACACCATCATCTTCTACTTCGGCGACCACGGCTCGGGTATGCCGCGCCACAAACGTTGGACCGGCGACACCGGTCTGCGCGTGCCGCTGATCGTGGTCATCCCCGACAAGTTCAAGCACCTACGCCCATCCACCTATGCCGCCGGAGGGCTGGAACAACGCCTGGTCTCCTTCGTCGACTTCGGCGCCACGGTTCTGTCGTTGGCCGGCTTGAAGCCGCCCGTAGCGATGCAAGGGCGAGCCTTTCTCGGCGAGGAAGCACAGGTCCCGCGCACCCATCTCTACGGCTTCCGCGGCCGCATGGACGAGCGCACCGACATGGTGCGCAGCATTACGGACGGGCGCTACCTGTACATGCGCAGCTACCTGCCCGATCTGCCGCACGGGCAGCACGTCGGTTATCAATTCGAAACGCCGACGACCGCGGTATGGAAAGCTGCCTTCGATGCCGGCGAGCTGAACCCGACCCAGTCCCGCTTCTGGCAGCCACGCGCGCGCGAAGAGCTGTACGACCTCGAGCAGGATCCTTTCGAAGTCCACGATCTCGCCTCCTCGCCCGAGCACCATGGCATCCGCGACCGTCTGGCCGCCGCGCTGCACCACCATCTGATCGCCACCGGGGACCTGGGATTCCTGCCCGAGGCCGATATGCTCGAACGTCTGGAAAGCGGCCTGGAGATCCCGGTCGAAGCGTTGCTGCGCGCGGCCGAACGCGCCTCGGACCCCAGCCTGCCCGAGGAAGAACTGGTCGCGATGATCGAACACGCCGACGCCGGCGTGCGCTGGTGGGGGGTGCAGGGGCTGGGCTTCCGCGGCGCGGCCGCGTGCCGGCGCCAACTGGTCGAGTTACGGCGCGCGCTCGCTGACGACTCGCTCGCGGTGCGGGTGGCCGCCGCCGACCTGTTGGTGCGTTACGCCAGCTCCGATCTGCGCGCCGCGGCGCTCGACCTGCTGTGCCGCCTCGCCGACGGCAGCAGGCATCCGTATTTCATCAGCCTCGAAGCCTGGAACCGCCTCGACCTGCTCGGTTCCCGCGTCGCTCCCCAGCGCGCCCGTCTCGCAGCGCTCCCCGCCGAGATCGAGGGCCTTCCGCGGGCCTTTGCTTCCTATCTGCCGCGGCTGCGCACGCATATGCTGGCCGCAGAGAACGACTGATCTGCCATGGCCTCCGGATCGAAGAAAGTCATCTACGCGGCGCTGGTCGGCAATTCGCTGATCTCGCTGACCAAGTTCATCGCCGCGGCCATGACCGGCAGTTCGGCGATGATGTCCGAGGGCATCCACTCGCTGGTCGACACCGGCAACCAGGGCCTGCTGCTCTATGGTCTGGCGCGCGCCAAGAAACCCGCCGACGAGCAATTCCCCTTCGGCCACGGCAAGGAGGTGTATTTCTGGAGCTTCGTCGTTGCGATCCTGATCTTCGCGGTCGGCGCAGGCATTTCGCTCTACGAGGGCATCCACCACGTCCTGCATCCGGTCGCGGTCACCAGCCCGGGTATCAACTACGCGGTGCTCGGCCTGGCCATGGTCTTCGAGGCCGGCGCCTGGTTCTTCGCCTACAGGGAATTCTCGGCGATCAAGGGCAAGCGCAGCTACGTGCAGGCGGTCAAGCGCGCCAAAGATCCGACCGTGTTCGTGGTCCTGTTCGAGGACACCGCCGCCATGCTCGGTCTGGTGGTCGCATTCCTCGGCCTGCTGCTGGGCCAGGTCACCGGCATCCTGTGGTTCGACGGCCTCGCTTCGATCGTGATCGGCCTGATCCTCGGCGGCACCGCGGTGTGGCTGGCGTGGGAGACCAAAGGCCTGCTGATCGGTGAATCCGCCCAGCCCGAGGTGGTGGCCGAGATCCGTCGCATCGCCGACGTCACAAAGGTGGTGGACCACGTCAATGAAGTTCTGACCTTGCACATGGGGCCTGAATTCCTGCTGGTCAATTTGAGCCTGGATTTCCACGATGAAGTCAGTGCCGCGATGATCGAAAGCGAGATCGTGCGCTTGAACGCCCAAATCCGCGTCCGCTTTCCAATGGTCAAACGCATTTTTGTCGAAGCCAAGCAGCAGCCGGGCCTTGGCAACGACACAGGAGGGTAGAATCTGCTCCATGTTGCGGGCGGACTCTCTTTGGTTGCCGGCCTTGTCCCTGGGCGCCTGCCTCTGGTCGGGGTCGTGCTCTCTCGGTCCCGATCCCGCGACCACGGATCCGTCGCTCGAAGTGGGCGGACACCGCTTCCACTACCGCACCCTGGCCAACGGCCTGCAGGCATTTTCCGTGTGGGATCCCGAAGACGACGGCACCGCTTCGATCTTCCTGGTGATCGGTTCCGGCACCCGCGACGAATCCGAAGAAACCACCGGACTGGCGCACCTGACCGAACACGCGCTCTATACCGGCACCAAACGCACCGGCCCCGGCGAGCACGACCGCATCGTGCAGGAAGACCTCGGCGCCGAGTCCAACGCCTTCACCCGCGACGACTACACCCTCTACTACGACCACGGCATTCCAGCCGGGTCGCTGCAGCAGGTGCTCGACCTGGAAGCCGACCGCATGGCCAATCTGAGCTTCGCGGTGCCGGCCTTTCTGCACGAGCGCGGGCGCCTGCGCGCCGAGGAGGCGCACACCTACACGCCCTCGGCCGGCCGCACCGAACAACTCGAAAGCGCGGTCTACCGGCAAGAAGGCTATCGCTACGGACTGCGCGACGCAGAGGGCCTGACCATGGCGCCCGAACTCGAGATCGAACTGGTGCAGCGCTTCTATCAACAGCACTACCGCCCCGACAACGCCGCGGTGATCGTGGTCTCGCCGTTGCCGCCGTCCAAGGTGCTCGACCTGG
>JAJFFB010000119.1 GCA_021776925.1 Planctomycetota bacterium | reverse complement strand
TCGACCTCGCCTTCGACCAGGAAGCCGAGGGTGAAATCATCGCGGGTGCCGTTCTCGCGCCGGAACAGGTAGACGTCGGTGTCGACGTCGCCGATCTGGCGTTCGTAATAGAGCCCCGAGAAGACCTGCGAAGCGGGCCCCTGGGCGCCTTGTCCGGCGACCGGCTTGGTGATGAACAGATCGAGGTTGTAGTCCGGTGCGATGTGCTGGGCGCGGAAGCCGTCCCAGGCGCGGCCGGAGTTCGACCAGTCGAGCGGCGAAACCATGCGCTGATGGCCGTAGCTCATCTCGAAGCGCCCCACCTGCAGATCGAACAGATTGAACAGGTCGGTCAGGGTGGCGTAACCCTGGTGAACGTCGGAGGTGGTGGCTTCTCCAGCGGTGCCAAAGTTCTGGAATTCGAAGTAGGCACCGATGAAATCGTCGACCTGAACATCGAGATTGACGCGCAGGCGCGCGGTGTAAGTCCGCGCCGAAGCGAGGGTGTCAAAATCGCGGTTTTCCACCCGGGTACGGAAAGTCCCCTGGATGGCAAAGCTGTCGACTCCTGGCGCGATGACCTGGACGTCTTGTTGTTGCCCGGTGACTGCGGAGGAAAGGACCGAGGCGGCGGCCAGGGCCCAGATCGGGAGGTCTTTTCTCATGAGGTGGAAGGTTCGGTCCGAGGCGGAATGCCTGGTGGAATGGCAAGGGAGGGTGGCGTGCAGGTGGCGCGCGGATTCTAGGCTTGCGGCGGCGGACCCGCACCCGCGGTTGGCCCGGAAGCGGTCAGCCGCTCCATGTGAGCGAGGACGTATTTGCCCAGCAGGTCGCCCTCGAGGTGGACAGGGTCGCCCACGGCCAGTTGCGAGAGGGTGGTGCGCTGCAGAGTCTCTGGAATCAGGGCGACGGTGAAGTGGTCGGGGCGCGGCAAAGAAGCCACCGTCAAGGAGACCCCGTCGACGGTGACCGAGCCCTTGGGGATCAACAGGCGCGCCACGGCCTCGGGAGCGCGGAACTCCTGGGTCTGGTAGTCGCCCTCGGTGTGGCTGTGGAGGAACTCGCCGAGCCCGTCCACGTGGCCACTGACAAAGTGGCCGCCGAGCCGGTCGCCGGCGCGCAGACTCCGCTCGACGTTGACGGCCTGCCCCACAGATACGGAGCTAAACCTAGTCAAGGAAAGAGTTTCCGGTGACAGGTCAAAACTGGCGAGGGGGCCATCCAGGGCCACGACGCTCAGGCAGACCCCTGCCACACAAATCGAATCTCCGTGCCCAACCCCTTCTGCAACCGCACCGAGGTCCAGTTGCAGCCACAGGCCGCCCCTCTCGGAACGGCTGGCAACCACGGCAGCTGTGCCTTCCACCAGGCCGGTGAACATGTTGCGCCACGATAGGTTCTGGAGGATCGCGGAACAAGGTCCAGGAATCGCGGATCTTCCCGCGCTCGAAACTTGCCCGCTACCCTGTTCTGGCGTATTCTATGCGGCCATTTTCCCGGGGCTCCGGGATGCTTGAGATCCATCTGCTGACCTTGTTCCCTGAGGCAGTGCTGGCGTATCTGAACGCCAGCATCCTCGGTCGGGCGCGCAACGCAGGACTGCTCGACATCCACGTGCTGGATTTCCGGGGATTTGCCCAGGACAAGCACCGGACCGTCGACGACCGGCCCTTTGGGGGAGGCCCCGGCATGGTTCTCCAGTGTGCTCCGATCTTTGCCGCAATTGAGTGGGTTGAAGAGACTTACGGCGTCTGCCGCAAGATCCTCCCGAGCCCGGACGGAGAGCCTCTGAAGCAGGCCCACGGCAGCGAGTTCGCTGCCGAGGAGCGTCTGCTGTTGCTCTGCGGCCGCTACGAGGGGATCGACGAACGCGTGCGCCAAGGCTTCGACTGGACCGAGGTCTCCCTCGGCGATTTCGTTCTGGCCGGTGGCGAACTCCCCGCCCTGGCGGTGATCGAATGTGCTGCCCGGCTGATTCCGGGCGTGCTCGGCCATCACGAGTCCGCCGTACACGAGTCCTTCAGCAACCCGCGGCTCCTGGACCATCCGCACTACACCCGGCCCGAGGTGTTCCGCGGCATGGCCACTCCCAAAGTGCTGCTCAGCGGCCACCACCAAGAGGTGGCGGCGTGGCGGCACCGGCAGGCGGTCGAACGCACGCAACAGCGGCGTCCCGATCTCCTGCCTCCCGAATCAAACTTGTGATCCGCGCCCGACGCGGCCACCCATCATGGACAACATCATCCTCGAACTCGAAAAGCAGCACCTGAAGGAACAGGTCCCGGCCTTCAAGACCGGTGACTTCGTGCGCGTCGAGTACCTCATCCGCGAAGGCAAGAACGAGCGCATCCAGCCCTTCCTCGGCCAGGTCATCCGCCTCGCCGGGCATGGTCTGCGCAAGACCTTCACCGTACGCCGCATCGTCCAGGGCGAAGGCGTCGAGCGGACCTTCCCGCTGCACAGCCCGCGCGTCGTCGACGTCAAGGTGCAGCGCGGTCCCAACCGCAAGCCGCGCCGCGCCAGGCTGTACTTCCTGCGCGGCCGCGTCGGCAAGTCGGCCCAGCTCTAGGCTTCCGCCCCGGATCCTCACCTTCAGACCGGCACATGGTTCCCAACCTTCCTCGCAAGATCCTCGGCATCGCGCTGTTGTCGCTGCTGGCTCTTTGGTCCTTCTGGCAATTCGAGATTCACCTCGGCCTTGACCTCTCGGGCGGCTCGCGCATCGTCTATGCGATCGATTTCGACAAGGCCGAGGATGAAGGCCAGCTCGGAGTGAACGAGAATCGGGCAGACGTCCTCGCCCAGACCGCCGAGGTGTTCCGGCGCCGCATCGACCCGACCGGAACCAAGGACATCCCGGTCTACACCCAGGGCTCCAACCAGATCGTGGTCGAGCTGCCCGACTACACCAAGGAGCAGGTCGAAGAGACCAAACGTCTGATCATCACCCAGGGCTCGCTGCAGTTCCGCATCTTGCTGAACGACACCGACAACCTGGGTTTTGCCGCCGAGGTGCAGAAGTTCAAGGACTGGCGCACCGCGCATCCTGACGACGCGGTGGTCGATTTCAATCGCGTCACCGAGGCCGAGGGCGGGCCGCGGCCGGAAGTGCGCTGGTTTCCGGTCAAGGAAGGCGCACAGCTGGGCTTGGAAGCGGGCCTGATCGGCCTCGACGGCGTGCCGGTGCGGATCGAAAGCCAGATCCGCGGCACCAGTGTGGATGACCCGAGCAATTGGGATTTCACCGGTGCCGGTCTGGCGCGTACCTATCCCGCCAATGACCAATCCGGGCGTCCGGCAGTCGGCTTCGAGTTCATCGCTGAGCGCAAGACCCAGTTCGCGCGCTTCACCGATGAGTTCACCGACCGCTCGATGGCGATCATCTTGTCCAACGAGATCCAGTCCGCCCCCAACATCGAGGGCCGGCTGCCGGGCGGAGGCCAGATCACCGGCGGCATGGACGGCTTCTCGCCTGACGAGGTCAAGGAATTGATCACCGTTCTGCGCACCGGTTCGCTCAAGGTGATCCCGCAACTGCAGAGCGAATCCTACGTCGGTCCGACGCTGGGCGCCGACTCGATCAGCACCGGTAAATGGTCCGCCGGCATCGGCCTGGCGGCGGTGTTCGTCTTCATGCTGGCCTATTACTGGATCAACGGCGTGGTCGCGGTTCTGACGCTGGCCTTCAACGCCTTCCTATTGATGGGTGCCTTGTACTTCACCCAGGCCACGCTGACCCTGCCGGGTCTCGCCGGTCTGGTGCTGACCATCGGCATGGCGGTCGACGCCAACATCCTGATCTTCGAGCGCGTGCGCGAAGAGCGCAAACGCGGCCGCGAGGTCATGCAGTCGTATAAGAACGGCTACGAAAACGCGTTCTCGACGATTGTCGACGCCAACCTGACCACCCTGATCACGGCGTTGATCCTGTTCTACGTCGGCACCGGGCCGGTGGCCGGCTTCGCCGCCACCCTGTCGCTGGGCATCCTCACTTCGATGTTCTCGGCGCTGATCTTCTCCAAGGTGGTCATGCATTGGGCAGTGTTCGAGAAGAAACAGATCAAGGAAGTGCGCATGGCCAAAGCTCTGGCGGGCGAACGCCACATCGGCTTCACCGGCATGCGCAAGGTCGCCGGCAGCATTTCGGCGGCTCTGGTGGTTGGCGGTCTCGCCTACTTCGTGGTGGTGTCCGACGACATGCTCGGCATCGACTTCGCCGGTGGCTCCTCGGCCGAGGTGCATCTGACCGAAGCGACCGAAATCCAGGACATGCGCGGCCTCTTGCCCGGGGCTTCCATCGTCAAGACCGGCAGGACCGACGAGGGCGGCGGAACGATCTCCAAGACCTTCCTGGTCAAGCGCAAGCTGACTCCGGAACAACGCGAAGCGTTCAAAAACGGAGATTCGAGCACCAACGACCTGCAGAGCACCTTCGCCGACTGGATCAGAGGACAGCTGGGACCGAAACTCGAAGAGTTCGGTGGCTCCAGCACGGTGAGCCCACGGGTCAGCGGTGAGATCCGCGACAAGGCGGTGCAGGCGATCCTGCTCGCCATGATCGCGATCGTGATCTACATGAACTTCCGCTTCAAGGAGTACCGCTATGGCCTGGCCGCGGTGGTCGCGGTGTTCCACGACGTGTCGATCACACTAGGTGCTCTGGCGCTGGTGCACAGCATCGGCATTGTCCAGGTCGAGATCAACCTCGAGATCATTGCCGCCTTCCTGACCATCATCGGCTACTCGCTGAACGACACCATCGTCGTCTTTGACCGGGTACGGGAGAACCTCCGTTACCGCAAGGAGGGCTTCCAGAGCATCATTGACCTGTCGATCAACCAATCGCTGAGCCGCACGATCTTGACCTCGGTCACCACCTTCTTTGTCGTGCTGGTGATGTTCATGGCCAACCGTCCCTTCCACAACGTGCTCGAGGGATTCTCCTTCGCCATGCTGATCGGGGTGGTGGTCGGCACCTACTCGTCGATGTTCGTGGCCAGCCCGATGCTCCTGTACCTCGACCGCTGGGCGCGCCACAAGATGGTCGCAGGTGCCAAGGTGCAAGACAGCGCGAGTCAGCCGGCCTGAGCATGGGTTGCGGTCGAATCCCGCTTGATGCTGGGATTCGGCCGCTGCGGCGGATATTCTGCAGCCATGCGCTCGCTAGCAACCCTGGGTGGCCTGATCGTCATCCTGGCCCTCGCGGTCGCCTGGAAGATTTCCAACCAGGTCGAAGCAGGACAGGAACCCGATCCCGATTCTGGTCTGGCCATGGTCGGCATCCTGCCCCCTGAGCAGGAGCCAGACGCGGCCGGCCCCGGGGGGACCGCTCCCCCCGGCGGCAGCGATCCGGCCTCCGCCGGAAATGGCGCGGGTGCACCCGGCAGCGGCGATCCCGCTTCCGATCCGCGCTCAGGTGATCCCAACGCCGATCCTGGAGCCGATGATCCCGATCCTGCGGCGGGCAGCAGCGATCCAAGCGCTTACCCCGGCGGCAGCGATCCGGCTTCGGGAGAGCAGGGCACTGGTGAGAGCGGTTCCGATCCGGCGGGGGCCCAAGCCGTGCGCTATCAGGTCCAGGACAACGACACCTTGTACAGCATCCTGCTGCGCGCCTACGGCAAGGCCAGCGAAGACCTGATCGACCGCGTCGCCATGGCCAACGGCATGGATGATCCGTCCAACCTCGGGCTTGGCCAGGAATTGGTGCTGCCGGTCTTCCCGGGCTATTCGCCGCCCAAGCTTCCCTGAATCCGGTCGTCGGAACGGGTGGCTCCCCCCATCAGGTCGGCGTCTTCGAGGTGGCCGTTGCCGGGGATGCTGCGAAAGGTGCCTCCTTGCTGCCGGAGTTCCGGGCACAGCCGCGACCAGTGACGCGCACTGAGACGCAGCCGCGCGTGCCAGTGGGCGCCGTGGAAATCGGCGCTGTCGATCGCCGCCAGTCGCTGCAGGTCGGCGAGGAGACGGCCCGCGCCCGCCGGCACCTGCAGATCCAGGTGCAGGGACCATCGATCCAACTGCGCGGCAATGGCCTGGTCCAGGCTTTCGAAGCCCTCCTTGCTGTGCGCGGAGAGCAGCAGCCCATTGGGGAATTGCGCCGTCAAGGCCAGGCGGTCATCAGGACTGAGCAGGTCGGCTTTGTTGAGGACCAGCAGAGATGGAATGTCCACCGCCCCGAGGTCGGCGAGTACCTTCTTTACGGCGCGCAGGTGAATCTCCAGGTCGGGGTCGCTGGCGTCGCAGACGTGTAGCAGCAGGTCGGCGTTCAGCGTTTCTTCGAGGGTGGCGTGGAAGGAGGCCACCAGGTGGTGAGGCAGGTCGCGCACGAAGCCGACGGTGTCGGCGAGCATGACCAGGCGCCGGTCGCGCAGGTGCCAGTTGCGTACCCGCGTATCGAGAGTGGCGAAGAGCTGGTCCGCCACCAGCACCTCGGCGCCGGACAGGGCGGTCATCAGCGAGGACTTGCCGGCGTTGGTGTAGCCGACCAGCGAAACCGTGTTCGGATCCAGACGCTGCACCGCCTGGCGGTGGCTGCGACGCTCGATCTGGGCCAGACGGCGGCGCAGGTCGACAATTTTGTGGTCGATCATGCGGCGGTCGGATTCGAGCTGCGTTTCACCCGGGCCGCGCGTGCCGATCGCAGCTTCGGTGCGCTCGAGGTGGGTCCACATGCGGCGCAAGCGCGACTTCATGTATTGCAGCTGCGCCAGCTCGACCTGCAGGTGCGCCTGACGGGTGCTCGCGCGGCTGGCGAAGATGTCCAGGATCAGCTCGGTGCGGTCGACCACGCGCACCCCGATATCTTCTTCCAGGTTGCGCCCCTGGCTCGGGCTGAGATCAAAATCGACGATCAGGAGGGTGGCGCCCAACTGTCGGCACAGCAGCCTGATCTCCTCGATCTTGCCCTTGCCGAAGGCCGCGCGCGGGTTCGGGCGCGCCCGCCGCTGGCAGATGGAGTCGACCACGCGCGCTCCGGCGGCCTCGGCCAGGCTGCGGATTTCGGCCAGAGGATCGACCGCCTCGGCGGCATCGCTCTCGGGCAGGACCAGGGCCGCCACGACTGCGAGCTCGGCCTCCTTGCGCGTGGGTTGGGTCTTGAAACTCACGAAGTCAGGTCGGAAGCGGGAAGATCAGGCGAGGCTTGACCACTGCCCGGCACCGGCCGGGTGGCCCAGCGCAGGCCGCTGTTTTCTTTCCACATCAGGCTGTGGCAGTTCCAATCTTCTTCGGTGCGAGGATGGTCGGTGCGGTAGTGGGTGCCGCGGGACTCACAACGGAACAGCGCGGACTGGGCAATCGCCGCACCGACCTGGACCATATTCACGACTTCGACCGCCTCTGGGGTAAACGGACCGAGGCGCGCCAGGTAGCCCTCCCAGGTGTGCAGGTTGGTCAGGGCGTCCTTGAGGCCGGCGGCATCGCGCTCGATGCCCACCTGCCGCCACATCATGGACTTCAGTGAATAGGTCATGTCGAGCAGATTGAGCTCAGCTTCGCCGGAACGCGGCGGCCGCCCACGCCCAGGAAGCAGGAAGCGTCGTTCCTGGCGGGGCAGATCACCGGCCAGCGCCCGCCCGGCGCGGCGCCCATGAACCAAACCCTCGAGCAGGCTGTTCGAGCCCATGCGGTTGGCGCCGTGGAAGCCGGTCGAAGCACACTCGCCAACCGCCCACAATCCCTCGGTATTGGTGCGCCCGTCGAGGTCGGCGCGCACCCCTCCCACCATGTAATGGACCGCTGGGCGAACCGGGATCGGATCTCGCGCCAGATCCATGCCGAATAATCCAGCGATGCGCGACAACTCGGGGAAACGCGACGCCGGATCTTCAACTGCGGTCAGGTCCAGAGAGACGTGGGTGTCGCCGCTACGCACCATGGTCTCGAAGATCGCGCGGCTGACCACGTCGCGTGGCGCCAGGTCGCGCAACGGATGCACGTCTTGCATGAATGCCGCGCCGTGGCGGTCACGCAGCACCGCTCCGGCGCCGCGGGTGACTTCGCTGATCAGGAAACGAGCCGCGCCGGCCAGGTAAAGAATGGTCGGATGAAACTGGACGAACTCCAGGTCCTGCAGTTCGACCCCGGCGCGCAAGGCCATGGCGAGGCCGTCACCGGTGGCAAGCTGCGGATTGGTGGTCTCGCGAAAAATCTGCCCCCCCCCACCGGTGGCAAGTACCACGGCGCGCGATTCGAAGACTACCGCTTGGGGGGGGGTGCCGCGACCACGGCGCAAGGCCACCAGGCCACGCACCTGGCCCTCGGCGTCCTTCAGCAGTTCGACCGCGCTGAAGTGCTCAAACAAATCGATCTGACGGTTGTTGCGCGCGCGAGCCGAGAGCACGCGCTGCAATTCACGCCCGGTGGCCGCCCCGCCGCTGTGCAACACGCGAGCCACTCGGTGGCCGCCCTCGCGAGCCAGGCTCAGCCCGCGCCCCGGATCCCGGTCGAACTGCATACCGGCGTCGATCAGCCACTGGATGGCATTCCTAGCGGCTTGGGTGAAGCAATGCACCGGTTCCGGGTCGGACAAGCCGTAGCCAACGTCGAGGGTGTCGGCGGCGTGGAGTTCAGGCCGGTCATCCTGCCCCATCGCCGCGGCGATTCCGCCTTGGGCAAAGGCAGTATTGGTGTTGGACAGGGCGCCCTTGCTCAGCACCATCACGTGGCAGCCCTCTTCCGCCGCCGCCAAAGCGCAGGAAAGCCCGGCCACCCCGGACCCCACCACCAGAAGATCGGAGTGATAGACCGGCAACTGCCGCAGTGGCTGCCCGAGGCGCGCCAACGGCGAGCAAGGAAGGTAGGAAGAGCCCGGTTGTGGAACCATGCAGCCGAAATTGTACCCATGATGGACCGGCAACCGGGGCCTCCCGTGGTCGCAAACAGGGCCAATCAAGGATCTTGCAGAAAAAGCAGGAAGAAAGAGGCTCGTTAGGCTTCTGTTTGCCGATATCCTCATTAGGCCTTTGTTAGCCCACGCGCTTACCAGGCAAGCCATCCCCGAACAAACCCCGTCCAAATGAAATCGCCATCCTCAACCCAGCGCCACCAGGAATGGGAATCCTCCCTTCTGGTCGGCGTCCTGATCCTCGCCCTGATCTTGCTCTGAGCCAATCCGGGACCTGCTCTACTTCCTCCGCAGAACGACTTGAAGCCCCTCTTCGGGTCCCCCTCCAGACCACTCGCAAACCAATGAGTCACCCACCTCTGACCCGACGCCAGATGGATGTCCTCAAGGCATTTGCCGCCTATCAGATCAACCACAGCATTGCCCCCACCCTAGAAGAACTGGGGCAGCATTTTGGCGTCAACCGGGTTACGGTCTACGGCCACATCCAAGCCCTGCTGCAAAAGGGCTACCTGGAAAACCTCCTGCCCGGCGCCTCGAGGGGCCTGGACCTGACCGAGGTGGGCCAACAGCTGCTGCGCCCCGCGCCCAAGGTCGAATTCGCTCCGGCTTCCGCATCCAGCGGCAAGGACGGGCGCCGGGCGTTTGAAGGCAAGCCGCCTGCTGGCGCACTGACCTGGCAAGAACCCATTCCACTGGTCGGCCGAATCGCCGCCGGCGGCCCGATCGAGGCCATCGAACAGAACGAAGGCCAGAGTTTGCAGGAACTCCTGCGGCCGCAGGGATCCACCTTCCTGCTCGAGGTCAACGGCGAGTCCATGATCGAAGCACATATCCAGTCCGGCGACCTGGTATTGGTCAACCGCGACCAGCAGCCTCAATCCGGCGATATCGTGGTCGCAGTCCTGCAACGCGATGGCATCGAAGAGGCCACCCTCAAGTATTTCCGCCCGCAATCCGCAGAAACGGTCATGTTGCAGCCCGCCAACCCGGCGGTGGCCCCGATCTACGCCAACCGCCGCGAATTGTCCATCCGCGGGGTGGTCAGCAGCGTCATCCGCCGCTACCGCTAGCAGGCCTGCCCAGCTCTCCCTGGACAAGGGGGGCAAGGCGTGTTGAAGTGGCGCGCATGCACAAGACCTGCCTGACCCTGCCCATCCTGCTCCTGGCCCTCGTTGCCTGCGGCAGCGACGAGGAGCCCACCGAAACGCAGACCTCAACCGAAGTCAGCAACCCGAGCGACTCTGGTGGCGATCCGGCCAAGCTCACCTCGAACCCAGCCACTCCTTCGGAAACGGCCCACCAATTCTCCGTTGAGTGCGGCTGCGCCCTCGACGAAATCGGGCATTGCGGTGAATACATCGAGGTCGACGGCAAGTTCGTTGAACTCAATCTGCCCGTTGACCTCGGTGCCATGCCTTTCTGCGGCAAGTCCGGCCTGCAAGGGTTGGCGGATGGTGAGGTGGAGGACGGGGTGTTTGTGGCCTCGACTTTTGCTTTGATGGATTAGTTTGTATTGCCGTTGGGAATCGGCCGGGCGCCTGGCTGCGTCTGCGCGCCTACGGCGCTAACTGACCGTGGACAAAGTCATTCCGCCCCACGGCAGCGTCTTTTTCCCCTGGACGGCGTCAGCAGAACCCGCCCCTATCTAAAGATAGGGGCGGAACCAGCTTCCTTGCCAGGGAACAAAACCACTTGCCATGGAACGA
>JAJFFB010000118.1 GCA_021776925.1 Planctomycetota bacterium | reverse complement strand
GCAGGCGGGCTTTCTCGGATTCGACGACTTCGGCGTCGGCGTTTTCGAGGAAGCGTGGGTTGGAGAGCTTCTTTTCGATGCCACCGATGCCGCCTTGGACCTTTTTGAGTTTGCGCTCGATTGAGGTTTGGAGCTTGGTGGCGTCGGTGTCGGCGCCGAAGGGCAGGTAGACCGAGCCGGCCAGGGTCAGGTCGGTGCCACAGCGGGGATGGGCCTTGCCAGGAGGGGTGGTTTTGAATTGGGATAGGCCGGCGAGGGCGCAGAGCAGGGCTGCGTTGGCTTCTAGGTCGGCGCTGGCCGCGGGGGTTTCGGCGGCGAGTACGCCGGCGGGTTTTTCTGCCGGCGGTAGTTCGAGGAGGGCTCTTACGTTGCGGAAGCCGCGCACCACGTCTTGGAGCGCGGCGAAGGAGGCTTCGGCTGCGGGATCGGGGTGGCCGGCGGATTGCGGCCAGGTGGCGGTGATCAGTTTTTCTTCGCCGTTGCGGAAGGCGGCGGGGAGTTCGCTCCACAGAGCTTCGCTGAGGAAGGGTGTGAAGGGGTGCAGCAGTTTGAGCAGGGTGGCGAGGGTGTCGCCGAGGGTGCGGCGCACGCGGGCGGCGTCGGTAGCTGCGGGGCTGTCTGCTGCGGCGTCCTGGGCCGCGCGCAGGCGGCGTTTGGCGGCTTCCAGGTACCAGTCGCAGAAGTCGTCCCAGGTGAAGCGGTAGAGCGCGGTGGCGGCGTCGTGGAAGTCGTAGTCGTCGAGGTGGCGGCCGACCTCGGTGGTCAGCTGAGCCAGACGCGCGCGAATCCAGCGGTCCTCCAGCGCGTCGCCGTGGTCGGTGGCGACTTCGTCCTGAAGGTGGCCGAGGACGAAGCGCGCGGCGTTCCAGATCTTGTTGCAGAAACGCTGGCCGAGCTCGAAGCGGTTGGTGGCGAGCTTCACGTCCTGGCCCTCACGGGTCAGGATCATCAGGGAATAGCGCACCGCGTCGGCTCCGTATTGCTCGATCATCTCGACCGGGTCGATGCCGTTGCCGGCCGATTTCGACATGCGCCGGCCCTTGGCGTCGAGCACGTTGGCGTGGATGTAACAGGTCGAGAAGCACAGCTTGTCGTCGCCCTCGGTAAAGGCATAGCCGGCCATGACCATGCGCGCCACCCACAGGTAGATGATGTCGCGCGCGGTCGAGAGGAACTGCGTCGGGTAGAAGCGGGCCAGGTCGGGCGTTTGCTGCGGCCAGCCGAGGGTGGCGAAAGGCCACAGCCACGAGGAGGCCCAGGTGTCGAGCACGTCGTCGTCCTGACGCACGATCGGCTTGCCGCTGTTGGGGTGCGGCGCGCCGATTTCGAGGTCGGCGACCGAGGCCACGGCCAGTTCGTCTTCGTCGTACCACACCGGAATGCGGTGCCCCCACCACAACTGGCGCGAGATGCACCAGTCGCGCACGTTCTCGAGCCAGTCGAGATAGACCTTCTGCCAGCGCTCGGGTTTGAAGCGTAGCTTGCCGCTGCGCGCGGCGTCGATCGCCGGCGCGGCGAGTTCCTTCATGTTGACGAACCACTGCTCTGATACCAACGGTTCGATCGCGGTCTTGGAGCGGTCGCTGAGCGAGACGTTGTGGACGTGGTCTTCGACCTTTTCCAGCAGCCCCAATTCGTCGAAGGCGGCGACCACCTGCTCGCGCGCCTGTTCCCGTGACAACCCCTGAAAGCGGCCGCCGTTTTCGTTGATGCTGCCGTCCTTCTCCAGCACGTTGATGATCGGCAGGCTGTGGCGGTGGCCGCGTTCGTAGTCGGCCGGGTCATGCCCTGGGGTGACCTTGACCGCACCGGTGCCGAAGGCGGCTTCCACCGACTCGTCAGCGACCAGCGGGATCTCGCGATCGACCAACGGCAGCATCAGGCTGCGCCCGATCAGGTGGCGGAAGCGCTCATCGTCGGGATGCACCGCCACGCCGCTGTCGCCGAGCATGGTTTCAGGGCGCGTGGTGGCCACGGTCACGAACTCATCGCTGTCCTTGACCGGATAGCGCAGATACCACAGATGGCCTTTGCGTTCGACGTATTCGATTTCGTCGTCGGATACGGCGGTCTGCAGCTTGCAGTCCCAATTGACCAGGCGCGCGCCGCGATAGACCAGCCCCTGCTCCCATAGGCGCACGAAGGACACGCGCACCGCCTCGCTCATGTCGTCGTCGAGGGTGAACTTGGTGCGCGACCAGTCGCAGCTGGCGCCGAGGCGGCGTAGCTGGCTGAGAATGGTGTTGCCGTGGTGCTCCTTCCAGTCCCAAACCTCTTTGAGGAAGGCCTCGCGACCGATTCCTTCGCGGGTCAGGTTGCGTTCCTGGTAGAGCTTTTTCTCGACCACCGCCTGGGTGGCGATGCCGGCGTGATCGGTGCCAGGCAGCCACAGGGCGTCGAATCCGGCCATGCGCCGGTGGCGGATGACGATGTCCTGCATCGTGTTGTTGAGCGCGTGCCCCATGTGCAGGACGCCGGTCACGTTGGGCGGCGGCATCATGATGACGTAGGGCGGACGCCCGCCGCTGTCGGCAGCGGGGGCGAAGGCGCCGCTCTCTTCCCAGTCCTGGTAGACCTGGTGTTCGAACTGGGAGGGCGTGTAGCGGGTCGGAAGGGTGCTTGCGGTCGCGTCAGTCATGGCGGTCGGCGCCGATCGGAAACAGGGATTCTCGCAGATCGGGCGGACGGAAACCGAGTTCTCCTGCGGCTCTTGCGCAGCTCAGCACCAGGCGCGGCGGCCGCGGCGGTCCGTTCCATTCGCTCAACGTCGCGGCGCGGTGCAAGAACTCCACCCCGGCCCGCCCACACACGCGGCGGCCGAGTTCATGGCGGCTGACGGCGTCGGCACCGCCAAGGTGAAAGACGCCGTTCGCTTCGTTTCTCAGCAAGCGCAGCAAGGCGGGCCACAACAGGGCCGCTCGCGCCGGCGCCCGCACTTCGTCGGTGAACAGGGACATGACTTCTCCGCGAGCGCTGTTGGCGAGCACCGCGTGGTCCGCTCCCATGCGACCGGGGGCCACCTGCGGCCCGAGCAGCAAGGGCAGGCGTACCACGCATTGTCCCGCGGCCAGGACCAGCTCCTCAGCGCGCGCCTTGGTCGCGCCGTAATGGTGCAAGGGTCGCACAGCGGCATCTTCGGAATAGCTTTCAGCGCCGCCGTCGAAGACCTGGTCGGTGCTGCAATAAACCAGGCGGCCACCGTAGCCGGCCAACGCCTGCAGGATCTCGGCGACCGCGTCGACGTTGATCCGCTCGGCGCGCTGCGGCTGCCGCTCGCACTGATCCTGCCGCGCCATCGCCGCCGCGTGCAGCAGCGCGCGCGGCCGCAGCTGCTCAATCAGCGCCGCCGCCGCCCCAGGCTGCTCCAGATCCAGGCCGCAAAACCCCGCCGCCGCTGCCTGCCCGGGGTCGGTGCCGCCGCCATCCAAAGCAGCAGCCTGCCCGGGACCGGGATTCCTCAGCAAGGCGGCGATCAGGGTGGAGGGTGGCACGCGGCCAGCCACCAACACGTCCAGCGGGTAACGCGCGCAGTGCTCGGCGAGTCCTGCGCCGAGCACCCCCCCCATTCCGGTGAACAGGATTGGTTTCTTGGTTTCTTCCGGATGGTCCACGCGCACCTAGGCTAAGGGCGCCGACATGCGCGTGGAACTCCTCGCCAATCCCAACTCGGGCCGCGGTGCCGGTCCTGGCCGCGCCCTGCGCATCGCCGAGAAACTGCGCGCCGCCGGTTGCCGTTGCGAGATCCACGTCGGCAGCAGTGCGGCCGATTCCTCTGCCTGGGCGGTGCAAGCGGCAAGCGAGGCTGATCGACTGGTTGTGGTCGGCGGCGACGGCACCCTCAACAGCGTGTTGCACGGAATCGCCGAGCACCGCGTCGAAGCGCCGCCGCTGGCCCTGGCCGCGCTCGGCACCGCCAACCTGCTCGCCAATGAGTTCAAGCTGCCGCGGCGCAGCGAGGGCGTCGCCCGCCTGGTCCTGCATGGCCAACCGCGCCTGCTCGACAGCGCCAGCGTGCGCCTGCAGGCACCCGCGCACCCTGGCGATTCCCAAGCTCCAACGCAGGCGGCGGATTCGCCACCGCCGGCATCGACAGAAACCAGGCGCTACTGCCTGCTGGTCACCGGCTTCGGCCTGGACGGCGAGTTGATGCGGCGCATGGAACTGCGCCGCACCGGGCCGATCCGCAAGCGTCAGTATTTCGGTTTGCTGCGCCGCATCCTGATCGAGTGGAATGGGCCACCGCAACGGGTGACCGCCGACGGAGAAGAGCTGGGCACCTTCCCTTTTGCAATTCTCACCGGCATCCGCACCTACGCTTCGCGCGCCTTCCGCCTGCCCGCCGGCGAATATGACGACGGCCTGTGGGAGCTGCTACTGTTCCCCAAGGTGAGCTGGAGCGCGTTGCTGGCCATGGTCGCCGCGGCCAGCTTGCGCCGTCTGGAAAAGCTTCCGGGCGTGGTTCTGCGCCACGTGCGTGAGGTCCGTTTTCACGGCGAGCACCCGTCTCCGGTACAACTCGACGGCGACTACGCCGGCGCCACGCCCCTAGAATTCAAGGTGGACGGACCGCGCCTACCGGTCCTGCTTCCTCGAAGATGAGCCGCACTCTTGAAATCCGATCCGATTGCCGCTTCGGTGGTGATCTGGTGCCCTTGCTGATCGCCGGCCCCTGCGCGATCGAGGGTCCGCAGACGGTTGACTACGCCCACGCCATCGCCGAGGCCCTGCACGGACTGGACCTGAGCTGGGTCTTCAAGGCTTCTTTTGACAAGGCCAACCGCACTTCGGCCGAGTCGGGACGCGGCGTCGGCCTGGCCGGAGGGCTCGCCCTGCTGGCGCAAATTCGCGAGGACCTGGGCGTCCCGGTGCTGACCGACGTGCATCTGCCGCAGCAATGCGCCGCCGCGGCAGAGGTCGCCGACGTACTGCAGATTCCTGCATTCCTCGCCCGCCAGACCGATCTGCTCCTCGCCGCGGGCCGCACCGGTCGCTGCGTCAACGTCAAGAAGGGACAGTTCATGGCGCCCTCCGATCCAGCTCACGCGGCCGCCAAAATCACTTCGTGCGGCAATGAGCGCGTGTTCCTGACCGACCGCGGCACCTTCTTCGGCTACGGTCGGCTGGTGGTCGACTTCGCCGCGCTACCCGAACTCGCAGCTCCTGGTTACCCCGTGGTGCTCGACGCCACCCATTCGGTGCAGCAGCCTGGCGGACTCGGGGATCGCAGCGGCGGCGACTGGACCCTCGCACCGCTCCTGCTGCGCGCGGCAGCCGCGGCCGGCTATGACGGTTTCTTCGTCGAAACCCATCCGCAACCGCTCAGCTCGCCCTCCGATGGCCCCAACATGATTCCGCTGGAACACCTGCGCGAAATCATCGTCGAGGTCCTTGCGGTGCGCGCCGCACGCACCACCCGCGGCATTGGATAGGCCTTAGCTGGCCGTGGAAAAAGTGCTTTCGTTCCATGGCAAGTGGTTTTGTTCCCTGGCCAGGAAGCTGGTTCCGCCCCTATCTTTAGATAGGGGCGGGTTCTGCTGACGCCGTCCAGGGGAAAAAGACGCTGCCGTGGGGCGGAATGACTTTGTCCACGGTCAGTTAGCCGAGCTTTTCGCCGAAGCGTTCCTTCAGGCGGTCAACGATGCCGCGCAGGATCTTCGACACCCGGCTTTGTGATATCTGCATTTCGAGCCCGATCTCTTTCAAGGTGCGACCCTCGAAAAAGCGCTTGTACAGGATCTTGCGCGATTCCGCGTTCAGGTTCGCCGCGATCTGGCTGAGCATCTCGCGCCGGTGCGCGTCTTCGATCGGGCCTTCGATCCGCGAGTCTTCCAGAAACTCGAGCCCAGTTTCGCCGTCCCCGCCATCGTGCACCGGCTTGCCACCGGCCAGCACCGGCGCCTCCTGGTCCTGGCCGAAGCGGGACTGGTAGTCCTCGAGGCTGAGGCCGAGACCTTCGGCGATCTCGCTGTCGCTCGGGTTGCGCCCGAGCCGGCCGCGCAGATCCTCCATGACCTCTTTCTTCTGGTTGAGCCGGTTCCTCATCGGCCGCGGCAGCCAGTCCAGACGTCGTAGTTCGTCGAGGATTGCGCCGCGCACGCGGTGCTCACAGAAGGCCTCGAAGGGCACGCCCCGCTCGGGATCGAAATTTTGAATCGCCTGGATCAGGCCCACGTCGCCTGCGGCCTGCAGGTCAGCGATCTCGACGGTGCGCGGCAATCGCGACTTGACCCGACGTGCGACCCGCGCCGCGTGGGGGCGGTAGTACTCGACCAGAGCGTTGCGCGAATTCAGACACTCTCCGCGCCGGTACTTCCTCCAGAGCCTTTGGAGGGTCGGATTTTCGGTCCTGGGGCGACGTGCGCGTTTGACCATGTGCGGAGGATGTCGGGACGAAGGCAGCGACGGAGGAAGCGCCGCACAAAAATTGGACGAAAAACAAAAGGCCGTCGCAAGAAAATTATGCGGAAAGATGAAGCTTCAACTGCTCCATCACCCTGCGCTCTGCAGCGCGCATCTGCGCACGCGCTGCCGCATCAAGGTCGTCAAAGCCCAGCAAGTGCAATGCACCGTGAACCAGATACAGCAGCAATTCGTCCAATGGACCCCGATCATGGCACTTTGCTTGTCGCGCTGCCATGTCGACGTTGACCAGGATTTCGCCGTAAAGGTCGTCGTCGCGGTAGCAAAAAGCCATCACGTCGGTGGCTGTAGGATCTTGAAGAAATTTCGCGTGAAGTCGTGAATGTTCCTTCTCATTCAGCAAAACCAGCTGCACTTCGGTCTGTTTCGGTCCGCCGTACAATTCCCAGGTGTGTCGCACCGCGCGTGCCATCAATGCATTCCCTGCCAGCCAAGAGCGCTTGTCGCACCTGCGCGTGACGACCACAGAAACGCGCGGATTATTGCGTTTCGCCGCCATAGGCATCGACGATTCGCTGCACCAGCGGGCTGCGCTGCACGTCTCCGAGTCCGAACTCAACCAAAGCCACGCCCTCGACGCCCTCCAGGCGCTGCAGGGCTTCGCCCAAGCCACTGCGCTCGTCCGGAAGGTCGCTCTGGGTGCGGTCGCCGGTGACCACCGCCTGCGTTCCTTCGCCGAGGCGGGTCAAAAACATCTTCAACTGACCGCCGGTCGCATTCTGTGCTTCGTCGAGAATGACGAAACTGTGGGCGAGGGTACGCCCGCGCATGAAGGCGAGCGGCGCGATTTCGACCAGGTCAAGATCGCGCATGCGCCGCGCGTTGGCGGGTCCGAGCAGGTCGCTCATGGCGTCATACAGAGGACGCAGATAGGGGTCGATCTTGTCTTCGAGATCCCCCGGCAGAAAACCCAGATGCTCGCCCGCTTCCACCACCGGGCGGGTCAGGATCATGCGCTTGACGCGGCCGCGGTGCAGTGCACGAATTGCTGCGGCGACGGCGAGGTAGGTCTTGCCGGTGCCCGCCGGTCCAGTTGCCAGGACCAGCTCCGTGCTTTCCATGGCTTGCAGATAATCCTGCTGCGCAGGAGTGCGCGCCTCAGGCATGCTGCCATGCGCTGATGGACCGGATTCGCCAAGCACCCGGCGGCTGTTGGCAGCATCTCGGTCTTCGGCGCCGAGCAGCTCTCGTTCGATGTCGGCCGGAGTCAAGGCCGCGCCACCACGAATCCGGAGCAGAACACCCTCGACGCGCTCAGCGAGAGACACCAAGACCTCTTCTGGTCCTTGCAGGCGCAGCTCGCCGCCGCGCGAACTGATGCGCACGCCGAAGTGCTTGGCCACCTGCTTCACGTGACGGTCGTACGGGCCGAGAAGAAGTTTCTCCTCGTCCAACGAGAGCATGGGAATGCGGCTTTCCATCAGGAATTCAAACCCAACGTCCGGCGCCGCGAAGCGCAAAAAACCTGTGACCAGTGAAATGCACGCAGCATGGGATCAAGTGAAGAAGACCAGGTAGGCGTAAAGGGCCGGCGCCGCGACCAAGAAACTGTCGACCAGATCAAACATGCCGCCGAAAGCAGGCAGCAGGGAGGCGCTGTCCTTGGAAGAGCAGCCACGCTTGAGCAGGCTCTCGCACAGATCCCCGAACTGGGCGCCGACGTTGGTCACCAGCGCGGCCGGCAGCCAGATGGTCCATGGCGGTGCGAATGCGAATGCGGTGTGCGCGACCACTCCTCCGGCGATCGCCCCCGCCGCAACCGAGGCCGCCGCGCCTTCCCACGATTTATTGGGACTGACCTTGGGCGCAAGGCGGCGGCGTCCGAATGCAGAGCCGATGAAGAAGGCGGCGCTGTCACCGGTCTTGGCCACCGCCACGACGAAGATCAGCCACGCCCAGCCGTACTCCATGGCGCGGATCTCCATCAGGTAGGCGAGCAGCACCGGAATCGCCAGGACCGCCAGCAGGGTCACCCCGATGCGTTGCGGCGCGCGCCGCGTGCGCCCTTCGAGGACGCCAAGGACCAGGGCCACGCCAGTACACAGCGCCAACAGGTGCTCTCGCGGATAATCCCTGGCCACCGCCGCCAGCCAGGCGCCGCCGGCGGCCAGACCGAGCACCACGCGCGGCTGCTGGCCGGCGTCGCGCAGCATCAAGTAGAACTCAGCCTGGGCGCCCAGCGCGATCAGCGCGATCACCAGCGTGGAGGGAATCCCAGGAAACCAAGCACGGTCGGCGTAAAACAGCAGAGTAACCAAGGCCACCAACACCGTGCCGAGGCCGATCCGCGTGCGAATAACGCTCATTCTTGCCTTAGCTGGAGCTCCGCACCGCGGGGTCGTCTTCGATGACCCGCCCGTAACGGCGCACCCGGTGGCCATAGTCCTGAATCGCCTGGAGCAGGTGCTTGCGCCGGAACTCGGGCCACACCGTTTCAGTGAACCAGAATTCCGAGTAGGAGGACTGCCACAGCAGGAAATTCGACAACCTGAGCTCCCCGGCAGAACGAATGATCAGGTCGGGATCAGGCATGTCCGCGTGGTAGAGCCACTCTCCCAGACTCGCCACGGTGACGTCGTCTGCGCTCATTTCACCGGCCTGCACCCGTGCTGCTATGCGACGGATGGCGTCGACGATCTCTTGACGCCCGCCGTAGGAGAGAGCCAGCCGCAACACCATGCGGTCACAGTGTGCGGTCGCGGCTTCGACCTCGCGCAAGACACGTTGCACGTCGTCTGGAAGATCGTGCAGGCGCCCCAGGCCGCGCAGACGCACGCCGTTTTCGAGCAAGGTCGGAAGCTCTTCACGCAAGAACTTCTGCAGATAATTCATCAAGCCGCGCACCTCGCGCGGCGGCCGCTGCCAGTTCTCAATCGAAAAGGCGTAGAGAGTCAGATGCTGAACCCCCCACTGGGCGGCAGCCGTGGTGACGTCGCGGACCGAATCGATTCCGGCCTCGTGCCCGCGCAAGCGGATCAGACCTCCGCGCTTGGCCCAGCGACCGTTGCCGTCCATGATGATGGCGATGTGTCGCGGGACACGCAGGTCCGGAGAAGGCTTCAATTCCACAGATCCAATTGGCCATGTTCACCGACCAGGATCTGTTCGCGGTCAGGTCCGACCGAGATCCTCTCAATGGGGGTTCCCATCTGCTGCTCCAAAAAGCGCACGTAGTCCTGGCACGCCGCGGGCAGATCGGCAAATCGACGCACTCCGGTGATGTCCTCGTTCCAGCCGGGCAGGCTCTGGTGAACGGGCTGCAGCTGCTCCAGCACGGTGGCCTCGGCCGGGAATCCGGGCAGAAGGGAATCGCCGTGACGGTAAGAAGTCGTGACCTGCAAATCACCGAACCCGGACAGGACGTCCAAGTTGGTCAGGATGATGCCATCCAGACCGTTGACTTCACAAGCATAACGGGCCACGACGGCATCGAACCAGCCACAGCGACGCGGCCTCCCGGTAGTTGCACCGTATTCGTTGCCGGCCTTGCGCAGCCGCTCAGCCACCTCACCATTGAGCTCTGAGGGAAAGGGCCCCTCGCCAACCCGGGTGGTGTAGGCCTTGGTCACCGCCAGCGCCCGGTCCAGCCACCGCGCCGGACAGCCAGTGCCCCCGGCGATCCCGGCAATGCCGGTCCAAGAAGAAGTCACAAAGGGATAGGTGCCGCTGTCCAAATCCAGCATGGTTCCCTGGGCACCCTCGAACAAAACCCGCTTGCCTTCGCGATAAGCACTGCGCACCAATTCCCCTCCATCGACGATCAGCGCGCGGATCCGCTCGGCAATCTCCAGGGAACGGCCCTGCAGATTGGCGTGGTCCTCAGGCTCGTGCCCATGGACCTTTTCGATCAGCGCATTCTTCTCGGCCAAGGCCGCCTTCAATCGCCGGGCAAAGAACTCTGGATGCAAAAGGTCTGCGACGCGGATACCAGTGCGCGAAACCTTGTCGGCATATGCCGGTCCGATCCCCCGCCCGGTGGTGCCGATGCGACCCGCACCAAGCCACTGCTCGACCAGACCATCGATGTGGCGGTGATAAGGAAAGATCACGTGCGCGCGGCCGTCAATGCGCAAACGCTCCTCTACCGGAACCCCACGCGCAATCAGACCGTCCATTTCCTCGAGCAGGGCCTCGAGGTCAACCACCAAACCGCGGCCAATCAAGTTCAAGGTCCCTGGATGGAGGATGCCCCCGGGGATCAGGTGAAGGACATACTTGTCAGAGCCCACAATGACGGTATGACCAGCATTGTTGCCTCCGGCATAGCGGACGACCAGATCAGCCCCGTCAGCGAGGCTGTCGATGATCTTTCCCTTGCCCTCGTCTCCCCACTGGAGACCGATGACAGCTGTAGAACTCATGGTTGATGAAGGGGGTTCCAGGCGATTGGGGAAGGGGGGATTGTCCCAGACAGCCAGTCAAACGCAAGAGCCTGGCCCCTTTCATTGGCCGTAAGTGTGCATCCACTCGGGCCAGCGCCAGTACAAAAGCTGCTCCGGAAGATAGCGCCCCGAGACCACCCCCAGCGCCTGCGCCGGCGTCACCCGCGTGCGCACCGTCACCCCGCGCACGTAGTTCCGATACGCCGCCCAGATCCAGAAATGGACCTCCAGCCGCTCGCGCAGCTTCGCCGCACCCCAGCTG
>JAJFFB010000117.1 GCA_021776925.1 Planctomycetota bacterium | reverse complement strand
TTCGAAGATCCAGAGGATCAAGCGGCAGGCCTGCGGCTTCCGCAACCGTGAGCGCTTCCGCCATGCCATCTACTTCCACTGCGGCGGACTCGACCTCTATCCGGAGGGAGTTTGACCCACACGAAACCCGGAAGCCCCAATAAAATTGGACCCTCTCAATTCAATCCCCGAGCCGCCTCCAGATCCTTGATTTGCAAACTCGCCGGTAAAAATGCAATTTAAGATCTCAGATTCTCCCCAGGAGAGAAGGGCCAAATTCCCAGATTGAAAGAGATCGTTTCGGATGCTGAATCCCATGATACGAGCCACTTCGGACCCGCCTCCAATCGTTACGGTTGTGTGGTTTGCTCCAACATCGCCCAAAATTGTGGTTTGACTCGCGCCACCAACACCCTGGAGTACGATTCCCTTGCCATGAAAATCAATGGCTCCGACATAAATACCTGGAGAAACCAGAATGCGATCGCCCTCCTCGGAGGCATCGATAGCCTCTTGGATGGTTGGCATCTCCACAGGTACTTGCCACACATGAACTTGAGCAGTGACGGTCCGCCCAGATAAGAGAAGGAAGATTGAGATTGCGGGGAGTGAGAATTTCTGCATGGGGATCGCCGCTGGGAATGGCCAGAGAACCGATTCTACTATGGTTCAGTGAGTCGGGGTTTTTCGATCCTGCCACGGGGAGGGTGCTGTGGTATTTTCTACAGCCGGTTCCCAGATTTCCGCCGACCCAATGAAGCGACAATTCCTTTGGCATGACTCTCCTGAGGGGCAGGGGTTTTGGCGGTTGCCGTATCGGATTTGGCAGTCAGCGGGTGTTTCGGCACGCTGCGCCTGCGACTGCTAAAGATCGGGGTACGGGTGAAGGTGTCGGTGCGGCGCATCGTGGTTCACGGTCCCAAGCACTGGCCCTGGCTTGGAGACTGGCTGCAGGCGAGCCAAGCTGTGGGCGCCAGGCCAGGCTAAGAGGAATTGGGGAAGAATGGTCTCCGTCGTGGGGAGAGGTGCGCCATGAAACGAGGGCTGGGGGGCATAACCCAGTGCCAACTCAAAATGGGCGCATAAAGGGCTCTTCGGTCGGTGCGAAAGTAGATGGAAATCCGAAATCAACGCGATCAGGACTCAAAATCGGACGACTCATGAATAGGTCGGGCTAGGCTAGCTCCAATGGCCTCAGCCTGGTGTTGCACCGCCCCACTCTTGCCTCTCAGGCGACCAGCGCCCTGGGCTGCCCGTCTCACTCCTCAGATCCTCTAAGAGCGGCGTGAGAAACAACTGGAGTCGTCGCCCAATGGACTCACCGGGATTCCCTGGCACCTCGAGCCCAGCTCGCCTGGCGAATGCCGTTACTTGCGCGGGTCTCGTCGGATCGTCCCAATAGGCTGGCGTCAACCCAATCGGGTCTACGGTAGGAATCGGAGTTCCACGGCGCGCGAAGGTGCGGCGCATGGCCTCCGTGAGGGTTGCACGGTCGAACTCGAACTCGCCTGCAAGATGATGCAGGTCGAAGAAATCCTTGATGCGGCTATTTCGGTTTCCGAGGACTACCATTGCTTCCAGCTTTTCCGCGACCACAGCCTCGCGAGGGTAGGAAAGAAGCTGCGGCGCAGGAGCATCGAGCAGAGTGGGGTAAGTGCAAGAAATGGGCGCAGGCCAGATGGCGTCGCCCAAGCCTAAGTCGAGTTGAAGCGTGAGCCGCGCTTGGCCACAGCGAGTAGGGAGTTTGGCCCGCGTACCGGAGTACTCATCCTCTGCTCGGATGGTTTCCATCGAGAGCTGTTCCCCGTCAAAGTGGACTCCATCCGGCGGAACGGGTGTTCGGATGATCGTCAGGAGGTCCTCCCGAATGGAGGCATGGTCTCCATCCCCGCAGCGGAGAAGATCCAAGTCGCGTGTCGCGCGGTAAGGTTGATCGGTCCACACTCGAAGGAGCATGGCGCCCTTCAGGATGAAACGACTGTCGAGTGGCGATTGGCTGAGGCGGTACAGGAACCTCTCAAGGCAGTAAGTCGTCAATAGGGCCTGGTGATCGTCGCCGGTCTCCTTGGCGCGATTCAGCAAGCGGGCGGTGACGGAGGCCGCTGGATTCGCCTTGCCGCTCATGCGATGGCGTCCAGATAGGGCTGCATCACGCGGGACACCCTGCAGATCTCGGCAAAGTGGGCAAGCTCAGTGGCGCCGCCTCGGTGGCTGCGGCTGAAGTCGCGCAGGGCTTCCACAGCGACATCGGTCCCGACCTTATTGCGGTACTTGAAGCAGTCGGCCACGGTCTTGGCAGGGGAGTAGACCCGAAGAGGCACCCCTTCCACCAAGTGTTCCTCGATGCCCTCGGTGAGTGCCGGCCCAGAGAACCGAGCGATGCGGAGCCGCGGATACTCCAGCTTTGGAATCCGCGCCTTCTCGGGAAGCGCCAGCCAGACTTCCGCAGGGGATTGGGTCGTCAGCTCGTGAAAGCGCAATGCCGTGAGCAGGCAAAGCACGCCCTGCGGCACGAGTTTGGCGACATGTGCAAGCGTGTGTTCCGCAGTCGGTTCGTGGCCGGCGATGGCATAGATGCCGCGGCCTAGGCGGTCCACCAGACCCTGACGAACCAGGCGGGCAAGGTGTGCACGCGTGATGCCATGAGTTTCCAGCTCCTTGGGCCGGGCAAGCCCCAGGTTTTGGATCACGCGTAGCGCTCGGTCATCATGGCTTTCTTTCAAGGGCAGGGATGATACGAAATGTCGGGGGTTATGCACAAGCCCCGACGTTTCGCTTAGGCCTGGAATGCGTGTGATGGTTGGTTTTTCGGCTGTGGCTTCGAGGGTGTGATCCAACCACCAGGCCGGCTTATCCTGAATTGCTGTGACCACCATCCCGTTCGGCAACCATGACCCCAATGACTATGGAACGCACCAGTAGAACTAAGCACCTTGCCGGAAAGGTCCTTAACTGGCCGTGGTTAAAGGGGTCGTTCTGTGCGGATGATCACGCAGCGAGTCCGACCCGCCGGAGTTTCGGCGCCGATCGCCATCGGTGCCAGGATTCGCGACATCTGGTCCATGTCGCCTTCCAGGCAGCAAAGACAAAGGGATCTTCATCCCCGACCACCACAGCTGCTCCTTGCAGCCCCCGAGGCGTCCCGACCCCGACCAGCTGCCGCAGCATCAGTCCGAGGTTGAAACCGGCGGCGTGGACCACGACTCGTTTCTTCACGTTCCAGCCGTTTTGCGCCGACAATCAATGGGAGGGATGGATGGCTTCCGTTCCAATCCGATCTCATCCCAGCTGACCCGCTCCAATCGCCTCAAACCCCAATCGGTCCTCCGCACACCTCCCGAACTCCGTCTGCGCGGCTTGCCAGAGGTCGGCCTGAGAAACACCCCGCCCGTCCTCCCGTACCATCGCAGCCTGAGCTGCAGCCAATACCGCGTTCTTGATCTGCCCACCAGTGAGCCCAAGGGCGCCCAAGGAATCGAAGTCCGGATCCCCTGACAGCGGCAGCTCCGGGGGCAGCAGCTTCTGCCAGATCTTGGCGGCCATCGGGCCGGTCGGGGGCTCGAAGCGGAGCCTTCGGCGGATGCGTCGTTCCAGCGCGGGGTCCAGGACCAGGTCACGATTGGTGGCGAGGATGCACACACCCTCAAACACTTCGAGCTCTTTCAGCAACATGTTGACCTGGCTCACTTCCCAGGAGCGCTGGGCGCTGTCGCGGTTGTAGCAGACGCTGTCGGCTTCGTCCCAGAACAGCACCGCGTCTTCGTCCGCGGCCTCGCGGAAGGCGCGCACCAGGTTCTTCTCGGTTTCGCCGACCCAGCAGCTTTGGATGGCGGAGTAGTCGACCACCAGGATCGGCTTGTCGAGCGCGGCGGCGATGGCCTCGGCGGTGGCGGTCTTGCCGACCCCGGGAGGGCCGGTGAACAGAAGACTGGTGCCGTGCCCATAGGGGATGGCACGGCGCAAGCCCCAGTCGTCGAGCAATCGTTGCGGTTGTCGCGCGCCGGCCAGGGCCTGCTGCACTGCGTCGGCGACTTCGGGGTGCAGCACCAATTTATCGAGGGTGGTGTTGGCCTGGCGCAAACGACCGCTGCGGCTGCGCCACTGGCGCTGGATGCCCAATTGTCTGCGCACCGCCGACGGCAGTTCGAACTCGGCCTCGCGCAGGATGGCGTCGTCTTCTTCGAGCATGCCGGCGGGCACCCCGCCACACAGGCGCATCAGTTGCTGGCTGCGCAGCGCGCCGGCGCGGCCGAGGCGCGGCAGCAGATAGCGCACGCACACCGGCCCCGTGGCCAGCGCCGAGACCAACCCGTGGCCGCGGAACAAAGAGTGGTCGGGCGCGGGGAATCCCAATTCCTTGCCGAGCAACAGGAGGAAGATCATGGTGTCGTGGCCGTCGAGCCCGTGCAGCATCCGCGTGATCGGCCAGCGCGGGTGCTCGGCGAGGCCGGCGCGGTAGCCCTGGCACAGCGCGGCGATCTGCGGCGGCATTTCCTGGACCTCGGCGCGCGATCCGCTTCCGCATTCGTCGTCCTCGAGGCGTGTCATCTGCCGGCTGGCGGCCATGACCAGGCTGCGGGCGCGATCGTAAGCCTCCTCTTCGGTGGTGAAGCTCCACGGCTGCCGCCCCTGTCCGTGCCACAGGGCGTGCAGCAGATCCATCGACAAGGTGATGTTGGTGTCCATCGGCGTGTCGCGCTCGCCGACGACGACCAGGCCGGACGACACCAGCCGCCCTCCCGGCGCCAACGCCCGCGCCACCCGCAGCGCCGCCACCGCGCACGGCTGCAGCTGGTTTTGCAGGTCGTCGACGTCGTTGGCGCGGCCGCGCTCGCTGAGCATGCCGAAGGAGGCGAGGATCATCAGCAGCAGGATCTCGACTTCGAGTTCGTCGAGGTGATGACGTTGGCAGGTACTCGGAAAGATGGGGATGGCGATGGGCACGGATGCGGCGCCTTCCTGGTGCGCCTGCAGAGTGGTGGCGAGCCGCGCGTGCAGTTCCTGGCGTACTCGATCCAGCATCTCACGCAGGAGCTGGTACTCATCCGGACATTCGCACGCCTCGATCGCCGGGCCGAGGTCAAAAAGGACCTGACCGGCCGCAAGGATTGCATCGTCGTTGGCGAAGGCGCCGCTGGACGCCATGACCCAGTTGCGCGCGTCTTCCACCGCCTGTATGCGCGCGCCGGGGCGCTGACTCATCGGGAATCTCATGCCTCCAGTCTGAGGTGGGCCTCTGCCATTGGATGGCATAGACTGGTGAAATGTCTACGACCCGACCTCAGAAGGCGCGTTGGCAACGGATCTTGGCTCGTCTGCGGCAGGGGGGCGCTAGTCCGGGTGTCGGCGGCAGGTCAGGGGCTGGCGGCAACTCTGGCGCCGGCACGGTGACTGCGGGGCAGCTTGCGGACGAATTGGAGGTCAGCGTGCGCACCATCCAACGCGACCTCGATGCACTGCGCGATGACCACGCCGCGCCGATCGCCTATGACCCGCACCGCCACACGCTGTTCCTGGAGGAAGCCGACTGGCAAATGCCGCTGGTGCGATTGACCGAGTCGGAGCTCTTTCACCTGGTGGTCGCAGCGGGCATGGCGGGGCAGTTCCGCGGCACCCCGATCGCGCGCGGCCTGCAGGCGCTGTTCCAAAAACTGCACGGCGCGCTGCAGGAACCGGTCGACCTCGATCCGGAGGTGCTCACCGACCAGCTGTCCTTCCATGGCGGGCAGTACCGACCCATGCAGCCCGGGGTATGGAAGGTGCTGGTGCAGGGCATGCGCCGGCAGAAGGTGGTGCGCCTGTGCTATCGCGCCTCCGGCCGCCGCAGCCACACCACTTTGGAACTGGCGCCGCTGCACCTGAGTTGCCGCAGCGGCGACTGGTACCTGCTCGCGCGTTATCCAAGCGGCGGGGAGGTCCGCACCTACGCGCTCTCGCGAATGGCGCGTCCTCAGCTGTTGACGTGGGCCTTTGTTTCCCAAGACGCAGACCGCCGCCCCGACGCACAATCCGTGTTCGCCCGCTACGCCGCCAAGGGAGGAAGCAAGCCGCTCCAGGTGCGCGTGCGTTTCACTCCCCAGGCCGCTGAATGGGTGCGTGAACGCATCTGGCATCCGAGCGAAAAGCGCCAGGAACACCGCGACGGTGGCATGACCCTCAGCCTCCCCATCGACGGCGACAAGGAGGCCCTCGCCTGGGTCCTGCGCTGGGGCTCCCAGGCGCGGGTGGTAAGTCCGCACTGGTTGCGCGACCGCGTGCGCGAAGAGGCGCGGGCGATGGTGGATGGGTAGGGTATGGCATTCGCCCTCTGCCGTTATGGGGGCCCCATTGCGATGAAATACGACACAAATAATCTCATTCACACCATTGGCTACTCGCTTGAGCGAGTTCATACCGGAATTTTGGCCCGCTATCTGGAGAGGAGGGAGGACTCCAACCTGGATGAGCAACAGGAAGCATTTCGGCGCGACCTACTTGCTTTGCTTTTCTCGTTGCCCCGAGAAGAAATCGCTGGACATGATTTCGATTGGACTTGGACGGCCAGAGAAGAAAAGCTGGGAAAAAGACGGCTGGACTTGTGCGTCTGGTGCACTTCAGATGAGAAGTTGCAGGAATGGAAGCACTTGCTCGCTCTTGAGGCCAAAGTGGATTCTCCTGTGAGGCCAAAGCAGTTAGATGATGAGGCTAAGGGAGCACGCGCAGCTGCAAAGGGAGAAAAAGGGAAGCCACAAGTCAGCCACGCCCTCTTAGTTTTGGGTGCATCGAGATTCACTTTGGAACTCAGTGCCGAGGCTCAAGAATCCAAATGGAAGGAGGTTGGCCCTTCAGACCTGCTTGAGGTTCTAGGGAGGCCCTCCCACTCAGACCTTCTTTCACGAGACCTGCTCTTGGCTGACTGGAAAGAGGCACTTCTCCAGGAAATAGATCTGGAAAGCACGGGCTCCTGGTACTGCATGAAGGAGTGTGATCGTGAGCGCGCCGAGGAAACGCGCAAGATTGGCAACGCCTCTTGGTTTTATCCCTTCGACAATTTCCGCAGACACTTTCACGCTCAAGAGGAAGGGCGTAACGGCATTTCTGCGACATGGAAAAGGCGGTCGGATTCTTGGTGGATCTACTTCGCCGGAAGGGAGCCGATCATGAATTTCAAAGGTGAACCTAGCGATGGCTGGTTGCCATTCAAAGCGCAAACCGGGTTGAAGGGACGGTTCTTCTTGGAATTCAACCGCGGTGATTTGGTCTTGAAGCTCCACCATCCTGCGATGAATGCCGAGGAAATCCGGGAGATCAAGGTGCGCCTTGCAGATCACTTTCAGGGAACGGGCACGGATGGGAAGCCCGATCCCGTCCCAACGCGCTTCCGAACCTCAAAACTTGGGTATGCAAGCCTTTTAAAGTGGCCCAAATTCTTGCCAGAATCCAGCTCACCAGATGATTCAAAATGGGTGGAGCGTGTCGACAATTTCAACTCGATTTATTCAAAGCTGAAGCGCTGGGCCTCGGTCAAGCCACTGACGGTTTCCTAGAATCCACGCCGGTCCTTCACTTTTCTCCATGCGCTCTACCAAGAAAACGATTTATCAACAAATCCTCCATGTCTGCCAGGGAAAGGAGGGTTCGATCATGACCACTGCGGAGATCAAGTCGCTGGTGGTTCGAGAATTCGGAACCTCAGATGGCAGCATCCTGCCATCCGACCTTTGTTACAACCGAATCAACAAAGGCATCGCCTTTGACAAGCACTTATTTGAGCGCATCGGCTCCGGAAAGTTCAAGTTCCTTGGTGAGCGGTTCCCGTTCACAGGCGATGTATCCCACCAACCGAAAGGCACCAGCTTGGACATTGTCGTTGGCGAATGGAAGAACGGAGAGTATCGACCTTTTTCCACGCGGGAAGGTGGACTCTCTCAAGAACAAATCCAACGCCTTTATGATGAGTACCTGGAACTGCTCAAATTGGAGGTTGGCGTATTCGGTGTGGATCCTACAGAAGTCAGGCATCTTATTGGCCGGATCGGCGAGTTCAAAAGCGCTCTGCTTACTCATGGAACTCTAGCCCGTCGCGTGAACCAGGCCGGTTTCGACGTGATTGCGGGAGGCCGCACCATCAGCGTAAAGACCACTGCGCAGACGACCGGGTTCATCTCCATCAACTTGGCCACCATTCACAAGGCCGATGACCTGATGGCTCTGCAATTCGTAGATGGGGACTTCAGGCTCCTCTACCACGGCCTCATTGCCCGCGCCGTCGAAGCCGGGCGTGAGTATCAGGGCCGCAGTGAGATCGATCTTTCCAAGTTGAAGGCTCTGGCCCAGATGCCGACGGAATAGCCCTTCTCGTGCGCGGATGCCGCGATTTGACCTTCTTTAGTCCAAAACGACGCCAAAAAGTAAAGTATAGATAGCTAAAAGGGCGATATCCTGTTCAAGTGTCACCTCTGAGGCCTGAATTTGAGTACCAGGGTGTGCTTCGTCAGTTCAACCCGTGGTGGCAGCAGCGGCCCATTCCGGACCTTCCGCAGTGGAAGCGGGCCGCCTTTCAGGATCTGCGGGATTGGGCGGCGCAGCCGAAGGGTCGCGCCATCCTGGTCAGCGGTGCGCGGCAGGTCGGCAAGACCACCCTGCTGCTGCAGACCATTCAGCACCTGCTGGAGCAGGGGGTGGCGCCGTCCAACATCCTCAATGCCACCTTCGACCATCCGCTCCTCAGGCTCGCCGGGTTGGAGGAGACGGTCCGCATCTGGCAGGAATCGGAGCCGCAACGGGAGGGCCCGGCCTATCTGTTCCTGGACGAGATCCAGCTCGCCGGCGACTGGCAGGTCTGGGTCAACCACCAGGTCGACTTCGTGCCCGGCCTGCGCATTGCCTTCACCGGCTCGGCCAGTCCTTTGGCGCGGGATCAGCCGGAGTCGGGGGTCGGGCGCTGGAGCACGGTGCAGTTGCCGACCCTTTCCTTCTATGAGTTCCTCCAGATCCGCAAGATCGAGGTGCCCGAACTGCCGCGGCCGGCGTCCTTGACCCAGGTGCTGCGGTGGCCCGAGCCGGATCTGCGCCGCGCGGCCCACGCGGCCGAGGGATTGACCGCGCATTTTCACGACTATCTGGTGCGTGGAGGCTTCCCGGAGTGCGCGCAGATCGAGGGGGTGCACAGGCTGCAGAAACTCCTGCGCGAGGACATCGTCGACAAGGTGCTGAAGCGCGACATGACCGCGTTCTACGGAGTGCGCAATGTGTTCGAGCTGGAAAAGCTGTTCCTCTACCTGTGCATCCAGAACGGCGGCGAGGTCAACGTCACCGCCTTGAGCAGTGAGCTGCAGGTCAGTCGCCAGGTCGTCGAGAACCACCTTGACCTGCTGGTGGCGACGCACCTGCTCTATCCGCTGAAGACCTTCGGCTATGGCAAGGAAGTCCTCAAGAGCAAGACCAAGTACTACCTGGCCGACCCGTCCATTGCCCCCGGCGTGCTGCTCAAGGGCCGCGAATTCCTCGACGACGACACCGCCCTCGGCCACGCGGTCGAGGCCGCGGTGTTCAAACACCTTTACGCCCACTACCATTCTCGCGGCGCCCGCTTCAGCTTCTGGCGCGACCGCCGCCGCAAGCTCGAGGTCGACATCGTCGCCGAAATCGGCGACCAGCTGGTGGCCTTCGAGGTCAAGTACCGCAACCGCACCCAAGCGGCGCGGGACCTTGCCGGACTACAGGCCTTCTGCGCGGACCGCCCCGTCAACCGCGGCTATCTGTTCACGCGCAGGTTTGATGACATCGGAGTGATGGAGGTTCGGGGGAAGAGCGGCCGCGTTGATGTTCTGCGAATCCCTGCACCCTTGGCTTGTTTCTGGTTGGGGGCGAGTGAACAAGGGGGGAGACGGGTAAATGGCCAGAACCGATTCCGGCGCCTGGGCCTTGAGCGGTTTTTCACTCCCAAACCCTCCAGATTCCTTGCCGGACCGTGCTTCCCGAAGGACGCCACCCACACGGAATCCTGAAGCCCCTACTGAAAATCACCCAAATGCTCTCAAACTGAAATGAAACAGTGACATTGGATCCCCAAAGCATTGACTCTCACTGGCTGCGGCGTGAAATCATTTTTGCGATTTCTTCTGATCCAGCTCTGGCCGAAACCATGGTGCTCAAAGGTGGCAACGCCCTCTGTTTGATCTACCGAATTGGGCAGCGCACTTCGCTAGACCTGGATTTTTCTCTTGCCGAGGATCTAATAGAACCGCAGGAGGAGTTTTCTGCCAGGCTGAAGCAAGTGATCACGGAAAGAATTGGACGAAGCGAACTGCGCCTTTTCGATTGGCGTTTCGTTTCCAAGCCACAGAATCCTGAGCCGGAGGCGTCAACCCGCTGGGGAGGCTATAAAGCCGAGTTCAAGGTCATTGAAGAGGTCAAGTGGAAAAAATGCGAGGGAGATATTAACTTCGCTCGTCGTCTTGCTTTGAGGAATTTGCCTCAGGGCGGATCCAGTCAAATTTTCAGGATCGAACTGAGCAAGTTTGAGTTCTGCAAACCTGCTGTCATGGTAGAAATAGAAGGAAATTCGGTCTTGGTTTATTCGGAAGCCATGATTGCGGCAGAAAAACTAAGGTCGCTGTGCCAGCAGATGAAGGAGTACCAGGGGGCAACCAAAGGCAGCGCAAGGGCGCGTGATTTTTATGATATCCATAGCATCGTGACGGAGGCAGGAGTCAATCTCAGCTCTCCGGTGAATCAAAATTTGATCCGCTCCATCTTTGCCGCCAAAGACGTGCCACTCGAACTTCTAGGGAAACTGCAGGACTATCGTCAATTTCATATGGAGAACTGGCCAGCAGCCCGGGACACCTTGCCCGCAGGTCATGCGCCGGACTTCGATTTCTACTTCAACTTTGTCCAGCAATTGGTGAACCGCTTAGAACCCCTGTGGAATGAACAGTCGCCATGATTTGTCGTAGTCCGGGTTGACCATGGCGTTGCTGAGATAGAAATCAAAATCAAGCCCTGGTTTACGAAATGCCTTGAGCGCGCTTTCTGCATGGCCGGAGCGCTCCAGGAGAAAACCGATTGCCTGGCGATAGGGGTACTTATAGTCAAGAGCGTTCAAGGTCTTGGCTAGTTTCAGGGGATTCAGTTTCCCTCTGGCGGCTTGGTAGGCGTGTAGAATTTCAACGGCACCGCCGGCGTAGGCGGGGCGTACGACGATGTCGATCAATGTGCGCTCTAAATCAGTCAGCGCCAGTGGTTCACCCGATGGGCCTTGAGTATGAATGACCCCATGGCGGTTGGTGCTTTTGCCGCTTAGCAAAACAAAGCGATTACCGTCGTAGGTGAAGATGTATTTGGAGGTGCGTTGCTTGCCGCCAAAGGCACGGCTGATTGCCGCTTGGGTGAGCTTGCCTTTGGGCGCAGGCTTTGGAGTCTGTTCTCGGTTGATGTAAAAGGTGCGCGGCTGGAGATCGGTTAATCCGTGGAGAAAAACAGCGGTGCCGTGGCACAGGTACGCTTTTTCCTTGAGAGTGGAAGCGATTTCCAGGGCGGTGCAGCCGCGCCACACCAGCCGTTTGATTTGGCGATAGGCAGTCTCTTTGTTTTCTGGATTGATGACTGCAGTTTCGAGGAGCTTCTTTTGGATAAGGAGTTCTTGCAGCTTTCTTGAGCCATAGGAGCTTGGCAGGCCCCATTCTTGCCTGTGCTCGGCCACCATTTTGGAAAAGGCCCTTTGGCGATAGGAGCGTGGGCGCAGTTCCTCAAACAGAGCGCGGATTGCAGGTTCTGCCGGTAGGGTTTCGGGCGAGTGGGTGGGCATGAACGGTTGGCTATTACTAAGGTATATATACCATAGTAATAGGAATTGTGCCCGGGGAAATCGAGTGGATGTGAAGCAAGGTATATATACCTTGCTTCACAAGGATCTGGAAAACGGCAACTCACTCTGGGATTTTCCGAGCTTCCTATTCCAATTGAGCTGGTCAAGGCGCTGCACCAGCTCGGGCCCGTTTTCCATTTCAGGTAACCCCAGGCTGGCTAAATCCGGCTGACTCAGGCGCGCGAATTGGGGGCGTTTGGGAGCGATTTCGGATGACGCAAGCTCAGTTGGGGCAACAACTTGGCATCTCGCGTACCGCTGTGGTGGTGCTTGAGACGGGGCAGCGGGGCTTGTGACAAGTGCTCTCAATACCACCGCGGGAGGGCCCGCCTTGTTTGAGTGGAGGGGGTCCCTTTTCAGGATGCCACGGGGTCCCTTTTCAGGATGCCGTCTCCAGCTGGATCGCTGCCAGAGCGCTCTTTCGGGAGCCTCCACCCATGATCCGACGGCCGGGCGCTGCGTGCTGCTGACCCGATCCAACCACGGTCCCATGCGCTTCACCCTGGCCCACGAATTGGCCCACTTAATGGCGCATTCGGCCAAGCCACATATCCATGGCGCGCTGGAACACCACCAGGTGCAAAGCCAGCTTCCGGCAACCATGCTGGTTTTGGAGATTCCCGGACTTGGGGGTTATTCTCGTCTCATAGGCACGGGCTCGATACGACGCATGAATTGCTCCGTGCCTGCGTCATGCTTCGGTTCCTCCCATCCGAGCCATGAAACGGTTGGCCCCCTCCTTCGCCGGAGTGGCTGGGGCGCTGTTTTTACTGGCCAATCTTGGACTCTGGGCCTTTCATTCTCTGAACGGGCCGCGGGAGATCCTCCGATCGACCCCGCTCGGGCTTGCCGCCGACCCCCGAACGGCTGGTGAGACCGTTGAGGAAGCAGCGCGCTCGCCGTGGGAGGACCGACTCCTGGCCGTGGTGATCACCCGGGGAGATCCCGCGGTTCAGCGCATCGAACACTCCGGTTTTCAATTGGCCTATTTCGAACCCTGGGAACAGGCCCGCTGGACCGCCCATCACTTGTCCAGCGCCATGGACTTTGGCCGACAGAAGCGCACTAACGACTTCCGCTCTGACCCGGCGGTGAACTCGGGAAGCGCCGTCGCGGCCGACTATTCCCTGTCCGGCTATGACCGCGGCCATTTGGTGCCGGCGCAGGATCTGTCCTGGTCCGCGGCGTCGATGTCGCAGTCGTTCTACTTCAGCAACGTCTCGCCCCAGGACCCGAGCCTGAATCGGGGGCCATGGCGCGCGGTTGAAAATGAGGTCCGCGGCCTGCTCGACACCGCCTCCGATTTGTACGTGGTCACCGGCCCGGTGATGAACCCCGACGCAGCTTCGATTGGCAACAACCGGGTGGCGGTGCCCGAGTTCTTTTTCAAAGCCGTGTTGGCCCACTCCAAGGGTGGGACCCCGCCCTGGACAGCTTTTTGTTATCTGCTGCCGAATTCCCCCCAAGCGCGCTCCATTTCGGACCCGGTGCACTCGATCGACGCGATCGAAACCCTGACCGGCCTCGATCTGTATTCCGCCCTCCCCGACGACCTGGAGCTACGCGTGGAGGCCCAGGCCTGGAAATGGCAAGGAGAAAAGGGACCTGGACGGTGAGCCTAGGGTTTCACCTCGAAATCGGGCACCACTCGGCGCAAGAATGCATCGAAGAGAGGCACGGTGAAGGCGATCTCGCCGTAGGCGGGGCTGTAGACCATGCCCTTCTTGACCAGGCCGGCGCGGACCTGGCCCAGGTGGGATAGAGAGCGGCCCAACTTCTCGGCGATGTCCCCGCTTCGATGGGGGCCGGGGCCGAGTTCTGCCATGGCGCGGAGGTATTGCTTCTCTTTGGGCGTGAGGCGGTCGAAGCGTACGCGGAAAAAGTTTTGGTCGAGACGTTTGCTCACCACTTCTGAGGTCTGGCGCACGTCCTGAGGGGTGATGGGCGATTGTTTGGCGTGGTTCCAGACTTGGTAACCCCACTCCTGCAGGAAGTAGGGGTAGCCTTGGGTCAGCCGGACGATTTCCTTCAATGCGGCCGGCTTGATCTGTTCCCCCGCTTCTTCGACCGGTCCTTGGATGGCCATGGCGGCGTCGGCATCATGCAGTGGGCCGACATCGGGGAAGTTGAACAGCCGCTCGGCGTAGGACTTGGAATCTCCAGCCAACCCCGGCAAGATCGGCAGGCCCGCTCCAATGAGAACCATGGGCAGTTGACGCTGCTGCATTTTGTGCATGGCCATGATCAAGGCACTCAGTTCGGCGGAGCTGAGGTACTGGATTTCATCGATCAGGATGGCCACCGCGGCGCCATTCTCTTCCGCCGCTTCGGCCACTGCGCAGAAGAGAACCGGCAGGTCGACCTCGAGGTCGCCGCTGTCGGCACTTCCTTGTTCCGGTTCGATGTCCAGGCCGATTTCCAGTTCGCCCACCCGGATGCGGATGGCGCCGATGAAACTCTTGAGCACTGCCAATCCACGCCGCGCTTTGTTGCCTGCTCCGGCTTGTCGAGCGAGCTCGAACATGACCTGGCGCAACGAGGGGGCCAGCAATTCGCCCAAGGGTTTTCCGTCGTGGGCTTCCAACAGAATGGTGTGGTATTCCTCCGCCTGAGCCATGCGCTCCATGTGGTTGAGCAGGACCGTTTTTCCGACTCCGCGCAGCCCGGTGAGCAGCAGGCTCTTTTCTGGGCGCTTGGCGCGAATTCGTCCGAGTAATACCCGAGCCTGCTCCATGATCTCGTCTCGGCCCACCAATGCAGGGGGCGGGGAACCGGCTCCGGGTGAGAAGGGATTGCTGATTTTGTCCATTGGGGAACTTGTGTTGAGTTATACCCAGTTATACGGAGTTTGAGACATAAGTGTACATAGCTCTTCATAACTTGGATTTCCTACGGGCAAAATGGCTTGCTAAGAACAAAAAAGTGCGTTAATGATCTTAGTGGTCGAGGCTAAGAACACCGACGTTCCTAGCGTCGGGCCCTCCATCATGGAATCCACGCCAGAAACCGGACGCTACATAGCCACAACTACGGCAGGGGAGCAGGTCCAGGCCTTCATACCTGATCCGTTACCGCGGGCGGGTGTGGTGGAGCTGAGCGGCTCGATGGGGGTGCTGCTGGGGGAGGCTTCCGAGGCCGTGGCTCGGCTGGACGGGGTGGCCAGCGTTCTGCCTGAGCCGCTGCTCTTGTTGTATTCCTTCGTGCGCAAGGAAGCCCAGCTGTCCTCACAAATCGAGGGCACGCAATCTTCGCTTTCGGAATTGCTGGCTCATGAGAGCGAGGGTGCCCCGGGGGTTCCCTCGGACGAAGTGGTCGAGGTTGCCAACTATGTCGCTGCGCTGGAGCATGGGGTCGCCAGGCTGCGCGAGGGCTTTCCGCTTTCCAGCCGGCTGCTGCGCGAAACCCATGGCATCCTGTTGAGAAGCGGGCGCGGACAGACCAAGCAACCCGGGGAGTTTCGGCGCAGCCAGAACTGGATCGGCGGTACACGCCCGGGCAACGCCCACTTCGTGCCGGCGCCGCCGGCTGAACTGGCCGAGTGCATGGGTGACCTTGAGCGCTTTTTGCAAGAGACGAAAGGACAGCTGCCGCCTCTGGTGGTCGCGGCGATGGCCCACGTGCAATTTGAAACGATTCACCCCTTCCTCGACGGAAACGGAAGGGTCGGCCGTCTGCTGATTTCTTTGCTGCTCACCGAACGCGGCATGCTGCGGGAGCCGCTGCTCTACTTGAGCCTGTGGTTCAAAACGCACCGCGAAACCTATTACGAAAAGCTGGATGGGGTGCGGAAAGGCGGTGATTGGAAAGCGTGGTTCCAGTTCTTCCTCGAGGGGATTCGCGAAGCAGGAACTTCCGGAGTAGAAACCGCCCAGCGGCTGATTCGCCTCTTCCATACGGACCGAGACCGCCTGCAAGGGTTGGGACGGTCTGCGGGGAGTGCGGTTCGGGTGCACGGTGAGTTGAAGCGGCGCATCGTGGTGACCATCCCCCGCCTGGCAGAGGATCTCAACATCGCGGCACCGCCCGCCCGCCGTGCAGTGAAGGCATTGGTCGATCTGGCAATGATCCACGAGATCACCGGCAAGAAGCGGGATCGAATGTGGGCCTACAGCGAATACTTAAGGGTGCTGTCGGAAGGAACCGAAGCCTACGGTTCGTGAGCCATTGGACAGTGGCCGATTGTGCAGTCACACCCGCAAAATCAACGTGGGCGACATAAATAGGACCGGGCTTCCAGGCTGCAGCTTTCTTGCAGGCTGCCATGGAGCTCGAACAAGCGCGGCTGGGTGCGGAAGGAATACACCCGGGAGATCGCGAAGTGATCCGGGTTTTGTTCACTGAAGGCGACCTCGTTGCGCGAGGCGAAGAAGCGGGCTCGGGAACCGCAGGTGGTGGTTTTCACCTCGAGGAAACGCTCTGACTCGGAGGTCGGATCGAAACTCAGGATGTCAAAGCCGGCACCGTCACCCAGATCGCGGGAAACCCACTGGACCTTTTGCGCAAGGTCGTCACGGCCGACTTCATTGAGTCTCCATCGCTCGAATTGGAAAACGAATCGCTCCCCCTCTTTGCCAAGAACTCGGTTCGCCACTTCATGGGCGGCGAAGTCCACCTTGAGGATCCTGGATCCGGGTGATTCGGACAACCGGTCATGATCCGGCGGATGCAAACTGTGTTGCGGCGGCTCGGCCAAGACATCCTCGAAAGAAAAAGCGTCGCCTCGTGGCAACGCGAGACTTTCGAGTGCCTTCCCAGCCTCGGCCAGGGGGGATTGGAATTGTGGGTTGGCGATCAACTTATACAAGTGGTCCCTCAGCGCAGCCTGGACATGACGGCGCGGTTTGTACCCGGCAACGGTGGGGCAACCCATTTCTTCCAGGACTGCGCTGATGTTTGCAAACCTGAACTCGATGCTGCCTTCGGTCCGTTCCGGGAAGCGCTCACGGAAATTGCGCTGGAACTGGGCCTTGGAGCCATCCTCACCGCGCAGCTCGTGCAGGAGCATCTGCAAATAGGACGAAGTGGCGAATTCGATTTCGAGAGGAGTCCATGGTCGGTGGGGCTGGTCGATTTCGGAGAGCAGATCGACACATTCTTGATGATCCCGCTCGCGCAACCAGTCAAGCAGGCGCTCGCGCAGCCACGCCCGCTCGGCGGGGTTGGCCAGGACAGGGCGGAAGAGGGGCAAGGGGTGCAGGACTTCTGCCGAGATTTCCCAGATCCGGTCCGGAGTGGTAGGGCTGGATTCCGTCGACAGATGCTGTATGGGATAGCGGAATGAGTCACGCCTGTGCAGCACGTGGTGGCGATCCAACAGTTGATCAAACGCCTTGGAAAGCTCGGCGCCTGCCGGGATGGCGTTCGCTTGCGCTTTACCCCGGTCCAGCGCGTCCAACACCACCCACAGAAGGCCCACCTTGTAGGTCGGCTTGGTGACCTTCATGCCATCCAGGGCGCTTTGCCACGCCCGGCGCGAGAAGTCGATTTCAGTCATGGAGTGCTCTGAGTCGGGACCGCCGACTCAGGTGGTTGCTCGGATTTCGTCTTCGAGAGATTGGAGTGTTGCCATGAGTTTGTCGAAATCAGGCAGGTCGCCGAAAACCAGGTAGGCCATGGCCTGGTAATCGGATTCAACCGCTTTCAAGACCTCGGCACCAGGCACCAAACATAAAGTACCGGGCTTGGCCAGGTCGTAACGGGCCCAGCCTCGCGGGTAGAAGCGCTGCTTGAACTGGACGACGTGAGTCAGAAGGCCGAGGTCAGCAAGGGCGGCATCCTTGATCGGTGACGTGGCCATTTTTGCCAGGTCGTAGTAATGGCGGGCATAGCGGAGAGGCAGCGGATTGCCCGGCGGACGATGGGCTTCGTGATGCAGGATGGTGGCCTTTTCCCAAAAGGTGCGCTCTGCACGAATCACCTTGACCGGGCATTCCTTGAGATCGAAGACATCTGGAAATGCTTCAGCGGCATAGCAGGTGATGGATCGCTCTTCGTGAGGGAGCCATGCCGCGAGCGGCCCGATCTCCAGCCGCAGTTCGGGGCGCAAGTAGGTGTCGGGGAATGCCGCTGGGTAGCGCACGTTGATGACGTAGGCGTCATCTTGCTCCAGCGAACAATGGCAGGTTTGGTCGAGCGCTTCCGCAACCTGGGGCAGCACCGTACTGCCAATGAACCGTTGAGCCGCCGCCGAGATCTTTTTATTCAATCGTTCCTGTTGAGATTTTGACCGCTCAGCGAGGGGGTCTTCGTCGCTCAGCGGGCGCCAGTCAAGGATCAGGTCGATGTCTTCGGAAAACCGTTCGATCAAACCATAGACCTTGGAAAGGCTGGTGCCGCCCTTGAACATCAAAAGGTGACGGAGCTCCGGGTGGAGGAACAGCCGATGGAGAACCCAGGTCACCCAGAAATCTTTCTCGATCACGGCTGGAGTCGTCCGCCTTTGTGCAGCGGCTTCCGAGAAGAGGGCGCTGCGTTCACTCGCGGGCAGTCGGGCGACGGTGTCCATTACGCTTGGTCTCCGGCGATTTCCTTGATGATGTGATAAATCCAGCCGGTCACGGCGCGGGTGTCCTTGAGCACGCGTTTGCGTGTTCTGGGGTCGAGTTGCCCCCGGATTTTTTGGATGATGGTCCGGTTCACGCGGTCTTTGCCCAGAGCCTTGATCGCCTGGACGAGCAGCCCACTCTGCCGGTATTGGAATCCGGTGTCCTTCAGTGCCGATCGGGTGAAACTCAGGCCCTGGTTGGCGACCTCGTATTGGCGACTTGGGCCGTCCGAGAAATAGGCCCACCGCCCGGGCACCTGCGTTGAGAGCCCCAAAAGGTTCAAGGCGGTTTCGGGGGTGGGCTGAATGCGCCAGTTGAATTTGCGCGCCAGTGCATGGGCGACCTGATCCAAGTCCGGCGCCAATGCCTGTTCCAGGAGTTGGCTGTTTCGAGGATAGTCGTAGACCCCGCGAAGGACCCTACGGATCTTGTCCTTCCTGGCCAGGTCGGAAAGAGCGCGGTGAACGCTGGCCTCGCCAAATTCGGCGACAAAATCGACTTTTGAGAATGCCCAACCCCTTCCACGGCCATGGATCCTCGAAAGGACTTTGTTTTCAACGCTTTGCGCCATTTTTACGGGTGGTTTCTTTCAGGAAAAAGGGGCGGTTTTCCTGAAATTATCACAGATGGGCGCCAATTGCCAGGGGAATCAGAGTCCGGAATTGGCGGATAGGACCTCGGCTGCGACCAATGCCAAGAATGTGTCGCAAAAAAGCGATTTGGACGACACGGAATCATTGAATGCCAGGCTGCCTTACGCCACATGGTGGCCCATACTCAGGTCGGGGTCTTGAGGAGATCAAGCTGGGAAGGGCTTCGTTGTTCTTGCACTCTCAATTGTGGATGGACAATTGCAGAGTGGTAGATTGATGCTTCCAGCGACCGCTCATGATGTTGAAGACCCTGATTGCCACCACTTTAATCCCCTGGATGGGATACGG
>JAJFFB010000116.1 GCA_021776925.1 Planctomycetota bacterium | reverse complement strand
GCGGTGGAAAGCGGTGGCCAACCGCGTCTCCATCGTGGCGTCGGGCAGCAGATCGCCGGCCATCTGCTCGAGGGTGAAACGGTCATAGGGCAGGTCGGCGTTGAAGGCGTCGATCACCCAGTCGCGATAACGCCAGATCTCGCGCAAGGGATCGGAGCCGTAACCCTTGGAGTCGGCGTACCGCGCCAGGTCCAGCCACACCGCCGCCCAGCGTTCGCCGAAGTGCGGCGACGCCATCAGGCGGTCGAGCAAATGCTCCCACGCATCGGGCCGTTCATCGGCGAGGAATCCCTGCACCTGCTCGGGGGTCGGCGGCAGGCCGGTCAGATCCAGGCTGGCGCGCCGGATCAGCGTGCGCCGGTCGGCTTCGACCGCCGGCTCCAGGCCTGCCTGGCGCAGCCGCGCGTGCACCAAGGCATCGATCGGGGACTGGCTCCAATCCCGCATTCCATCTTCCATTCCATCTTCCATCTCGACCGACGGCGGCTCCACCGCTGGCGCAGGCGCCTTCGTCGGCGGCACGAAACTCCAGTGCGGCCGATACTCCGCGCCTTGATCGATCCAGCGCGTGAGGACGTCGATCTCAGCCTCGGTCAGCGCCGGCCCCGCCTCTTCCGGCGGCATTCGATCGAGCGGATCGGTGATGCGGAACCACAACTCGCTGTCGGCAGCATTTCCCGGCACGATGACCGCGTACTCGCCATCGCGCACAGCCACTGCGCTATCCCGCACATCCAGGCGCATCTCGGCCTCGCGGCTCTCCGGCTCCGGCCCGTGGCAGTTGAAACAGCGCCGCGCCAGCAGCGGCCGCACCTCACGAGTGAAATCCACCGCCGCAGGAACAGGATCCTGCGCCAGGCACAAAAGCAGGGGGAAAGCGAAGACCATGCGCGTGGGTTCACCACGATCATAACTGTGCATGGAGGGGCACTGGGCGCGGAGATCTGCGTGGACAGTTGGAGGATGCGAAAGAAAACAACTCAGGATCCATGGAACGAGATTTGCCATAAGACCCGCGACTCGATTCCCCAATCCTTGTTCGCCATGTGGATCCCCTTTCTTATCAGCCTTGGCCTGCCCGTCCTTCAGAGCGAAGGCCCAGTGGGCGGATGGACCGCTCCGATCTGGAAATCTTGCCTGACGACACCCTCAGTAGGCGCCCCGCCGCTCGACCTGACCGGAGATGGCGTCCTCGACGTGATCTTGGTTGCCAATCACAATCCGCACGCCATCCAAGTCTTGGACGGGAACAGCGGGGAAGTCTGGTTTCAATGGCCCCCTTCCCCAACCGTTCACGTTCACGCGACCCTCGGATTCGGTGACGTGGACGGGGACGGCATCGAGGATATTGTGATCGGGCAGTGGGATTTTTTTGGCGACTTCAACTTGGAGGGCCGTGTCGTGGTATTTCAAGGAGGGAGCGGTGCCTTGCTGTGGGAAGTATGGGGCGGGGGCGAGGATCAATTCTTTGGCAACGACGTCCAGGTGGTCGACCTCAACGGGGATGGCATCGCCGAAGTCGTCGATCGAAATCCCGTCTTCCTGGTCGTTTTGGACGGCGCTACCGGGGCATTGAAATGGCGTCGCGATGCCAGCCTTTGGGCCCATTTTCCACGCATTTCCTTCCCTGACCTCGACGGAGATCTGGACAAAGAGATCCTGATTCAATTCAACCAGGGGCAGTCGGGGGATCACGTATGGGCCCTCCTGGACAGCGCCGATGGCCACACGATCTGGAAACACCATCACCCCTTCCAAACAACCGAACCCACTCCCCCGCTCTTCGATGCCAACGGCGACGGTTTCCTCGACCTGCTCTACCCATCTTTCCTTGCCCAGGGCGCCATTCAAGCATTGGATGGAAGGACAGGCAGCCTCTTGTGGCTGCGCTATGGGAATTGGCCCACCCAGGAATTCGGGGTCAAGATCCTGGTGGCTGACTTCGATGGCGATGGCATGGAAGACGTCTTATGTCGCTCCCAAGAGAGCGCGGCAGGGGCGAAGAACGGAATGATCGAACTCCTGAGCGGACTCACCGGCCTGACCACATGGTCGGCCTCCGGCGGCCCAACGGAGGATTTGGCCTCCTCCCTTGAGATGCTGGACGTGGACCATGATGGCTTGCAGGATCTTGTCGCAGGGAGCCATACCCAGATCCAGGCCTTTCACGGAGCGACCGGCCAGGTTCTCTGGTCCTATCTGCCTGCCGATCAATATGAATCTCCCAGGGTTCTCAGAGTGGCCGATCTGGACGGCGACACAACGCCCGAAGTCGTGTTCCTAGATTCCTCCTATTCCGACCAGCAGGCCGCAGTGGGCCTCATCGGGGTCCTCGAAAGCCAGTCCGGTCAGCTGAGATGGCGCCGCACCGGGCAATCCCACAATGAGGGACTTGGCGGGAGCATTGGCTTGCGTGATCTGGACATGGATGGCGACCAGGACATCCTCTCGTCAAGCCAAACCGAAAACCGCTCTCTTCGTTTGCTTCGGTTGGCGCCTGACAACGGCACCTCGCTTTGGGAATGGACCAGCCAGATCCCTGCTTGGAAAGGGCGATGGGATTATGCCCATTTCGATTCCCTGCCAGGACCCGACATCCTATTGAAGGATGACGACGGCCAATTCGTCGCCATCGGAGGTGAACAGGCGGAGTTCTTGTGGAACCTCCAATTCGAAACGACTTCCATTCAGACACCGTCTTTCTCTTCCATGTCTGACGTCAACGGGGATGGAATCCCTGAATTCACTCTTAGCGAGGATCTCGGTTACGCATCCGGAATCGTAGTCCATCTCTTTTCCGGTGCGACCGGCGGATATCATTCTGGATTGTCAGCATCTCCTGAGGAGGTCTCTGCCTCTCGAGGAGGAAGGGTGCGCCTCGAGGTTGATCTTCCGGATGACAGAGCCACCCAGAACTATCGTCTGCTGGGCTCCCTAGCCGGGACCGGACCCAGCGGCATCGCAGGTCTGGACATTCCACTGTCCTCGGATCTTTGGTTCCGTGCAACCCTGCAGGGAATCTACCCGGCCAATATGTTCCGTCACCAGGAAGGGAAGCTGGATGCGAACGGTGATTCCACCCTTTGGTTCCGCCCCACCTCCAGCAGGATCCCAGCCACCATGATCGGGAATTCGATCTATTTCGCCGTTATCGCCGGCCTCGGGACCCAGGCGTGGGATATCAGCACCGGGTTTCAGCCGATTTTGATCACACCCTGACCAAGGGCAACCCTTTCAGGCAGCCGCTACTTGCTGGCCTGGACCGACAGCAGCGGGGTGAAGTAGCGGTAGTAGACCTCGAGAGTGAGCACGCACATCGCGGTGGTGTAGCTCTTGTCGCGCCAGTCGTCGCCGGCGTAGCGCGCGTAGATCGAGATCGGCTTCCACGAGCCGTCCTGGTCCTGGGCGTTGACCAGGGTGTCTTTCATGCGCGTGTTCCACTGGTCCCAGGCGTAACCGCCGAGGCGGAACATCGCCAGCGAACCGTAGTACCAGAAATACAGGTTGCCCTCGGCGCGGCGCACGAAAGCGTCGTCGCCACGGAATGCATAACCGGTCGGCGCGCGTTCGAGAGTGAAGGAAACCGCGTCTTTGTAGTAATTGCTCTCGATGTCTTCACCGAGCAGCGCCGCGGCAAACAGACCGGCCGGAGTCGACGCCGGCAGCGTTGGGTAGTTGCTCGACAGGCGGCTGGGATCGTGCGAGTAGCGCACGTAGCCGTAACGCGGATCGACGCTGTGGCGCAGGTAGCTGGCGGCACGCTCGAAGGATTCGTCGGGCACTTCCAGGCCGCCGATGCGCGCCGATTCAAGGGCCATCACCTGCCACGAGGTCACCGACACGCGCGGCCAGCGGTCGCTCTGGTAGCCATCGGCGTCGGGGAAGTAATAACCCCAGCCGCCATCAAGCTTGGGATCGATCGAGCGGTGCTGCTTCTGCAGGATCCATTTGATCGCCTTCTCCAGCGGTTCGCGCAGGCGCTGCTCCTTGGTCAGCGCGTAGCACTCGGCCAGCGCATAGGTGGCGATACCGTGCCCGTATGAAGCCGAATCGCCGAAGTGGCCGGTCTTCCAGTCCTGCACGTCGAGCAGGAAGTCGACCGCTTTGCGCGAAACCATCGAGTACTGGGTGCCCGATTCGGGAGTGTGGCCGGCGCCGAGGAAGGCGAGCATCGACAGTGCGGTCTTGCCGATGACCACGTGACGGTACTTGGCCTGTTTGTCGCTGCGACTGCCCCAATAACCGGCCTCGTTCTGGATCGACGCCAGATACTCAAGGCCCGCGCGCACCGCGGCCTCGGTCTCTTTGCTGCCGCCGTGCTCCTGCAGCGCGATGTCTTTCTGTCCGCCGAAGCGGTTGCGATAAGGAGTGTGCTCGAGTTGCGCCGGAATGGTAGCGACCTCGGGCTCCTGGCCGCGGATCTCTTCCATCACCACCAGCGGCGAGAAGCTCGGCCCCACCGCCGGATCGTCATCGGGCGAACTCATCGCCACCTCGGAGCGATCGGGAGCGCCGAGATCGCCGATCGCCCGCTTGGGCGCGTCGGCGGTGGTCAGCCCGGCGAGCAATTCGTTTTCGAAACTCTCGGTCTCTTCGCCAGGTTGGCCGCGTTGCGCAGCTTCGGGCAACGAGGCCTCGTCGTCCAGGGCGATCCCGGGCAGTGCCTCGACCGGAGAACCGTCGCTGGTCGGCAGGAAATCGGACATGCGCCGCTGCGGACCCGAGGGCGAACTTACTGTCGGCCGGTCGAGAGCCAGCGAGGTCGCAGTCAGATCGGGAAGCGGATCGCCGGCCAGGTCGGTGGCCAGCGAACCGGTGTCGGCGGTGTGGCGCTGGGGTGCGGCGACTTCGCTGTGCTCGCGCTCTGGAGCGTTGGAGGCCCCCAGATCAGCAACCAGCGTCTCTTCCGCTGTCGGTCCGGCTTCGCTACCGAACTTGGGCTGGAACGCCGACGGGTCCGACGCATGCTCGGCGTTGTTGACGTCGACCTCGGCCAAGGCAGAGTTGGGCGTGCCATCGGGGCGGAACTCCGATTGCTGCCGGTTGGGCGCAGAGACGGCAAGACTTTCCTCGCCAGGTGTGAAGCCGCCGGTGCCCTGCTGCAGACCGCCGCCAAGTTCCGGACTCGGTGCCATCGCGACCTCGCCTGCTTCGCCGATCTGTTCCGATTGGATCGCCTGGCGCTCCGGCCCGCTGTTGCTGCGCACCGTCGGGCGGAACTCGTTGGAGTCGTTGGCCTCGACCTCAAAGGTCCGCGCCGACCCGTTGAGGCGCTGGATCTCTTCGGTCGGCTGGGCCACGGCAACCTGCGTCTGTTGCGCGGAATCGCGGTTCTCGGCCGCGCTCTCGGCCATCATTTCGCTGGCCGATTCACTGAACTCCGGCGAGTTGGCCAGGTTCTGGGCGGTCAGCGTCTGGGTGCGCTGTTCGGGCAGCGCCTCGGTCTCGGTCGGATCCCCTGGCATCGCGGTGGCGCGCTCGGGATTGTCGTTGGCGCGCTCTGATCGCTGCACCTTGAAGTCGTCCGCCACGGCAACCGCCAGACCCGATGCCTCGGAAGTGCGCCGCTGGATTTCTTCGGTAGGTTGCGCGACCTCGGTCTCGCGCGCCTGCTCGGGCAACGCCTCACTCTCGGAAGTCGCCGCCAGCTGCACCTCTTGGCGTTCACTATTCTCGGCCAATTGCGTCTCGGCCCGCGCCACGGTGACTTGTGGAGCGGCGGTCAGAGCCTCGGCGGTGTCGGCGCGCTCGTGGTCGGCGCGTTCGGGATTGGCGACCTCGGCGGTCTCGCTGCGCGCGGCCTCGACCGCTCCGCCGAACTCCTTGTTGGTCGCGCTGGAGCGGCTCGGCGACACCGCCAGCTTGACCTTGAACATCGACTCGCGCTGCGGGAGTTCGGCCGGCCCGCTCTGGGGGTAGACGTCGCGGAACCACCACAACAGCAGCAGGTGGATGATCAGCGCCACCATGAAGCACTTGTAGATCAGGTCGAGCGCGTTCCAGCGCTTGGCCAGCCACGCCAACAGGGCGACCAGCACCAAGCCGACCAGGATCAGCAGGTCGATCCAGCCGACCGGCTTGCTCGGCATGCGGAACAGCTCGCGTGAGCGGGCGCGGAACAGGTCTGCAGAAAGGCCTTCGCGCTGCACCGAGTAGACCAGCGAGAAGCCGTCGGGCGATGGCGCCGGTCCGCGTTCGTCGGCACCGCTGTTGAGCCCCTCGAGGTTCTCCGGTGGCAGCCACAGGCTCGCTTCGCGCACCGAACGGTACAGATCGAAACCGCCCTTGGCGCCCTCGGTGCGGTCGGAGGTGAACACCAAGGTGCGCGCATCGCCGACGAAGGCCGGCTCGCGCTCGTCGAAAGGCGAGTTCAGTTCGACGAAGGAAGTCGCTGCCAGACCCGTGGCGCCGGCCGGCTTGGCCATGTACAGATCGAAGTCGGTGCGCTTGCCACGTTTGCGGTCGGAGGCGAAGGCGACCGCAAGGGTGCCGGGAACCGGCGCCGGGTCGGTCTCGTCGAAAGCGGTGTTGACCTCGAGGCCGACGAGCAGTTCGGCGTTGCCGAATTCACTATCGCGATAGGGCACCCGCCACAGGTCCATGCCGCCGACGCCGCCGGGGCGGTTGGAGGCAAAGTAAAGCGCGTCGTTGGAGAAAGCCGCGGCGGTTTCGTCGAAGTCGGTGTTGACCTCCCACAGCGGCCGCGGCTCCTGCGGTGCGCCATCAACGACCTCGCTGATGTAGAGATCTTGGTTCAGCCCTTGCTGGCCGCTTCCGAAAACCAGGAAACGGCCGTCGGGCGACAGCGCCGGACGCAGTTCATCTTCGTCGGAGTTGATGCGGCCATCAAAGGCGAGCGGCTCTTCCCACAGGGCGTAACGGATCGCCTCGGTCTTGTTCTGGTCGTAGATCGATTCGCCGTCGGTGAAGGAGGTCGAATCGGTCAGGTGCGGCCGGAAGCGTATGTATGCAAGGAAGAACCCGGCCCCCATCAGGGCCAGGAGAATCACGATGTTCTTCCCCAGGTTCTTCACGTTGTAGGCAGCGTTAGGGGGGCTGCAGGATCAGTCAGAGAACTCAACTTCCTCCGTCGATGGTACTGACCGCCAGGTTGCTCAGCCCGGCAACTCCGCAGTAATCCATCACCCGGATCACGTGCTCGTACGCGGTCAGGCGGTCTCCGCGAATGGTCACCTGCCGTTCCGGGTCCAAGGCCGCTGCCTGGCGCAGCGCCACCAGCAAACCATTTTCGTCCACCTCGGCTCCGCCGACGACCACGGTGCCGTCCTGCAAGACGTTGACCACCAACTCCTCGAGTTCCTCGGACACGGTGCCCGCCTCGGAGGAGGTCGGCAGGTCGAGGTTGATGTCGCGCTCGCGCTTGAGGAAGGTCGTCGACACCATGAAGAAGATCAGCAGCAGAAACACCACGTCGATCATCGGGGTCAGGTTGAGCCCCGGATCTTCGTCGGCGTATTCGTCGCGGATATTCATGCTTTGGGCTCCGCCTCGACCGCTGCCACGGGCTCGCCGGCTTCGCCGTGGTGCGGACGTTGGCCGGTGGCCACGAAGTCAGAGATGTCGGTATAGACCAGTTCGGTGGTGCGCACGAACTTGTCGACACGGCTGCGGAACCAGTAGTAGGCCGCCTGAGAAGGAATCGCCACGGCGAGACCGACCGCGGTGGTGATCAGCGCCTGCGAAATGCCCTGGGCAAGCACTTCCGGCTTGCCGATGCCGTCGGCGGTGGCGATCTCGCCGAAGGCCAGGATCATGCCCCAGACGGTACCCAGCAGTCCGAGCAAGGGGGACAACACCGACACCACCATCAACGGACGCAGGTTGGACGACAGGGTGCGCACTTCGCGTAGCGCCGCGTCCTCGACCGCTTTTTCCCGTTCGGCGTAGGGCTTGCCCAGGCGGCGCAATCCGGCCAGCAGCACGCGCGACATCGAGTTCTCGCGGCCCTCGCAGGTTTGGATGGCTCCGTCCGGCCCGCTCTGTTCCAGAGCGTCGAGCACCTTGTTGCCGTGCCTGGCTCCGCCGACGTGGGTGGAGCGCAGCCGCATGGACCGTTCCACCATGAAGGCGACCGAAATCACCGAGAGCAGACCCAGCGGGTAGATCACCGGGCCGCCGTTCTGAAGCATCTCCACGAGATTGTTCAGAGTCGTCGGATCGGCGGGGGCGAGTTGTGGAGTTTCCAACATGGTGTTCACGGGCTGAGGCTACTGGATGGCTTTGAGTCTGTTGCTCGCCTGCTCGGCAAACGGACCGTCGGGGTACTTGGTGAGAATCTCGTTGTATTGCTTGGCGGCGCCCTTGCGGTTGCCTTGCTGTTCCAGGCAGATCCCCGAGTAATAGAGTGCTTCGGCGACCTCGGCGTCAGTGCCGTAGAGCACCGCCACCTTGAGGAAGTGGGACAGCGCCGCGTCGAATTCTTCGCCACCCATCGCCAGCTTGCCGAGGCCGATCAGCGCCCGCGCCGACAGCACGCCCTTGTCGCGCGAGGTCACGCGCTCGAAGGCCTGCTCGGCCGCGCGCCGTTTGCCCAGCGCGGCCAGCGAACGGCCGCGCCACAGCTCGGCCTCGGTGGCGTTGGGGAAGTCCGGCCACTTGCCGACCAGTTCGGTCAGGGTGTCGTTGGCATCCTGGAAACGGTCGAGCTGGAACTCGGCGATGCCGAGGCGGAACAGGTTCTTGGGCATGACCTGGTGCAGCGGCGCCTTGGAGCGCAGCGCGGCGAACTGGCTTGCTGCCTCCTGGTAGCGGCCGAGCCGGAACAGGGCCTCGCCATAAAGGAAGGTGCTCTCGCCGTGGAGTTCGGAGTCTTCGTGTTCGGCGACCACCCGACCGAAAGCGAGCGCGGCGTCGGACACGTTGTCGGCGCGCAGCAGCGCGAAGCCGGTCTTGTACAACGCTTGCGCCGCGACGCGGCTGCCGGGAACGGTCGCGGCGAGGGTGTAGCAGTCGACCGCATTCTGCAGCTCGCCGACTTCGAACCAGGACTCTCCGGTGAAGAACGCGGCTTCGGCCACGGTGGTGCTCTGCGGTTGCAGATTGGCAGCGCGGAACAGCGCGTCGTGGGCGCCATCGCGGTTGCCGCGGTCGAGTTCAAGGTAGACGACTTCGACCAGGGTCTCGGCGGCGAGCACAGGATCCTGGACCTCAGCGGCGACCGAGGACAGCAAGTTCGAGGCCTCTTCGGTCATGCCGGCGCCGTTGAGCACATCGGCCACCGCACGCGCGGCTGCCTGTACGCGGGCGAAGCCAGGTTCGCTGGCGGCGAAGTCGTTGAAGGCGTCGAGCGCGCCTTCGGGGTCTTCCGACTTCTGTTCGGCCCAGATCTGCAGCTCCAGCGAGCGCTGGTTGAGTTCGGCCATTTCATTCTGCGCCGCCACCGCGGCAACCTGGCGCAGGATGTCGGCGGCTTCAGCAAAGCGCTCGGTGTCGTACAGGCACCAGCCGAGTCCGTAGCCGGCGGCAGCGGCCAGATCGTCGTCGGGGTAATTGGTGAGCAGCGTGGTGAAGGCGCTTTCGGCCTCGGCCAGACGCCCGGCCTGGTAGTGCATCTCGCCTAATTCCATCAGCGCGCGCGGGGCTTGCGAGGTGCCGCCGTAGCTCTCGATCAGCTGCTCAAGATGCTTCATCCCTTCTTCACCCGACATGCGGCCGAGGCGCAGCAACAGCTCGGCCTTGCGCGGCGACTCAGGATAGTGCTCGACGTAAGCCAGCCAGACGCCGGCGGCCTGCTCTTCGTTCTCCGACTCGACCAGGCTGCGGCCATGCATGTAGAAAGCTTCTTCGGCTTCTTCGGCCTGCGGGTAAGCGGTGTAGACGCGCGCAAAGGCGCTCGCCGCCTGGCCCAAGTCCTTTTGCAGATAGAAGCACCAAGCTTCACGCGACCACGCCCGCGAACGGTGGTTGGCCTCGTCTGAAGCCAACGCCGCAGTCGCGAATGCAGCCTGCGCCTGGGCGTATTCCTTGAGCTGCAGCAGACCTTCGCCCAGCGCCAGTTGGGCCTTCGGCGCGTAGGGGCTGTCGGGGAAGTTGGTCAGCAGGCGCCGCACCTGTTCCACCGCCTGCTGCGGCTGGCCGGCGTTCAGGCTGGCGACCGCGGCGGCGTGCAGCGAGTAGTCGGATTGCGACTCGCCATAGGCGACCGTGGCTTCGTCATGACGCCCCAGGTCGAACAAGATGTCGCCACGCGTCGAGGCCAGGCGGTCGCGCAGCTCGGTCGGCGGGTTCAGGCTCAGGCCAGCTTCGAGAGTCTTCAATGCCTCTTCCTTGAGACCGGTCTTCTGTTGCGCCTGGGCGCGCCAATAAAGCGCGTCGGGATTGGCGTTCAATTCCGCAGCGGACAAGGCGATCAGGCTGTCCTGATGATGGTCGGCCTTGAGCAGGTGGATGCCCTGCTGCAGCAGCGATTCGGTGCGGAATCGGCTGTCAGGAAAGCCGAGCACCAATTGACCGAAGTAACCGGCGGCAGCCTGGTGATTGCCCATCGAGGCGGCAGCAAAGCCGGCACCGCGCAGGGCGGCATCGGCGAAGGGACCGCCCCTGACAGCGGTGTAGGAAGCCAGCGCCTGAGCGGCCTGCTCGGCTTCGAGGTAGGCTTCGCCGGTCAGGAACTGCATTTCACCCACCAGGTCGTCGCCCGGGTATTGCGCCACGAATCGGCTGGCGCGATCGATCGTCGCCTGCATGTTCTTCAGGCGAAAAGCGCACCACGCCAGACCGTAGAGGCTGTCCTTGGCGTACTCGGCAACCCCGACCACCTGTTGGTAGCGCACCGCGGCCTTGGCGAATTCGCCGGCGCGGAACCACGCTTCGGAAAGTAGGAAGGTGGCCGGCTGTTCCAGGTAGTCGCGGTCCAGGGTCAGGCATAGCTCCAGCGCGGCGGCCGCGGCGGTGAAATTCCGGCCAGCCATTTCGCACTGGGCCAGGCGCAGCGCGGATTCGGCCTGGTAGTCGAAGCCAGTGACCTTGGTCAGCGGACGGTAGTTGTCGGCGGCTTCTGGATAGCGGTCGAGTTCATACAGCGAGCTGGCCAGGCGATAGCGCGCCGAGGGAGCCTTGGGGTGATCCGGATACTCGGTCAGAAAGCTGCCGGCTTCACGGATGACCTGGTCGTGGAGGCCCTTTTCGGCCAGTCCGATGACGAACTGGTACTGCTCCTCCGGTCCGGATTGGGGCGACAGGAACAGGGACAGGGTCAGGAGAAGAAGGTGCGACATCGGGTTTTTCCAGTTCGAGGCGAAGAGACCTCACCATGGAATCGGACGGTTGGCAAGTGGGAGGTGTTCCGTACTACGGCCAACTACCCAGGTAGTCAGGAGATCCTAGGCGACCTAGTCTCGTATCGGCCACTATTCTCCTCTTATGTCGCGCAAAAGTGCGCAGACACAAAAAAAAAAAGAGGGCTTCCTCCCCTGAAAGCCCCCTACATCCCCGAGGAAGATACGGACACCACTCCCGGGGAAGATTCCGGTGCCCGCGGCCTTTAGAGCGGCTTTTCGCGGGGGTAACCCTCAGAATCCGGATCATTCACTCTGTTTACAAAGGGTTTACACAACCGTGTCCAGCCCGGCTGGCGCGGTTGGCGCCTTTGGCACGGCTGACACGGCTGGCGATCGGATCCGGTCCCTGCGATCAGCCTTTTGCCAAGAAAATGGGCGAAGCTGCCCCCCCAGACAGCTCCGCCCGATAAATCCCTCTCTCCATGCTCCATCAGGAGCGAATCTCGATCGAATGTGCTTTTTCGTCGGGTTCCGCCTTGGGCAGGACCACTTTGAGGACGCCGTCCTGGAAAGTGGCCTCGATGCGTGAGCTGTCCACCTCCACCGGCAGCGCGAAGCTTCGCTCGAAGGAGCCGAAGGAGCGCTCCCGGCGGTGCCATTGGCTACCCTCCTCGCTCTCCACAACCTCTTTGGTGCCCTTGATCCGCACGACGCCCTCGCGCAGATCCACCTGGACCTGCTCCTTGGTCATGCCCGGCAGCTCGGCGCTGAGCACCAGGGCCTTGTCCTCCTCGATCAGGTCCAAAATGGGGTCGAAACCGTCTCTGCTTTCGCTCAAAGGGCCGGAGATGCGGCCACTCAAAGGGGCCAGTGGGGTTCCGAGCCAGGCCGAGGCCAGGTCCTGCCACAAACGGTCGATCGGATCAGCGCCACGGATCACCAGGCCACCGCCAAAGGGGCGCGCCGGGGCGCAGGCGGTCTTGCACCCACTGCCATTGCTCATGTTCTTCCTTTTCATCATGGTTCTGCTCTCTTCAGGTCAGGACGGGCCGGAGTGGCTCGCCGGGTTGGCCGCAAAGATGCAAGCGTCGTGCCATAGTCCGATAATCTTCCAAGTTTTCCAGAGAATAGCCCACTTGACACTCTAAGGGGCCCCTTTCATCAAATAAACGCCCGTAGGGCAGCTGACCAGGCCTGGCCTCGGTCTGCCATAACGTCCGATAAGACGGATCGGCGTCCTGCCAAATTCGCTGGTGAGGGGGGGCAGGGCTCAGCCGGTCAGCAGCGCCGAAAGGTCGCTCCCAGCTGCAAAATCGGTCGGATCCGCTCCCTTTTGGAACCAGCGCGCCGGTCCGCCATGGAGCACCAGGCTGGCGTCTTCCCGCTGCAGCCAGGTGCCCTCGTAGAGCCCTAGGACTGGGGTCTCCTCGCACTGGTGGAATTCCCGGATGCGATCTTCGCGGGTTTCGCCGTGGTGCTCGTGGAAAGAGCCATCGGCCTGCTGGAAAAAGACGTTCCCCGGGTAGTAGTGGGCGTTGATCTGGAACGGCACAAGGCCGAAGGCTTGAAAGCTCGGCGGTTGCACGATCGGCATGTCGTTGGTGGTCTGCATGGTCGGGCAGGCGACATTGGTGCCGGCAGAAACTCCCATGTAGGGCAGCCCCTCCTGCACCACCCGCCGCCGCACCAGATCGACGAGGTCGAGCCGGTGCAGCCGGTCAATCAGGCGGAAGGAATTGCCACCGCCGACGTAGATTCCCTGCGCCTTCTTGATCGCGGCGTGCGCGTCCGCACTTCTGTGCAGCCCCACAAGCTGGTAGCCAACGTGATATCCAAGTTCGGTCATGCGCCGCACATAGAGATCGCCATCGTCTCCGGCGAAGGGCATGAAGAGCAGTTCTTGGATGTCACCGAAGAAGCTGCGCATGGCACCGACCAAGAGTTCTTTTCTCTCTTCGCCACGGAAACCACCCGATCCGAGCAACAATCGCATGGGCGGGATCCTACTCCGCCAGCTGCCTGCGCCCAAACCGGGCGTGGCCGATTTTCCCCAAGAAATCGGCCCCAGGTCCGGTCAACCCAGCGCCGGGTCCTGTCTATTCCTTTTTTGGACCTCCCCCCCAGGAGCTTGACGCAGACGTTACACAGCAGGCCTACACCCTCTGATAACTTGGACCTGATTCTCAGCTGATGCCGCGCCCCCTCCTCATCGCCTGCCTGCTCGCCCTCGTTGCGGGTCTATGCTGCGTGGTGGTGTGGTCGCCGGGCAATTTGAGTGCTTCGACCGACAACGGCAGCAACACCAACGCGGATTTCGACGCGGACCAGCAAGCGAGTTCCGGCGGCGGGCGCCAGCCCTCGCGCACCGAAATCGGCGACGACCCGGTCGAGGAAGAGGTGATCGACAGCGCCCCGGTGCGCGGCGGCGTGGTCCTCGGCGACCGCGTGCTCTCCGGCCGCGTGATCGACGCCGAGTACGAGCCGGTGGCCGAGGCCTGGGTGCTGACCGCCGAAGAGGGCACGCCGGTGCTCACCGAAGAAGATGGCTCCTTCGAGATCCCGCTCGGCCCCGACCGCTACTGGTGGACCTTCTCGCGCGAGATCATCGCCTGGAAGGACGGCCGCGCGCTGACGCGCAAGTCGGTGCGCCAGACCGACGGCATCCTGATGGTGCTGAAGGAAGACGAGGGCGTGAAGCGCAAGGTCATCGACGGCGACAGCCAGATGGCGTTGCCGGGGGCCGAAGCGCGCATCCTGGTCGAGGTCGAATCCGACACCGAGGGCGGCTTCTTCAACATGCGCCGTTTCGTCGACCTGCCGCTCGAGGTGGCGCCGGCCGATGACGACGGCAACATCACCATTCCCGATCCGGAGAAGAGCCAGCGCTTCGCCATCGAGGTCAAGCACCCGGATTACGAGCCTGTGCTGACCGACTGGTGGAGCGTCCGCCGCGACCAGCCGATCCGGCTCAGCCAGCCGACCGAGATCAAGATGCAGTTCGTCGACAGCGACGGCAAGCCGCACGCTGGCGCTCAGCTCGGATTTCCGTGGACGCGGCGCATCCTCACTCTCGACGCGGAAGGCTGGGTCAACCTGCCGCCCGAGGCGCGCTGGGGTTTGTGGTCGGTGCAGCTGGTCACCGCCGAGCAGCGCTGGATTTTCCTCGAAATCGAAGAGGACCAGATTTACGACGGCGGCGCGGTGGCCACCAACGCCTATCCGCGCCTCGGCAAACTGCAGCTCGAGGGCAGTGAGAGCCCCGCTCTCTATGAGGTGGCGACCAGTTCCCAATGGCAGTACTGGAAGTCCTACGAGCCTGACCCAAGCGACAACCCCGAGGCTCTGATCTGGACGCCGGTGGTCGCCGACGGCACCTTTACCAGCGCCGACGGCTGGCAGGCCGATCACACCGGTCTGCACGTACGCAAGATCGGCGAACGGCGCATCCTGCACAGCGAAGAACTGGTCGGCGAAGGCCCTTACGAGATCGCGCTGGCGGCGGCTTCGCTGCTCAAGGTGCTGGTGCACGCCGACCCGCCCGAGGTGCTCACCGGAGCCGCCCTGGAGCTGATCGGCCAGGACGACGGTTCGCTGACCAGCGCCGAACTTGGGGAAGGCGCCGCGGAAATCATGCTCACCAATGGGCAATACGAGTTGCGCCTGCAATTGGCCGGTCATCCGCACAAGTACCCGCTGGGCGAGATCGAGATTCTCGGCAAGGGGGTCGAACACGAGTTCTGGTTCGAGGGCGTGCACACCTTGACCGGAAGCGTGACGGCCGGCGGCGAAGCGGTGTTCCCGTGTCAGTTGGACCTGCGCAGCGACAATGGATTCCGCACCTCGGTCGACACCGACCCCAAGGGCAATTGGTCGCTCGACGGCGCGCCGCACCAGGAGATCTACCTACGGGTGCGCCCCGAAGACGACTGGATCGAACCGGTCACCGGGATCTGGGCATTGGTCGGTCCCTACCAGGACCAGGTGTACACCGACATTCCGGTGGCGCGGTTGCTGGTCACCGTCGGCAACTACCCGGAAAAGCTGCTCGACAAGATCACCGCACGACGCGAAGCCCCCTCCGGATCCTCGCGTGGCTATCGCAGCGGCCGCAGCTCGAATTCAAGCACCAACGCCAAGCTCCCTGATCTGCGCGAAGGGCCGGCCGAACTGCGCCTGGCACCCGGCGTGGTGCGCTTCAGGACCAGGGACAATGACATGCCGCTGGCCGACACGCGCATCGAGATCCGCGCCAACGAAGTCGCCGGATTCGTCGTCTCAACGCCGCCGGTCGGACGCATCGCCACCCGCATCGAGGGATTGAACGGGCAGCTGTGGGGCAACGTCGACATCCAGCCGGTCAACGTGCCGCTGAGCGAGAAGTACCCGACCTTCGTCGCCGGCAACGGCAGCCGCCCGGCCAACGCCAACGGCATGATCGGCAACCCGCGCGTGCTCCTTCCCGGCCGCTACAAGGTGCGCATGCACAACCAGATCTGGTCGCGCGACCTCAACGGCCAGCTCGGCGGCGGCGAAGCCTCGATCGAAATCGAAATCGGCGAAGGCGACTGGAAGGAAGCCGTCTTCCACATCGGCGACGACGGCACCTGGCAGGCGCCGACCAGTAATTCGGCGGATCCTAACGGGGTTCCACGAGACGGGAGCCGCTAAGGCTTATAGCCAGGACTTCGACGTGTCCATTTCCATTGCCATCAGCGGGTTTTGCAGTCGATCGGATCGTTGCCTCCTTCAGGCCAACCCAATCGGGCCCCGCAGGATCCTCTGCAAGGGTGGCCAGGTTCACGTCTTCGCAGTACACGTTAATCGCGTGCGCCACCATCGCCGCGATGGCATCTTCGCTGGTCCATTTCGGGATCAAGAGTTCAAAGGAAACATCGACCACCTCCGTCCGCTGGACGGTGACCGAAATCTCCCATTGCTGGTCGATCACATTCTCCGGACCACTACGCACGTCATAGGCGACTGAGCTGGCAATGGCATGGGGAGTTGGGCTCACGCAAGCCGGAAATGTTAGGGCGGTCACCGCAGCAAAAAATACAACGCTCATGATCCTCACTGCTCTTTCCTCTATTTTGAACTGAGTCTCTTGATGAAATCCTGAAAAAGCCTTGGCACCAATATAACTCAATCGCGCAGGCATGCCAGCAAGCGGTCCAGGTCGCTGATCTGGTTGCGCAGCAGGCGTTTGGCTTCGCGCATCAGGGCTTCGATGTTGGCGGTGCTGGTTTCGTCCATGTCGTCGCTGGCGCTGTCCAGCGGGATCTGGAAGCGGAAGAAACGGTCGGCGCCGAGCAGGTGTTTGAGCTGGTAGTCGGCGGCGTCGGACTGGCCGTCGTACATCATGCTCATCACCGGCTGCAGCCAGCTCAGGCGGCCCCACTCCTTGGCTTCTTCGTAGCGGATCGCGCGTACCATCTCGCCGGTGCCGAGCGAAACCAGCACGAAGTCGTCTTCGTGGCTGTCGGACCATAGGCGTCGTGCTTCTGCGTAGGCGCTCATGCCTGGGTTGTTGACGAAGACTCCACCGTCGACCAGCGCGCGTTCCTTGCCCTCGGCGCGCACCAGCGCGGGTTCGAAATAGGTCGGCGCGGCGGTGGTGGCGAGCGCGCAGGCGCGCATCGGGATCGACGCCCACTCCGGTCGCCAGCTCTTGAACATGTAGGGGCGGCGCTCCTCGAGCTCGTAGCTGGTGACCATGACGTTGGTCAGCGCGCGGCCGAGCGGCTCCTCGGCGAAGTAGTCTTCCAACACTTGATTGAGGCCGACCGTGGAATAGGGCTCATCGGTATGCGAGTCGAGGTTGTGGCTGGCCTCCCACGCCGAATGGCGGAAGATGTCGGGACCACGCTGGTGGTAGATCTCGATCAGGTTGCGCGCGCTGAACTGCGGCTTGCCGGCGCCGTCGTCCTTGCACAGGCCCAGCGCCAGCATCGCACCGGTCGAGGTGCCGGCGATCAGGTCGAAGACCTCGCTGATCGGGCGGCCGAGTTCCTTCTCCAGGCGCCCCAGCACCATCGCCGGAATGATTCCGCGCACTCCGCCGCCGTCAATCGTCAGGATCCGTTTCATGGACCCGGTCAGCCTACTGCTGCGGGCGCTTCAACAAGGTGTAGTAGGCGCGGTTGTGCAGGAGGGGCTGGCCGGCGGGGTTGCGCACGCCGTCGGCGTGCAGCTCGTGCACGTAACCCTCGCGCAGCCCTTCGACCTCGATCTCGAGAGACATGCCGTCGGCGGCGACGCTGCTGACACTGAGGATGAGCTCGGCCACGTCCATTTCCGCGCTGCCGTAGTCGGCGTGCAGTTCATAGGTGTAACTGCTGAGCTTGAAGCAGCCCGCCTCGCGCACCGAGCCGGCGTCGACCTCCTGGGTGAACTCAAGGCGGAAACCACTCGGGGTGGCACGCATGCGCAGGATCTCGAAGGGCACTTCCCCGCTCCACTGCAGACGCTCCAGCCCCCAGCCGCGCCTCCCGAGGCCGCCCCAGCCGCGGTCGGTGCCGCCGACCAGCAACTCGCCGCGCTCGTTGAAACGCACCCGGGTGACGCCCGAAACCAGACCGCGACGGAAGGGGAAACATGCTCCCTGCCAGGTGCCGTTGACCTGTTCGAGGTCGACGCGCAGCACCGAAGCCTGGTATTGATCGCCGACGAAGAGCTGGCCGCCGAAGGGACCAAAGGCGCCGTCGCTCAGGTCCCACGCCATGCCCGAAGGGGAGCGCCCCATCTTGTCGTAGGGAAACCACACCGCCGGCAGACGGAAGTGCGGAATCTGCTCCTTGACCAGCGGCATGAGCATGCCGTTGGGCACCTCGCCGGGGTGCTTGACCAGCGATTGCGGCAGATTCGACGAGTCGATGCCGTGCGGGTGTCCATGAAAATCACCCTCGACCAGGATCGACAGCTTGCTCGCGCCGCACCACTCGCCCTGGTTGTCGGTGTAGAAGACGTCGCCCCACGGGCTGGTCTCGATGCCGGCCGGCGAGCGCAGCCCGGAGCACACCGGTTCCTTGCTGCCGTCTGCGCCGATGCGAAAGGCCCAACCGCGCCAGTCGGCGACGCCGAAGGGCTGGCCGCCGAAGGGTTTGTTGGTGGTCATCCACAACTTGGCGTCGCCGCCGAGGCGCGGGCCGAAGGCGTACTCGTGGTAGTTGCCGCTGATCTCCCAGTCCTCGCTGACGGTTTCGAAGTCGTCGGCGCGGCCGTCGCCGTCGGAGTCGCGCATGCGCAGGACCTCGCCGCGGGTGACGCAGTAGATCCAGCCCTGCCAATCGAGCAGGCCGAGCGGTTCCTGCAGGCCGTCGGCCCATTGGCTGAAGACCGGGCTGTCGTCGTAGGCGTCGTCGATCTTCCAGATCTCGCCGCGGCGCGTGCACACCAACACACTGCCGCTGCCGACCGGCGCGCCAGCGGCCTCGAGGGAGTCTGCGGACAAGGGCTGGATGCCGCCGACCTCGAGCACCACGCCCTTGGGTTCGGTGTACTCGAGATTGGGGTAGTAGTCGGCCTCGACCGGCGCCTGCATCGAAGCCGGCGCGGCGCTTGCCGCGGGAACCAGAAGCGGAGCGCAAAGGAGGAGGAGGCAGTGCATTACCATTTCAGCAGGGTCGAGATTTCAGCTCGGAATCCAGCGCCACCCACGGCGTCAGGATCGGCGGCAAAGGTCACCGGAAGCCGTTGTTCGGCGCCGTTCACCACGGTACGCAGGTAAAGACCCACGATTTCAGTCGGGGTCCGCACGACGAAAACACGCTCGAAGCCGACCGCTCCGGGGGCGACGTCAGGGTGCAGACTTTCTTCGACCTCGAGGGCGTCAAAGGCGTAGCGGAAGGTCGGGTGACCGTCGGCGTCGCGGCGATGGCCGAGCATGCGCCAGCCGGCCTCGCGCGCGCTGCCTTCGGGCCACGGCGAGTCGGCCTGCTCCAACACCGCAAAGGCCGCCCCTGCTGGCAGGTCGAGCACCGGTTCTCCGGCCGGCGACTCCAATTGCCCGGCGCGTCCCTGCCAGGTGCCCTGCGCGTTGATGAAATCACCCTGCCACACCTTGGCCAGGCGCACGTTGCGCGCGTCGAAAGCGAGGTTGACGCGTTCGGGGAATCCGACCGTGGTCACGCGCGCGCTCAAGCCCTGCATGAAGGTGCCGAAGTAGACCGGCCGTCCGACCGGCAGTAATTGGAAGGCGCTGCTGTCGACCACCAATCCAGTGGGCAGCGGCATCGACCGGCCCAAGGACAGGTAGTGCCAGATCGCGTCGATCTGGCGTTCGGCGTCGCCGTCGTAGACGTCGGTCAAGACCGAGCGCCCCTCGGGGAAGAACACCGACATGCGCGTGCCCGGGCGCATCTTGTGCGGGTCCCGCAACCAGCGCCGGAACCACTCGGGCTGCAGGCGTTCATACATCGTTGCGAGGTCGGGGCCGTGCACACCGAGCGAGGGCTGGCCGGCGACATCGTGGCAGATCAGGCAGTTGAGGCCTTCGCTACCGACCAGTTTCCAGCCCTTGCGCGCGGCCTCCTTGTCGAAGGCGGCTTCGTTGGTCGCGGCGGGTGCGCCACCGTCGGCGGCCAGGTCGGCGGCGACCAGGGCTGCGCCGAGGGACTGGGCGAGAGCTTCGCCGAAGGCCGGCATGCGCGTGACCATCGCCGGCCGCACTGCGGCGCCCTCGCCGATCACCTGATCCATCCACGCGCGCTTCAATTTGGTGCCGACGCCGCCGAGGTCGGGGGGATAACGCCCCTCGTCGCCGAGGTCGTCGGTGCCGGTGAAGTGTGGTTTCAATTCTTCCACCGGTCCGCCCACGCCCTCAAGCGCGTGGCAGACATTGCACTGCAATTGCGCCATGGCATGGCCGAGATGCTGAGCCGGGGTCAAGGTTTGACGCAGACCAGCGCGATCGGCGAGCAGGCCGACGAGTTGGCTGCGCTGCGCTGCGTCAAAAACGAAATCGGGAGCGCCCTCCGCGCTGTCCTCGGCGAGGCACCCGCTCTCTTCCGCGGCGAGGTCGGCCCACGCCGGAGCGCTCATGGCCACCGCAGAAACCGGGGTGACCTCGGCGCGGAAACCACCGTGGCAGGCCAGGCAGCCCTGGGCGAAGAAGGTCTGGCGACCGCGGTCGCGCGCAGCGAGATCGGACCCGGCCGCCTCTTGCCAACCCTGCGGACGCGGCACCGAACCGCCGTGGAACAACTCCTCCGCAAGGAAGGAACGCGAGTCAAATCCCGGGCCGCTCCACCCCGCCTGCAGCTCCTCACCCCCCCCATTTTCAAAGAAGGTGATGCGCAACTCGTGCATCCCTTGCTGCAGCTCGATGATCTGCGAGCGTTTGTCCTGCGGCGCGTGGTTGCCAAAGTTGTCGACCACCAGAGCACCGTCGAGATACAAACCGGAGCCATCATCGGAGCGCGTACGGAATTCATAGCTACCGTCTTCGGGCACCCGCAGCATGCCGGTGAAGACCAGGCCGTAGCGCTCGCGGCGGGTGCCGTATTGATGATGCACGGTGGCTGCGGTCCCCACCTCGACTGGCTCCATGCCATCCCAGTCGACCTCGCCCTGGTTCGGCCAGCTGGGGGCCTCGTAATAGGAGTAGCGCAAACCAGGAAGCATTTCTTCTTGGCCCTCGCTCTGCTGCACACGTAACAACCACGCCGCCAGCGCGCGCGCTTCGTCGGTACTCAGACCCATCGCGGGCATTTCGCCGCCGGGTCGGTAGCGCAAGGGATCGAGCAGAAACTGCTCCAGATGGGCGATGCTGGTCTTGTCGGCGAGATCGCGGTCGGCGAAGGCGTCGGCGTGGCAGGGCAGGCAGCCAATGGTGTGGAACAACCGTTCGCCTTGGGCCACCGTCGCCGCGGAGACCTCCACCGGCTCGTCGACGAAGGAACCGTCGGCGCACAGATAGGCAAGCAGATCCTCGATCAGCTTGTCGTATTCGATCGCCGGCACGTCGGCCAGGGCATCGGGCATGCGCGTTCCGGGGTGCACCGCTTGCGGATCGGCAAGATAGGCGCGCAACCACGGCAAGGTGCGGCGCTGCCCGATGCCGGCCAGCGACGGCGCGGCCAACCCGCCGATGCGTATCTCGGTGGCTTGGTCGGCGGCGTGACAGGTAGTGCAGTTCAGGCGCGCGGCAAATTGTTCGGCCTCGGCGTCGAAGAAGCTCGGCGGCTGCACCTGTTGGGCGCTTTCGCCACAAGCGGCAGCCAACACGACAAGGCCTGCCGCCCCGACCACGGACAGAAAGGAAGCCCGCGCCGCGGGAGTCAGGCGGGGAAGTCCAGCCATTGGTCCTGCTCCGAGGAAGTGATCACACTTTCGATGAATTGCACCCCGCGCAGACCATCGTGAACCGTCGGGAATGCATCGTCGAGATCGGATTCGCCGCGGATCGCGCGGGCGAAGGCGGTGTAGACGTTGGCGAAGCCTTCGAGGTAGCCCTCGGGATGACCCGCAGGGGTGCGGCCGAGCGATTGCGCCGCCTCGCCGAGGTAGCCGTTGGATGAGCGCCGCAGTTCCCGTGGCTTGTCCTTCCAATACACGTGCAGGTCGTTGGGGTTTTCCTGGTCCCACTCGATGCCGCCGAGCGTGCCGAAGACGCGCAGCCGCAGGCCGTTTTCACGTCCGGCACAAACCTGGCTCGCGCACAGGGTTCCGGTGGCGCCGCCGTCGAGTTCGAGCAGTGCCATGGCGTCGTCGTCGACCGCGCGCGTGGGCACGAAACTGTGCTTGCGCCCGTAAAGCCTGACCACACGCTGCCCGGTGACGTGTTCGAGCAGATTGAAAGCGTGGGTGCCGATGTCGCCGAGCGCGCCGCCGGGGCCGCTGCGCGCCGGATCGGTACGCCAGTCGGCCTGCTTCTGACCGCTGTCCTCGAGCGGATCGACCAGCCAGCCCTGCAGATACTCGGCGTAGACCTTGAGCACCGTGCCGATGCCGCCGCCACGCACCAATTCGCGCGCTTCGCGGATCATCGGATAACCGGTGTAGTTGTGGGTCAGCGCGAAGACCTGCTCACCCTGATCGACCGCAGCGACCAGCTCACGCGCCAGCTCGCTGGATACGGTCAGCGGCTTGTCACAGATGACGTGGAAACCACGACGCAAAAAATCGAGCGCGGGTCCGTGGTGCACATGATTGGGAGTGACGATCGAAACGGCTTCGATGCGCTGCTCGGCCGGCAGCTCGGATTCGGCCGCGGCCATGTCCTGCCACGAGGCGTAGGCGCGCGCCGGATCGAGCCCCAGTTCGCGCCCGGTTGCGGCGCTCTTGTCGGCACTGGAGCTGAAGGCCCCGGCGACCAGCTCGAAGCGGTCGTCCATGCGCAAGGCAATACGGTGCACCGCGCCGATGAAGGCACCGGGTCCGCCGCCGACCATACCGATGCGAATTCTGCCGGAGTTGCTCATCACAGCTTGAGGATCAGCCCTGGTCCAGACCGAGCATGCGCCGATTCATGGCCTGATCAGCCCCGGAAGCGGCGAAATCATCGGCAGTGACCTTGGCGACCTCGATGATGTGGTCCTCGATGAAACGCGCACCCTCGGCGGCACCGACCAGGTTGTCCTTGTAGGCGCACTCCCATTCCAACACCGCCCAGCCTGGGAAATCGTAGTGGGCGAGCTTGGTGAAAATGCCCTTGAAATCGGTCTGGCCGTCACCGAGCGAACGGAAGCGCCCGGCGCGCTCCCCCCACGGCAGGTAGCCACCGTAGACCCCGACGCGGCCATCGCAACGCAACTCGGCGTCCTTGACGTGGAACATCTTCACGCGTTCGTGGTACAGGTCGAGGAATTGCAAGTAGTCGAGGCCTTGCAGCACAAAATGGCTGGGGTCGTAAAGAATGTTGGCGCGCTCGTGCCCGTCGACCGCCTCGAGGAAGCGTTCCCAGGTGGCGCCGTCGTGCAGATCCTCGCCCGGGTGGATCTCGTAGCACAGGTCGATGCCACACTCGCCGGCGAAGTCGAGCAAGGGGCGCCAGCGCCGCGCGAGTTCGGCAAAGGCCTCTTCGACCAGGCCATCGGGGCGTTGCGGCCACGGATAAACGTAGGGCCACGCCAGCGCACCGCTGAAGGTCACCGACGAGGCCAGCCCCATGTTCTTCGAAGCCAGCAAAGACTTTTTGACCTGTTGGACCGCCCACTCGCCGCGCGCCGCAGAGTTACCGCGCACCGCCTCGGGGGCGAAGCCGTCGAAGAGCGCGTCATAGGCTGGATGCACCGCAATCAGTTGACCCTGCAGGTGGGTCGACAACTCGCTGGGCTCGACGCCGTACTCGGCAAGGGTGGCTCGATAGTCATCGCAATAACTTTGCGACGCCGCCGCCTGATCAAGATCAATGGCGGCGGGATCCCAGGTCGGAATCTGCAGGCCCTTGAAGCCGAGATCCCCTGCCCAGCGCGCGGCGGTGCGGTAATCGTCGAAGGGAGGTTCGTCACCCATGTACTGGGCGAGAAAGATGGCCGGACCTTGGATGGTCTTCATGACGGCACGGTTTTATGGCCATTCAGGGCCTGCGTCCAGGCATTTCGCCTCTGTCGCAAAAGTTCCTGTGAATTACGCATTTGCGCCTTGCGCGCCTGTGCAAAAACACGGATCCTGCGGCATGGCAACCCCTCGACCGGTTCGCGTTGCTCTGGTCGGACTCGGCTTCGGCGCCGAGTTCATCCCGATCTATCAAGGGCACCCCAACGCTGAGATCGCGGTCCTCTGCCAGCGCAATCGCGCCAAGCTCGATGCCCTCGGCGACGCCTTCGCCATCCTCCACCGCACCACCGATTTCGCAGAGGTGTTGAACAACCCCGAAGTCGACGCGGTGCACATCAATACCCCGATTCCCGACCACGCGGCGCAGAGCATCGCCGCGCTCGAAGCCGGCAAACACGTCGCCTGCACCGTGCCGATGGCGACCTCGGTCGAGGACTGCAAGCGCATCGTCGCGCTATGTGAGTCCACCGGCCTTTCCTACATGATGATGGAGACCGTGGTCTACAGCCGCGAGTTCCTGTTCATGAAGCAGATGGTCGACAGCGGCGACCTCGGCCAGATCCAGTTCGTGCAGGCCTCGCATCAGCAGGACATGGACGGCTGGCCCGAATACTGGCCCGGCCTGCCGCCGATGCACTACGCCACCCACTGCGTCGGTCCGTGCCTGGCGCTGCCGCGGCTCGACGCCGCCACGGTCAGCTGTTTCGGCTCCGGGCGCATCCGCGAAGATCTGATCGAACACTACGGCTCGCCCTTCGCGGTCGAAACCGCGCACATCGGCATGGACGGAGGGGCGCTGTCCGCCCGGGTCTATCGCTCCTTGTTTGACACCGCGCGGCAGTATCGCGAGAGCATCGACGTCTACGGCAGCAAGAAGGCGGTCGAATGGCCGTTGATCGAGGGCGAACCCCTGGTCGTGCACACCGCCAAGAAATCCGAAGCCGAAATCCCCGAGCGCGTCGAGTGCCCCGACTACGCCGAGCGACTCCCCGAAGCCGTTCGCCGCTTCACCACCCAGGGGCTCTATGACCTGGCCGAGAACACCCACCTGTCCTTCACCCAGGGCGGCGGCCATGGAGGTTCCCACCCGCACCTGGTGCACGAGTTCGTGACCGCGCTGCAAGAAGGCCGCGCCCCCTACCCCAACGCACGCCAGTCCGCCAATTGGACCTGCGTCGGCATCCTCGCCCACCAGTCGGCCATGGCCGGCGGGCAACTCATCGAGCTGCCGGGATTCACCCGCAGCTGATCCAAGCGCCACCCACCTGCTTCGATCATGAGCACCTCTGCCCCTTCCCTTCCCATCGCGGTCCTCGCCACCGCACTCGCAGCTTCCCTCCTGGGCGTGCGTCCGCTCGGCGCGCAACAGCCCGAGTGGCATTCCTTCACCAAGGTGCAGCTCGAAACCACCTTTTACAGCGAGGGCGCCAGCTTCGGTGACTTTGACGGCGACGGCTTCCAGGACGTGGTTTCCGGCCCGCACCTTTTCCTTGGACCGGACTTCGAAACGCGTTTGGAGTACGCCCCCGCGACCCCCTTCGACACCGCGGTCTATTCGAACAACTTCTTCGCTTTTTCCCACGACTTCGATGCCGATGGCTGGGCCGACGTCCTGATCGTCGGTTTCCCTGGGCAGGACGCGTCCTGGTATCGCAATCCCGGTGGCTCCAGCGACGCGGTGCGCGGCGCCGGTCACTGGCAGCGTCATCAGGTCTTCGCTCAGGTCGACAACGAGTCGCCGACCTTCACCGACCTCACCGGCGATGGTCTACCCGAGTTGGTGTGCATGACCGGCGGGCGCCTCGGCTGGGCCGGCCCCGATGCTGCGGATCCGACCCAGCCGTGGGCCTTCCACCCGGTTTCGGTCGGCGAGATCGGCGGACGCTTCACCCACGGACTCGGCGTCGGCGACATCGACGGCGACGGCCGTAGTGACCTATTGATGAAACAGGGCTGGTGGCAGCAGCCGGACGCCCTGGACGGCGATCCCGAATGGCAATTCCATGCGGTCACCTTCGCCGGTCGAGGCGGTGCACAGATGTACGCCTATGACATCGATGGCGACGGCGACAGCGACGTGGTTACGGCCGACAACGCCCACGGTTACGGGCTGTACTGGTTCGAGCAAAAGGTCGAAGACGGTCAACGCAGCTTCCAACGCCACCGCATCACCGGCGCGGTCGCCGCCGACAACCCCTATGAAGTGGTGATCGGCAATCTCCATGCCATGGACCTGATCGACATGGACGGCGACGGCCTGCTCGATCTGGTCACCGGTGCACGTTTCTGGGCCCATGGTGGCAACGACGCCGCGGACCACGAACCCGCGCTGGTTTACTGGTTTCGTCTGCAACGCGGCAGCGCCGGGGTCGAATTCGTGCCGATGCTGATCGACGACGACTCCGGCGTCGGCACCCAGGTGGTGGCTGGCGATCTCGACGGAGACCATCTGCCCGAAGTCATCGTCGGCAATAAGAACGGCACCTTTGTGCACCGTCACAGCGCACAGCCGGTCCCTGAATGGGAGTACCGTCGTCGCCTCCTCGACGCAGTGGTCGCGGCACGTCAACGCGCCGGCGGCGGCAATCGCAGCGGCGGCATCGTGCCGACTGATGAGGACAAACAGTCGTTGAACCTGGGATTCGAGGCTGGAAGCCTGCACGGTTGGACAGCCGAGGGTAGTGCCTTCGCCCAACAGCCCGTCGAGGGTGACACCGTGGTGCTACGCCGCAACCCGATGCGCAGCCGTCAAAACGGTGACTGGTGGATCGGCACCTACGAGATCGGGGACACCGATGAACCGCAAGGATCCCTGACCTCGGCACCCTTCGAGGTCACCCATCCATTCGCCAGCTTCCTGGTTGGTGGAGGCAGTCATGTCGACACCTGCGTCGAGGTCCTGGATGCCGCCAATGGTGAAGTGATCTTCCGCAAGTCGGGCAAGAACGCCGAGACCATGACTCCAGCGTGGGTCGATCTGCGCACCCGCGTCGGCCAGCAGATTCAAATCCGCTTGTTGGATCGGCAGTCGGGCGGCTGGGGCCACATCAACTTTGATGATTTTCGCTTCCACGCCGAAAGCCCTGAGGTGGTGCGCAGCGCCGAGGGCGACATGCCCACCGCGATGGTCAAGGGCTTCCTGCCGCAGCAGGCGGCCGAACGCATGAGCGTGCCCGAAGGCTTCACCGTCGATCTGATCGCCGGCGAACCGCGCCTGCACCAGCCGATCGGATTCGCCATCGACGGCAAGGGGCGTCTATGGGTCGCCGAGGCCTATGCCTATCCGGTGCGTCGCGCCGACGACGAGGCGCGCGACCACGTCCTGGTGTTCGAGGACACCAACCACGACGGCAATTTCGACCGCCGCACGGTGTTCCTCGACAACCTCAATCTGGTCAGCGGTATCGAGGTTGGATTCGGCGGCGTATGGATCGGCGCGGCGCCGTACTTCATGTTCGTGCCCGACCGCGACGACGACCTGGTTCCCGATTCCGCACCCGAAATCCTGCTCGACGGCTGGGGGTATCAGGACACGCACGAAACCCTCAACGCCTTCAACTGGGGACCCGACGGTTGGCTCTACGGCTGCCACGGTGTATTCACTCACTCGCGCGTAGGCAAGCCCGGTACCCCCGACGCCGAACGCCAGCCCATGAACGCCGGCGTGTGGCGCTACCACCCCACCCGCCATGAATTCGAAGTCTTTGCCTGGGGCACCAGCAACCCGTGGGGAGTCGATTTCGACGATCGCGGCCAGACGGTGATCACCGCGTGCGTGATCCCGCACCTTTATCACATGATCCAGGGCGGGCGTTATCTGCGCCAGGGCGGGCGACACTTCAATCCCTACGTGTTCGAGGACATTGGCACCGTCGCCGACCACTTGCACTACCTGGGGGCCACGCCGCACTCCGGCAACGGCCTGTCCGATTCGGTTGGGGGGGGGCACGCGCATTGCGGCGCGATGATCTACCTAGCCGATCAGTTCCCGCCTGAGTACCGTGGCCGCGTGTTCCTGTTCAACGTGCACGGCAAGCGCATGAACAGCGAGATGTTGCGCGCCGAAGGCTCCGGTCTGGTCGGTTCGCACGCGCCCGATTTCCTGATCGCCAACGATCGCTGGTTCCTCGGCGTGGCCTTGCGCAGCGGACCCGACGGTAGCATCTACCTGGTCGACTGGTACGACAAGCAGGCCTGCCACCGGCGCGAACCCGGCATCTGGGATCGCTCCAACGGGCGCATGTTCCGCATCAACTACGGCGCCCATCAACCGGTGGCGGTTGACCTGCCGTCGATGTCCGACGCCGAACTGGCCGAGATGCAGCTGAGTGACAACGACTGGTTCGTGCGTCAGGCGCGGCGCATCCTGATGGAGCGTGGCGGCAGCGATGAGGCGCGGTCGGTGCTGCACCGCATACTGGAAGAGGACGTGCGCACCGAGAAACGGCTGCGCGCGTTGTGGGCACTGCACGGCATCGGCGCGGTCAACGAGACCTTCGGAATACATCTGCTGGCCGACCGCGATCCCTACCTGCGTGCCTGGGCGATCCAACTGATGCTGGAAGAACGCGAGGCCAGCCCGTTGCTGGTGCAACGATTGGAACAGCTCGCGCGACAAGATCCGTCGCCGGTGGTGCGCCTTTATCTTGCCTCGGCGCTGCAGCGCCTGCCGATCGAGGACCGCTTCCGCGTCGCCGAAGGCTTGATGATGCACGGCGAAGACCGCGACGACCAAAACCTGCCGCTGATGCTGTGGTACGGCTTCGAACCGTGCGTCGCTGCCGACCCGCAGCGCGCGCTCGCACTGATGGTTTCGCACAACCGTTTGCCGCGCATCGAAGCCTTCACCTACCGGCGCCTGGCCAGCGGTGACACGGTGCAGCTCAACGCGCTCGCGCGCGCCGCCGCAGGCGCTCCGATGGAGAGCGCACAAGGCATGGTGCACGAGATGAGCACGGTGCTGGCCAGCCGTCCCGACACACCGATGCCGGCGTCGTGGCCGCAAGTCAGCCGCCGTTTCCTCAACACTGCTGCGGCGCCCGCTTCGATGCTGGACCAGGTCACGTCCCTGGCGCTGGCTTTCGGCGATGCCAACGCCGGCGACGCCTTGCACGCCCTGGTGGCCGACGCGGGCCAGCCTTTAGAAAGACGCTTGCAGGCGCTGGAAGGGCTGGCGCGCGAGCGCAAGGACAAGACCCGTTCCTTGCTCGTCAGACTGCTCGACGAAGAGGCAATGCGCAGCGCCGCACTCCCCATGCTCGCCGCCTATGACAATCCGGCGGTGGCGCGCGAACTACTCGCACGCATCGACGGTTTCAGCGAACAGGACCGCGCCACCGCCGCGGCAGCGCTGGCGACCCGACCGAGTCACGCGCGCGCGCTGCTGCAGGCGGTGCTCGCCGGCAGGGCGTCGGCTTCCTTACTCGACTCCGCATCTCTACGCCAGCAATTGGTCGGACTGGGTGACTCCACTGTCGCCGAGTTGTTGACTTCGGCCTGGGGGCGTTCGACCGCGCTGTCGGCGACCGCCGAGGAACAGCGTGAGCGCTACCTCAAGCTGATGACTCCGGATTATCTGGCGCAGGCCGATCTCAGCAACGGCCGTGCCTTGTACAACCGCACCTGTTTTGCCTGCCACAAACTGTTCGGCACCGGCTTGGAACTCGGCCCCGATCTGACCGGGTCGAATCGCGCCGACCTGGACTACATCCTGGGCAATATCCTCGACCCGAGCGCCGAGGTCGGGCGCCAGTACCTGGTCACTGCGGTGACCATGCAGGATGGTCGTGTGGTCTCCGGCATGGTCATGGACGAGAATGACCGTTCGATAACCTTGGCCAACGGCGAACTGCGCGAGGTCGTGGCCAAGAGCGAAATCGCGCGCGACGCCAAGGGCGAGTTCCGCATCTTCCGCTCGACCATGTCACTGATGCCACCGGGCCAGCTCACCGCGCTGAAGGACGAGGAGGCACGCGACCTGATCGCCTATCTGGCCAGCCCGGCGCAGGTGCCGTTGGCGGCCAGCGCCGACAACCTCGGTACCTTCTTCAACGGCACCGACCTCGAGGGCTGGATTGCAGATCCTGAGGTGTGGAGCGTGGATAACGGTGAAATCGTCGGCCGCTCCGCCGAGGGACTGCAGGCCAACAACTTCGCGGTTGCCGGCTTGCAGCTGCGCGACTTCCGGCTGATCGTCGAGGTCAAGCTGGTCGACGACAGCGACAACAGCGGCATCCAGTTCCGCAGCGAGCGTTTGCCCGACGGCGCGGTGCGCGGCTACCAGGCCGACATCGGCGCCGGCTGGTGGGGCAAGCTGTACGAGGAACACGGTCGCGGTCTGCTCGAGGACCAGGGCGCCAAGATGGTGCGCGCCGGCGGCTGGAACACCTACGAGATCGTCGCCGTCGGTGACCGCGTGCTGACCGCGCTCAACGGGCGGCAGTGCGTCGATCGCACCGACCCGGGAGCCGCGCGCGCGGGCATCCTCGCCTTGCAGGTCCACTCCGGTGGCCCGACCGAAGTACGCTTCCGCAAACTCCGGCTGGAGCTCGATCCCGAACCGGTCCTGCGCACAGTCTTCTCCTCCGGCCGCTAAGGTCACCCCCCGAAATCTCCGGCCGCACAGGCCCCCCCCCACTTCTCCGGCCGCACAGGTCACCCACCATGATGGACATCAAGAGAGACGGTTTGACACCGAACGCCGGGCGCCTGTTGTGGGCCGGCTTCATGGCCATTCTCGCCGCCGGCGTCGGCTTCGGCGTACGCGGCGGCATTCTTTTGAATTGGAAGGCCGGTTTCGGCTTCACCGATCAACAGCTCGGCCAAATCGGTGGAGCCGGGCTGACCGGCTTCTGCTTCGGCATCATCATCGGCGGTGTGGTGTGCGACAAGATCGGCTACGGCAAGCTGATCATCACAGCGTTCCTGGCGCACGTGATTTCGGCCTTCGTCACTTTCGGAGCGACTTCGGGCATGGCTCCAGATTCCGCCTTTTCACTGCTCTACTGGGGCACCTTCATCTTCGCCTTTGCCAACGGCACGCTCGAGGCGGTAGCCAACCCATTGGTGGCGAGGCTATTCCCCAACAACCGCACCCACTACCTGAACATCCTGCACGCGAGTTGGCCCGCCGGCCTGGTCCTCGGCGGCGCGATCGGCTGGGTCATGGGCGGCACTGGCCCAGAGGCCTTTTCATGGCAGTTCCAACTCGGTCTGTTCCTGATCCCGACCGTGATCTACGGCCTGATGTTCATGGGACAGAAGATGCCGCAGTCCGAAGCGTCGGAAAAAGGGATGTCCCTGGGCCAGATGTTCTCCGACGTAGGCATCCTCGGCGGCCTGGTGATCTGCTTCCTATTGACCCTGTTCTTTTCGCAGGCCGTTGGACTGGGGACGGCAGTCTCCTACAGCCTTGCCGGAGTGTTGCTGATCGTGGTCGGAGTCATGACCAAGGGCTCGCTAGGTTCGTGGCTATTGTTCGTCCTGTTCATCGCCCACGCCTTGGTCGGTGCGGTCGAACTCGGCACCGACACCTGGGCGCAGAACATCACCGGCAACATCCTGACGCCGGAACAGGGCAAGATCCTGTTCATCTTCACCTCGGCGGTGATGTTCGGATTGCGCTTCTGCGCCGACTTCATCGAGAAGAAACTGCGCCTGTCCCCGGTGGGAATCCTGCTGGTGTGTTCGGTGCTCGCGTGCCTGGGCCTCAATCTGGTCAGCACCGTCGACACCTTCTTCGGCGCGATGTTGGCCTTGTCCGTCTACGCGGTGGGCAAGACCTTCTTCTGGCCGACCATGCTGGCCGTGGCCAGTGACCGTTTCCCGCGTACCGGCGCGATCGCGATCAGCATCATGGGCGGCATCGGCATGCTTGCCGGCGGCCTGATCGGCTCAGATGGACTTGGATACGCCAAAGACCGCTTCGCCGGCAAGGCTTTGGAGGCAGCAGACCCTGCTGTTTATGCCGCATACCAAGCCGCGAAACCGAGCAAGTTCCTCTCCTTCGAAGAGGTCATCGGACTGGACGGCGCCAAGTTGGGGGCCATTAACAAGAACCTCAATGCGGTCAAAGGCGAACTTGCCAACGAAGGCGTCACCGACTTGGAGGCCGCCCTGGAACGCCTGACTCCGGCGGAAAGATCGGTCCTTGATGCCAGCATCACCGGTGACCGCAAAACGCTGGTTGCCGACTCGGCGATCCCGGCGACGATGGCGCTGATCTTCCTGCTGCTGATGGTCTACTTCAAGAGCATCGGGGGCTACCAACGCGTGACCATCGCGGAGGAAAACGATGGCTGACGCCTTCGACCCGGTGCCGGCCGACCAGTTCACTTTCGGCTTGTGGACGGTCGGCAACCCCGGTGCCGATCCCTTCGGGCCGCGCGTGCGGCCGACCATCCCGCCCACCGAAATCGTCGCCGGCCTGGCCCGGGCCGGCGCCTACGGGGTCAACCTGCACGACAACGACCTGATCCCCTTCGGCGCGAGCGCCGCCGAGCGCGATCGCATCGTCGCCGAGTTCAAGCAGGCGCTGTCGGATCACGGATTGGTGGTGCCGATGGCGACCACTAATCTGTTCAGCCACCCAGTATTTCGCGACGGGGCCTTCACCAGCAGCGACCCGCGCGTGCGCGCCTTCGCGCTGCGCAAAACGATGGCGGCGATCGAAACCGGCATCGAACTCGGCGCCGGCATCAACGTCTTCTGGGGCGGCCGCGAGGGGGTCGAAACCGACGCCGCGCGCGACTGCCGCGATGCGATCAAGTGGTATCGCGAGTGCCTCGATTTCCTGTGCGCGTGGACCAAGGAGCAGGGCTGGTCGCAAAGGTTCGCGCTCGAGGCCAAACCCAACGAACCGCGCGGCGACATCTACCTGGCGACCACCGGGCACATGCTGCATTTCATCGAGACGCTGGAGCACTCGGAGATGTGCGGCGTCAACCCTGAGGTCGCACACGAGAACATGCCCGGCCTGTCGATGGTGCACGCGGTGGCGCAGGCCATGGAGGCCGACAAGCTGTTCCACATCGACCTCAACGCGCAGAAGATCGGCCGCTACGACCAGGACCTGCGTTTCGGCAGCGAAGACGTCAAGGGCGCCTTCTTCCTGGTGCGGCTGCTCGAGGGCACCGGCGCTTACCCCGGCTACGACGGCCCACGCCACTTCGACGCCCACGCCTACCGCACCGAAGACGTCGCCGGGGTATGGGACTTCGCCCGGGGCTGCATGCGCAGCTACAAGATCCTCGCCGAGCGCGCGCGCTGCTTCGACGCCGACGCCGAGGTGCAGCAGATCCTGGCCGACAACCACGCCGACCCCTACGGCGTCGCCCCGCTGCTGAGCAGCTACTCCCCCGCCCACCACCAGGCCATCCTTGACCTGGACCTCGACCCAGAAACGCTTAGCCAGCCCGGCCGCCGCTACGAGCGGCTCGACCAGCTGGCCTTCGAGCACCTGCTGGGAGTCGGCGTCTAGCGCCGCTTACTCATACCGAACCGGACGTGAGCGCCCCTCTCTACCTCGGACTGGACGTCGGCACCCAGGGAGTCAAGGCCCTGGTCTACGATCCGGCCGCAGGAAAGGTCATCGCGCGCGGTGCCTCCCCGTTGGACTTGCTGCCGGTCGGCCGCCCCGGCGCGGCGGAGCAGAACCCTGAGGACTGGCTCACGGGCATGGGCGCCGCGATCCAGCAGGCCTTGGCCACCCCGGGCCTTGCAGCCGCTCGCATCCGCGCCATGGCGGTGTCGGGGCAGCAACACGGTTTCGTCGCCCTTGACGGCAAGGGCGAGGTGATCCGCCCGGCCAAGCTGTGGTGTGACACCGAGACCGCTCCGGAGGCCGCCGAGCTCGGCGCGATCTGGGGGCGACCGCTGCCGGCGGGTTTCACCGCCTCGAAGATCCTGTGGCTGAAACGGCACGAGGCGGCCAATTTTCACGCGCTGCGCCACGTCCTGCTGCCGCACGATTACTGCAACTACCATCTCACTGGCGAGATGGTGGCAGAATGCGGTGACGCCAGCGGCACCGGTTTGTTCCGATCCGAGGAGCGCGGCTACGACCTGGACTCGGCGGCGACCATCGACCCGGAACTGCCGGGTATGCTGCCCCGACTGATCGCCGCGGATTGTTGGGTGGGCGAAGTGCGTGCCGAGGTGGCCGCAGAACTTGGCCTGCCCGCTGGCGTGCGCGTCGCCCCCGGAAGCGGCGACAACATGATGAGCGCCATCGGTGCAGGGGCCATCGACGAGGGGGTGCTGGTGGTCAGTCTCGGCACCAGCGGCACCCTTTTTGGCCGCAGCGACACCCCGGTGGTCGACCCACAGGCCTTGATCGCCCCATTTTGCGACGCCCTCGGCGGCTGGCTGCCGCTGTTGTGCACGATGAACTGCACCACCGTGGTTGAGGAGGTGCGGACGGCCTTCGACCTCGATCACGCCACCGCCACCGCCGCCGCCACCCAGCTGCGGCCCGGGTGCGACGGCTTGCTGTTTCTCCCCTACCTCGCCGGCGAGCGCGCCCCCGATTGGCCCTATGCGCGCGGGGTGATCCACGGCATCGAGGGCGGTGGCCTGCGCCCCGAACGGCTCTATCGTGCCGCTCTCGAGGGGGCCAGTTTTGCGCTCAAGGGCGGATCCGTACGCCTTTCCGAACTTGGTTTCAAGGTGCGCGAACTTCGTGTGGTCGGCGGCGGGGCACGCAATCCGCTGTGGCGTCAGATCCTGGCCGACCTGTTCGCGGTGCCCTTGTCCTTCCCGGTGGAAGCCGAGTCGGCGGCCCTGGGTGCAGCGCTCCAGGCCATGGCCCTCGACCAGGGCGGTTCCATGCGCGAGGCCCTGCGCAAAACCCCGCCAGAGTTGGAGGCCGTTCAGATTCTGCCTGACCCTATGGGTGTAGCGGCCTACGCAGAGGCCTTCGAACGCTTCCAGGAGCTTGCCGGGAAGCTGTTTGGGAGCGCGGTCGAGACCTCCAATTGACCCATTTTAGGACAAACCGCGCGCGAGTCCCAATTTGAGACATATCCGCGCCAGAATCCGGTCCTAAACCCCTTATTTTAGAGTTGGCACACTAAGTGCAGTAGGAATGGGCCTGCCTGGGCCAGGCACCATCCCCTCAGAATCTCCCCCAAAGCCCAGATTCCCCTTCCTGAATCCGGCGCTCGAGCCCCATCCCTCGGCGCCACCAGGAAGTCTCGGTCTCTCGCTAACCACGATTGCCCGCCACAGTTTTTTTGGGTCCGGTCGGAGTCGGTGCATGGGGCGCACCTCTCGATAAACGACCGGGCTCAATTTTTTTTGCGCGGAACGCCTAGCCTTTCGGTCTTCCTAACTCTTGCTATGCTTATGTGATTCTGTCGCCACCTTTCTTTTGGCCTCCCCGTCCGTTCAAACTGAATCCAGGCATGTTAGTCCTCCCTCTTTTTTTGCTGCTCCTTGGTGCCCAATTCCCAACCACCGAACTAGTCAGCGTAGACTCAAATGGCAACCAAGGATTGCTTGGCTCCTTTTGGCCAGCACTTTCGTTGAACGGGAGAATTGTCGCATTTTCAAGTAATGCGGACAACCTTGTAGCCGGGGACACCAATTCCGTACGCGATGTTTTTGTTCACGATAGACAAACTGGAATAACAACTCTTGTATCGCGAGGGGTGGCAGGAGAATTCGGGAATGACGACTCAACCACACCATCCATTTCAGGAAACGGGAAATTTGTTGCATTCTCAAGCAGAGCTTCCAATCTAGTCCCTGGAGACACAAATGCCCGGAATGACATTTTCGTCTGCGAGCTCCAGACGGGAAATATTATTCGAGCAAACATCTCCTCTCTTGGGATAGAAGCGAATGACAGTGGTTTCTTGCCAGCCATTTCCCATGACGGGAGCGTCGTTGCGTTCTACAGTTTTGCTTCCAACTTAGTATCAAATGACACAAATAGTAGCTCGGACATTTTCTTGCACGATTTACTCCAACACACTACATTTCGGATCTCCATCGGATGGGATGGAAATCAAGCCAATAGCGACTCGTACTGGCCTACCATTTCCAGCGATGGAAATCGGATTTCTTTTATTTCAACGGCTACCAATATCGTCGATGGAGATAATAACCAATACCAGGATATCTTCCTTTACGATCGACGAATCTCATCCTCCATACTTGTCAGCACTGATACCCAGGGATCTCAGGGGAACTTTGGCTCATTCGATCCGAGTATTTCCGGAGACGGGCAACATGTAGTTTTTTGGTCATATGCTAATAACCTTGTACCAAACGATATCAATAATTACCCAGATGTATTTGTTCGGGATATTGAAGCTGGAATGACTAGTAGAATTAGTGTAACAAGTTCAGGTGATGAAGCTCTTGGAACCTCAGGCAACAGTGTTCAATCGATTTCCTTTTTTGGAGAGTTAGTTGTATTTGAAAGCTCTGCCACTAACCTAGTCCCCGGCGACACGAATGGCACTCGAGATGTGTTCCTTCACTCAAGATCCACCGAAGAAACCACATTAATTAGTATTAATAATGCAGGATCTGGCACTGGAAACGGAACCACTTATTATGGAGTAATCTGTGGGAACGGAAGCGCCTCGGGCTTCGTCAGTGTTGCAACTGATCTTACCCCGAGCGATGGAAATTCTGTTGATGATGTCTTCATCAGGAGCCCATTGTTCTTGGACTCTGATGTTGATGCGATCACTGACCAGGATGAGGTGCGGATTGGTACAAATCCATTGGACCAAGACAGTGACGATGACGGCCTTTCGGATGGAGAAGAGTTCTATTCGATGAAATCGGACACCCGTTGGCTGCAGGGTTCCAGCGGTAATTGGTATCGCTTGGCCCTTCCAAACACTTGGAACGAATCCAGCTTGTCTGCCAGGCTGCAGGGCTTGGAGTTGGCCACTATCAGGGACCAGAGCGAAGCGGATTGGCTCCACTCAACCTATGCGGAGATTGCCAGTGGCTTTGGGGGCGGTTATTGGATTGGATTAAATGATTTCGGTGGCTTCCTCAACTGGACTTCGGGCGAGGCCGTTGGGTATTTGAATTGGGCTGCCGGTGAACCTTCCACGTCACCCTTCGCAGCCTTCGTTGGAGGTCCGAATGCCACTGAACCGGGTAAGTGGTATGCGGATTTTGCTGGAGTGAGCCAACTGCCCGCAATTATTGAGGCAACAGCCTCCGGTCCCCCGAGCACGACGACTGATCCGCGGACCTTTGACTCTGACGGAGACGGACTTGGAGATGGCCAAGAACAGGGCGTCGACCAACTGATTTGGGATGGCGACCTCGATGGCGACGGCATTCCGGATGTCGCTGGCACTGACATGGGAGTCTTCCTTCCTGACCTGGATCCACTGTCCACTACCGACCCGTTGGACATGGACTCGGATGACGATGGCCTCACGGATGGAGATGAAGACCTCGATTCCGATGGAGCGGTCGGCAGCCTTGAGACTGACCCTGGGCTGGCGGACACCGATTCGGACCTGCTGCAAGACGGGCAAGAGCTAGGGCTCGTGAGTGGAACCCCTGACACGAATGGAAACGTCTTTGCTCCAGACGCTGACCCCGGAACCACCACCAACCCGATCGCGGCTGACAGCGATAGTGGCGGAGTTCCGGACGGAGTTGAAGATCAGAACCAAGATGGCGGCTTGGATTCTTGGGAAACCGATCCGAACGCCATCGCCGATGACGACTTTGCTTTCTATATCTACAATTTCCACCCAGGAGAGAAGTTGTGGATTCTCGTCTACAACGCGGAACCGCTGGTCAATGTCATTCCTGCCTATTCCTTGAGTGGCCCAGGGCCGACCGCCCTGGGAATTGGCCTCACCTTGGACCTTACCATGCCCATCCACCAGATCCCTGCGGTCCTCACCAATTCATTCGGTTTTGTGGACCAAGAGGCCTTTGGATCATCTGGTCGACTACCAGCGAACGCCCCGCCCGGATTCCTTGTTTACTGGCAGGCCGTTGAGGTCCCACTGAAGCCAGGATCGGCGTTGCGAGTTTCCAACTCGTTAGTGCTTCCAGTTGGATCGAACTGATCAGGAACCGGGTTTCAGAATAATCTGATCGCGCATGCGTTCGCCGGCTTGAATCCAGGCCTCGGCGGCCGATGGCGGGATCCCGGAATCCTGGAGGCTCTGGCGCAGGATCTGTTGGCGGCGGTCGAAGTGGCCGGACAGGATCGGGTGGCGCTGGTGGGTTTCGCGCATGCTGCGGCCTTGGTAGGTCAGCGGCCCGCCGAGGACCTGGCTGGCGAACTCGAGTTCGCGTTCGATCAGGTGGTCGCGATCGAGGCCGCGGAAGAAGAAGCCGATCATGACGTCGTCGAAGATGCGGCGGTAGAAATCCCGCACCACCTCGCGCAGGACATCCTCACCTCCGAGTTGTTCGAAGAGCGAGAGACCGGAGTCCGGGCCGAGGCGCATCGGCGGTGGAATCAACCTGCGCCGAGGTCGCTGGCGACGACTTCGTGCACCGAGATCTCGGGCGGCTGGGTGACCAGCTCGCCGATGGCCAGTCCGAAGTCGAGGAAGTGCTGTTCGCGGAAGTGGGCTTCGACCGCGGCTGCATCGCGCCACTCTTCATAGAAGAGATAGGTGCCGGGCTGATGCACGTCTTCGTGCAGCGCGTAACTCAGGCAACCCGCCTCGGCGCGGGTGCCGGCAGTGATGGCCTTGCTCGCTTGGACGAAGGCCTCGCGGCACTCCAGCTTGACCAGGATCCGGGCAGCAATGGTGAACATGGGCGAAATCCTAGATCGGGGCTGACGCGATCACAGCACCCAGTCCTTGCGGTACTCGCGGCGGATGAAGCGCTGCGCGCGCTCGCTGCTGGCCTTGAGGTTGCCAGCGTCCCAGTCGAAGGCCTCGCCGGCACGGTAGGCGACGTTGCCGAGCAGCACGGTCTCGGTCAGTGCGCCCGAGTAGCCGAAGTTGCAGGTGGTCTTGCCGCGCTCGCGAATCGCCTGCAGCCACTCCTGGTAGTGGCCGATGGAATTCGGAATCGTCGGCGCCGGGGCTTCGAAGCCCTCCCACTTGTCGGCGGGCAGCAGCACGTGGCGGCCGTAGTCGCACAACAGCATGCCCTTCTCGCCAACGAAGAGGGTGCCGTCGCCCCACTGCGGCATTGCCAGGTCCGGATCGAGGAACTGCGGCGGGCGCATGCCACCATCGGACCAGTGCAGGTCGACCGCATCGAGGCTGCGGCCATCGGGCGTGATGCGCTGGGGGAATTGCCAGCGCGCGTGCATCTGCGGCGGCGCGGTCTCGGCGTGCACCGCCGGACCGTCGGCTTCGACCGCGACCGGGTGACGCAGCGCCAGCGCCCAGAACGGCAGATCGAGGTGATGACAGCCCATGTCGCCGAGGGTGCCGCCGCCGAAGTCCCAGAAGCGCCGCCACTGCGCCGGGTGATAAAGGTCGTGATAGGGCCGTGCCGGCGCCGGGCCGAGCCACAGGTCGTGGTGAAAGTGCGCCGGCACCGGCTGCACTTCGGTCGGCCGCTCGCCGCCGCCCCACGCCTTGCCCACCCACGAATAGGCCTGGTGCACCTGACCAAGAACACCGCCCTGGATCAATTCGACCACGCGGCGGTAGTTGGCGCCGGCGTGGATCTGGGTGCCCATCTGGGTGACCGCCTTCTGCTGCCGCGCCAGCTTGGCCACCTGGCGAGCCTCGTGCACCGTGTGGGTCAGCGGCTTTTCACAATAGACGTCGGCGCCGTGGGCGAGGGCGAGCAAGGTGGCCGGCGCGTGGGTGTGGTCGGCGGTGCTGACCACCACCGCGTCGAGTTTCTCGCGCCCGATCATGTCGCGGAAGTCTGCGTAACGAGTGGCTTTGGGGAAGCGCTCGCCGGCCTGACCGAGGTAATTCTCGTCGACGTCACACAGCGCGACGATGTTCTCGCCAGCAACCCCACCGATGTTGGCGGCGGCGCGGTTGGCGCAACCGACGATGCCGATGTCGAGCTTGTCAAGCGAGCTGCGCAGCAAAGGGCGCAGGGGGGCGGTGCCGAGGAAGAAGCCGCCTGCCAACCCGGTGGTCGTCGTGGTCAGGAACTTGCGTCGACTGATCTGGCTCATGGGTCCAAGTCTACCTATTCTGGGCGCATGCCCCAGCTTCCCTCCCGACGCAGCCTGCTCAAAGTCACCGCCGCGGCCGCCGGACTCCCCGCCGCGGCATTCGCCGTGGGCAGCAATCGGTCCACCGACGAAATGGCCGCTGAACCGACCCAAAGCAACCAGCCTTTCCAACTCGCCTACGCACCCCACTTCGGCATGTTCGAAAACAGCGCCGGCAAGGACCTGGTGGCGCAGCTCGAATGGGCGCACGACCAGGGTTTCACCGCGTGGGAGGACAACGGCATGACGCGTAAGTCGGTCGAGGACCAAAAGCGCGTGGCCGCGGCGATGGAACGGCTCGGCATGACCATGGGTGTCTTCGTCGCTAACTTCGGCACCGCTTTCGGTGAACAGACCTTCACCTCCAACAAGAAGGACAGCCGCGACAACTTTCTCAACGACCTGCGCAGCGCGGTCGAGGTCGCCAAGCGCGTCAACGCCAAATGGATGACCGTGGTCCTCGGCGAGCGCGACCCGCGCCTGGCGCAGGGTTATCAAGACGCATCGGCGATCGACATGCTGCGGCGCGGCGCCGAGATCTTCGAGCAACACGACCTCGTCATGGTGATGGAGCCGCTCAACTTCCGCGATCACCCGAATCTCTATCTGATGAACAGCGACCACGCCTACATGCTGTGCAAGGCTGTGCGGTCGCCGGCGGTCAAGATCCTGTTCGACATCTACCACCAGGCGATCAGCGAGGGCAACCTGATCCCCAACATCGACCACTGCTGGGACGAAATCGCCTACTTCCAGATCGGTGACAACCCCGGCCGCAATGAGCCCGGAACCGGCGACGTCAACTACCGCAACATATTCCGCCACATCCACCAACGCGGCTTCACCGGCGTCCTCGGCATGGAACACGGCAAGTCCCAAGGCGGCCTCGACGGCGAAACCAAACTCCTCGCCGCCTACCGAGCCGCTGACAGCTTCTAATCCTGATGTTGCTGCCACATAAGGAGGCGAGGATTTCGGTGATCCTCCATTAAAGTAAAGGCCCTCCGTCAAGGGAGCGCCGAAAACAAGGGGTTCCATCACGACCTCATCGATATGGATCCTGACAGAGGAACCCGCCACCAGGGTGAAGGCTGAGGGCGCGTATAACTGAAGGTCTCGGGTCTAGAGACTGCCCTCGGGCGGCGAGTCCCTTCATCACAACGCCTCAACTACGTGACGTGTCTCCTACTCCTTGGATTCCTGGCTGTGAACCAGGAGCCTGTTCCTGTCTACCAGCCCACCATCGCCGAGGCTTCCGAGGAAGGTGCGCAGCGCATCGGGGCATTCCGTTTGCCGCCGGGTTTCGAGGTCAGCTTGTGGGCCGCCGAACCGGATCTTGCCAATCCGGTGGCGTTCTGTTTCGACCAGCATGGGGCGGTTTACGTGGCCGAGACCTTTCGCCAGGAGACCGAGGGGGTGCCCGACAACCGCTCGCACCGCTACTGGCTCGAGGACGACTTGCGCCTGCAGTCGGTGACCGAACGTGCGGTGATGTACCTCAAGCATCATCCCGAATACGCCAGCGAGTGGACCGACCAGCACGACCGCATCCGCAAGCTGGTCGACCTTGACGGTGATGGGCGCGCTGACCGCAGCACGGTCTACGCCGACGGCTTCAACGGGCTGCTCGACGGCACCGGGTCCGGGGTCCTGGCGCGCGGCAAGGACTTGTGGTTCACCTGTATTCCGCACCTGTGGTGGCTGCGCGATGACGACGGCGACGGGCGCGCCGATCAGCGCCGCGCGCTGCACACCGGTTATGGCGTGCGCGTGGCCTTCCGAGGTCACGACATGCACGGCCTGGTCATGGGGCCCGATGGAAAGCTCTATTTCTCGATCGGGGACCGTGGCTACAACGTCGTCACCCAGGAGGGCGAGCGGCTCAAGGAGCCCGGCCGCGGCGCGGTATTCCGCTGCAACCTCGACGGCAGCGGCCTCGAGGTCTACGCCATCGGCCTGCGCAATCCGCAGGAACTCGCCTTCGACGACTACGGCAACCTGTGGACCGGCGACAACAACTGTGACGCCGGCGACCAGGCGCGGTTGGTCTACGTGATGGAAGGCGGTGACTGCGGCTGGAGCATGAACTTCCAATATCTGCCCGACCGCGGCCCATGGATGTCCGAAAGCTGGTGGAAGCCGCGTTTCGACGGGCAGCCGGCTTTCCTCAATCCGCCGATCGTCAACATGACCTCGGGGCCGTCGGGTCTGGCTCACTACCCGGGCGTGGGTCTGCCCGAGAGTTATCGCGGCTCGCTCTTCCTGTGTGACTTCACCGGCGGTCCTGGAAGCAGCTCGGTGCACCGCTTCAACTTCAATCCAGATGGCGCCGGCTATGCGCTGAACGAGCACGAAAAGTTCTGGCAGGGCATCCTGGTCACCGACTTCGACTTTGCTCCCGACGGCAGCATGATGGCCAGCGACTGGGTCGCGGGCTGGGTCGGCGCCGGCAAGGGGCGTCTGTACCGCGCGGTGCACAGCGAAACCGGCGACACCGAACTCACGCGTCAGACCGCACGCCTGCTCGGGAAGGGTTTCGAACAGCGCAGCAACGATGCTCTGATTGAACTGCTCGCCCACGCCGACCGTCGCGTCCGCCTGGAAGCGCAGTATGTCTTGATGGCGCGCGGCGAAAGCGCGCTGGCGGGACTGGCCGAACTCGCCACCAGCAACGCCGCCACGCTGCCGCGCATCCACGCGTGTTGGGCACTGGCCGCGCTGGGTGCCGGAGGAAAACTGGCGGAACTGCTCGACGACGCCGACGCCGAGGTGCGCGCGCAGGCCGCCAAAGGTATCGGCGAATGCCGCTTCCCCGCGGTCGACGCCTTGATCGCAGCACTTGGCGACGACAACGCGCGCGTGCGTTACTTCGCGGCTCAATCCCTGGGCAAGCTCGGCAACCCCCGCGCCACCGCTCCCTTGTTGGAGCTGCTGCGCACCAACGCCGACCAGGACCGTTTCCTGCGCCACGCCGCCAGCTTCGCGCTCGGCCGCATCGGCGACCGCTCTGCATTGCGCGCCAAAGCAAACGCGGTGGTGGCACAGAACTCAGCCAGCTTGCGCCTCGGTGCCCTGCTCGCTCTGCGCACCATGGGTGACCCGGCGGTGGCGGACTTCCTCGCCGATCCCGATCCTTTCCTCGCCACCGAGGCCGCGATCGCCATATACGACAAGCCGATCGACGCCGCCTTGCCGGCCCTGGCCGACCTGCTGCCGAGATGCGTTATTGCCAGTGCAATCCTGCCGCGCGGCGGTGCCCGAGCCGGCTCAGAAATCCTTCCTGCACCCTTGGTCCGCCGCGCCCTGCACGCCGCCAACCGACGCGGCGGCCTCGCCGACTGGAACGCGGTCGCGGCGCTGGTCGCGGATACGCGCTATGCCAAGAACTTGCGCCAGGAGGCCGCGCAGGTCCTCGCCGACTGGCCGCAACCGGCCGAGTTCGACCGTCTGCGCAACCAGTCACGCCGTTACGCAGTGCGCGACACCGGCGCCCTGCGCAAACGCCTCGCCGAGGTCTACCCGCATCTGCTCGCGCTGAAAGAAAACGAAATCCGCCTGCGCATGATGCGGGCCTTGCAAGGTCTGCGCGTGCAGCAGGCGGGCGATGCCCTGGCGACGCTCGCCGGTAACGAACAAGCCCCCCCCGCGCAACGCAGCCAGGCGCTGAAGACCCTGGCCGCCCTCGATGCACCCGCCTTCGCCGCCGCACTGGCTCAATGCGCCCGCGCCGAGAACCCCGAGGTGCGCGGGCAAGCCATCGCCCTGCTCGCCACCTCTGGCTCGCAACAGGCGCTGCCGGTGCTGCGCGATCTACTGCCCAACGCCAGCCCATCGGACCAGGCGCGCTGTTTCGAAGCGCTCGCGCTCCTCGATGACCCGGAAGCCGATGGCGTGCTGGCGCAATGGATGGACCGCCTCACCGCCGGCGAGGTCGCCGACGAAATCTCATTGGAGTTATGGGAAGCCGCGCAGTCGCGCACCCAGCACCAGGGCGTGCGTGCCGCGGTGGCACGCTTCCAGGCGCAACTCGACGTCGGCGACGACCTCGGCCATTACCGCCTCAGCATGCACGGCGGCGACGCCGCGCGTGGACGCAAGATCTTCTTCGACAACCCGGTCGCCTCGTGCCAGCGCTGCCACTTCGTACAAGGTCATAGCTCCGGCGGCGCCCCGCCCGAGGTCGGTCCTGAACTTTCCGGCGCCGGTCTCAAGGGGGGGCGCGCCTACCTGTTGCGCTCGATCCTCGACCCCACCGCCGACATCGCCTCTGGCTTCGAGGTCTATGACGGCGACGGCAAGATGCTGCCGACCTCGGCCATGACCCCGGCGCTCGGCATGCTGCTGTCCGGGCGTGAGATCCGCGACCTCATCGCTTATCTGGACAGCCTGCGGCGCCCGGCCAAACTTGTGGTACTGGTGCACAGCGCCGGCTACGAACACGCGGTGGCGCGCGCCGCGGAAGGCGGCGGCCCCTCCCTGGTCGAACGCAGTTGGAGCGCCTGGGCCGCTGACGATGCGCGCTTCGAAGTCGAAACCGTGCGTGACCCCAACTGGTTCACCGCCGAAAAGCTGAAACAGGTCGACGCGGTGTTCTTCTACACCACCGGCGAATTGCCGATGGCCGAGTCCAGTCGCACCGCTCTGCAGCAATTCGTTGAACAGGGCGGCGGCTTCGTCGGTGCGCATTGCGCCACCGACACCTTCTATCAGTGGCCGTGGTACGGCAAGATGATCGGCGGGTACTTCGACGGCCACCCCTGGACCGCCGACTCCAACGTCGGCGTTTTGGTTGAGGACCAGCAGCACAGCGCCACCCGCCACTGGCCGGAGCGTTTCCGCATCACCGACGAGATCTACCAGTTGAAGGAGCCGTATGCGCGCACGCTCCAGCACGTGCTGCTGAAATTGGACACCGCCAACACCGACATGAGCAAGAACGGCATCCACCGCACCGATGACGATTTCGCCATCGCCTGGAGCAAACGCCAGGGGCTGGGCAGGGTGTTCTATACTTCGCTCGGCCACCGCGCCGACGTATGGACCAATCCCGACTACCGAACTCATCTGGTGCTGGGCGCGTTGTGGGCCGCTGGGCGCTGATCCTGCTGCTGGCGACCGGCTGCCGTATGCCGGACGAACCGCTCCCCGGCACTGCTCTGGTGCTGATGAGCTACAACATCCACCACGGCGAGGGCACCGACGGGGTCTTTGACCTCGAACGCATCGCCGCGCTCATTCTCGAGCAGGAACCCGACCTGGTGGCCCTGCAGGAGGTCGACGTCGGCACCTCACGCGCCAGTGGCACCGACCAGGCCGAGGAACTGTCGCGGATGACCGGCATGCGGGTGGCCTTCAGCCAGGCGATCCCCTTTGCCGGCGGCGCCTATGGCGACGCGGTACTGTCACGCCTGCCAGTGGAAAAAGTCGAGTCCTTTCCCCTCCCGGCCCTGCCCGATCACGAATTACGCACCGCTGCAGTGGTCACCGTCGACGCCGGCGGGCGCCGCCTGCGCTTCGCCTCGACACATCTCGATCACACCTCTGACCCGGTGGATCGGGTGCGCCAGGCGCAGGAACTGGTGCGCGTGCTGCGCCCTGACGACCCCAAACTGCCGCCGATCATTCTCGCGGGCGACCTCAACTCCCTGCCTGGGAGCAAAACCATCGAGCTGCTCGAACGCGATTGGTTTGCCGCCGACAGCGGTGACCAGCCGACCTTTCCTTCCGGTGAGCCGGAACGCAAGATCGATTGGATTCTGCTGCCCCGCGCCACGCGCTGGCTGGTGCAGCAGGTCGTGGTCATCAACGACCCGGTGGCCAGCGACCACTGTGGGCTGACTGCCACATTGTTGTGGCAATAACGAACCTCACTCGACGACCTGGATTTCGAAGCGCCGGCCGCTGGCACGGGTGATCTCGCCCCACTTGCCTTGCGGCGAAATCACCACTGGGCGACCATCGTCGAGTTCCAATTCGACCGCTTCTTCGGAGTCCAAAGCCAGATTGGAGACCTTGCGCCGCCACGCCGGCAGGCCGTCCAGGATGTGAACGCGCTCGAACAACAGGATCACTTCACCCGGCGGACCACTGAGCAGCATCACGGTGATGCGGTCGCCGTGGGCAAGATCCAGATCGAGATCCTGCTTGGCGCGGATCAGTTCCATCATCGGCGTGACCCCTGCGTGGCCGGCGCCATCGACCTGGCCGCCTCTCCCGATCTCGCCAAGGCCTTCTTCGGCGCCTTCGAGACCCGCCTTGCCGTTGCCTTGCACCAACGCATGTCCAGCCCAACCCGCCGCAGCCGCGAGCCCGGCGATCAGGAAGGAGCGGGCAATCACCCTTGGCAAAGGATGGCGATGTCCACGCAGGAATGGACTTCTCCCCAGGTTCGCGGGGAGCCGTCGCCGTGGGGCATCGGAGTGCCGGAGATGGTCACCTTTTTGCCGTTGGTGCAGCAAGTCAGGGAACCGCCGACCGGGTCCGAACTGCTGGCGGAGATCGACCGCTGGTATTCGTCTCCGCACAATTCAACCGAGATCGAAACCACACCGCCAGATTGGCTGATCGTGGCGATCAATTCCTGCTCCGGGCAGCAGTTTCCGAGGGGAAATACGCACAGCAGATCGGGGCCACGCGGCCCTTGTGCGAACCAAGGCGAATCAGTGGATACTACCCCCCCCCAAGACGAGGCCACTGCGGCCACGCATGCCATGAGAACGGCCAGGATTTGCTTCACGGTTGGAGGAGCACGGAAAAGTTAACGAACCACATTAAGTATGACTGGAATTCCTTGGGAGAACAACAAATTCTGCCGAAACAACCGCCTTCTGGCGGCATTATGGGGGTGGATAGATGGCTCCTCCCCCTCCACCGCCGGATGTCGACGCTCTGCTGTCCCAGATCGGCTGGGTACGCAACCTCGCCAGGACCCTGGTGGGAGATGTGCACGCCGACGATCTGGCCCAAGACACGATCCTGCGCGCACTCGAAGCGCCACCGCGTCACGGCACCAACGTGCGTGGCTGGTTGGCCACCATCGCGCGCAATCTGAGCCGCGCCAACTATCGCAGCGATCAGCGGCGCAAGAAGCGCCACGACAAGGTCGCGCGTCCGGATGAAGCGCCGACTCCCGACCAGCTGTTCGCCGTCGCCGAGGCCAGCCGTCTGTTGCAAGACGCGGTAAATGAACTCGACGAGGATTATCGTTATCTGATCCTACTGCGTTTCTTCAGCGGGCAATCCCCCGCCGAGATCGCCGAGGCCCAGAACACCACCTCCAACGCGATACGCTCCAAGCTGTCGCGCGCCACCGCCAAGCTGGGCGAACTTCTGCGGCGCAAATACGGCGACCAGGCGATGGTGCCGTGCCTGATCCTGATGGTTCCGGTCGCCGGACCGGGCGGAGCGGTGAGCACCGCGACCGCCACCGGCATCGGACTCGGCTGGCTCCTCAGCTGGCAGGCCATGACCGCCGCGCTGCTGATGATGGTGGCGGCGATCCTGTTCTGGCCTGATTCGAATAGTGCAACGGGCTCGCGCAACGACCAGCTTGCCGTGGGCGGCGCCGATTCGGGCACACACGTGCAGGAACCCGCACGCCCCAATGATTCCAGTGGTCGCCAGCCGGTGGCTCCGACCGATGGCAACGAGCATCAGACCACGGTCGTCGTGCGCACCATCGACCAGGCCGGCCTGCCGATCGCCAACGCACAAGTGGTGGCGTGGCCGGCGCAAACCGCCGCCGCCCTGCCGCGCCTGTTCCTTAACGAGCGCGAGGCCAACCACCCCTTGGCGGTCATGCTAACCGACGCCGAAGGCATCGCCTTGGTACCGCTGATGCCAGAAACCCCGGTGATGATCCTGGCCGGCGCGCGGATGGGTGCGATGGCGATGCAACGGCTGACCACTCCGGCCGCCGGCGAACGCCTTGACTCCGACGCTCTGACGCTCGACGCCTCTGGATGCATCGAAGGCCGGGTCAACGACCTCGGCGGACTGCCGGTGGCCGATGCCCGCGTGATGCTCGAATCCGCCGGCGGAACCAGTTTCCACCTGCAGAACAGCTTCCACCGCACCTTCACCGCAGCAGACGGCTCCTTCGAGTTCTTCGGCATTCCGGCAGGCGACTATCGGCTGCTGGTCCTCCACCCGCAATTCTTGCCTGAGCAAGAACCGGAAGTCGCCGTGGTCACCGGCCGCTCCACCGACCTGCGCCTGGAGTTGGATCCCGGCGTGCAATTGTCCGGGCACATCTTGTCGGAAGAAGGCCAGGCCTTGCCCGGAGCCCGCGTCTGGTCGGTGCCGCCGGCCGATCTGGTGCGCAGTTCCTACGCCAATCGCCCCCCCGGCCAGCAGCCGGTCAGCTTCAGCGACCAGAACGGCGAGGTGCATCTGCAAGGCATCAGTGAAGAAGGAACTTCCAGCCTGGTGGTCACGGCGACCGGCTTCCAAAGCCAGACGCTGACCGCAATCGACCCTTCGCTGCCCTTCGAGGTACGCCTGCAGCGCAGCCTCGACTGGACCTTGCTGCTGACCGACGCGAGTTCGCGACCCGTCACCGGAGCGCAGGTCCACTTGGTACACCACGCTCCAGCCGGCAGTGCCGAGCGCCGCCGCTTGGTCACCGGGCCCGACGGTCGCGCCGTATTCGACCGCTTGTGCAAGGGCAGTTACGAAGTCTACGTCATGCACGAGCAGGGCACCCTGCACATTCCATCCTTCGATCTCACCCACACCGGCGCACACCAGGAACGCACGCTATCCGCCGGTGCGCGCCTGGAACTCAGGGTGCACGACGCCGCCGGCAAGCCGGTCCCCGGTGTGATGGTGCGCATGGTCGCCCTGGAAGATCCTGCCGCCGACGGCGGCCCAACCCTGCGCACTTCTTTCCCGCCGGTGACCCGTCGTATGGACGGGCATGGCGTCTTCGCAACCGCCGCCTTCCCCGGTCGCTGGCAGGTCTTCCTCCTCGGTCCCAACGTCGCCACCCAAGACTTCGAGGTCACCCTGGCGGAAGCGCGTACCGTCAGCCGAGAAATCCAGATCGACGTGCCGGCATCGCTGTCCTTCGACTTGCGCGATGCCCAAGGTGCGCCCCTGACTGGCCTGCGAATGGCCTTGCTCCCCATCGACCGCGATGTGGATCTGCCTGAGGTCTTCAGTCCCTTGCACAACTCCGACGACCAGGGCCGTTTGCAGATCCAAAAGATCACCCCCGGTCGCTATGCACTCTTCCCATGGAGCGGCCGCCGGCCCAAGACGGTTCCGGCCGATGCCTTCCTGTTCAGCCTGGCTCCGGGGGAACAACGCGACCAGATCGTTCAACTCGGCGCCGTATCCCAGACCGAACTCGAAATCAGCCGTAACGGCCAACCTCTGCAAGGCGCGCGTCTGGCGCTGACCTGGCGCGAAGACGTCGCCCCTGGACAGTCACCGGCGCGGATGCGCGTGCCGGCAAGCAACCGCGAAGGCCTCGCCGCCTTGCCGCCGATGCGCGCCGGCTCCTACTTCCTGATGGTCCAGGTCAATCCTGAAGAACCGATGCAGAAGGTGGCGGTGCAACTTCCCGCAGGCGTTGCCAAGGTCGACGTTGCCCTGGCCGGTGCCGGCCTGAAGGGCCGTCTGCTCAACTTCGAAGGCAGTCCGCTGAGCGCCAGCCAGGTCATTCTTGAGCCCTTGTCGGCCGAAGCCGGCGCCGCCATCGATCCCGAGCAAAGCGCCGTCGTCAGCACCGACGGGCGCGGCGCCTTCCACTTCCTATTCGTGCCCGCCGGCCAGTGGCGCCTGCGCGCACTCGACACCGGGGTGGCCAACCCGATCGTTCCCCTGCTGTCGACCGATGGCCAATTGGCCCAGGATCTGGGCGATCTGCATCCGGCGCAGGCCTGCTCCGTCACCGGGTCGGTCCCCGTTTCTGAAATGACCTCAGCGCTACCAGGTTTCGTTCGGGCCGAGCACCTTGGCCTGGGCCTGCTGCGACGCTTGCCCCTCACTGCTGATGGGCGCTTCCAGGCCAACGATCTTGACCCTGGAATGTGGCGTTTCTCATTCCAGAACCTGACTCCGGTCGAAAGGCATATCTCCGCCGATTCGACCGTCGAGATAGGCCTCAAATAGGACCGCTGAATTCAGGGAGGGTTGGCTTTTTTGCCTATCCTCAGGATTTTTCCCGGTTTTTGGAACTTGGATGTACTTTGACCGTGTCTTCAGAGTGTCCTTCAACCGCTCTCTGAATCCTGTCTCGGCCCTCATGAACGACATTCGTGAATCAGCCCGTGTGGTCTGGCCGGCCATCCTCCTCTTCCTGTTGATCCTGCTCCTGCTGGCCCCCGGCCCGAAGAAGCCTGATCGTGACGCCCGCTCCTCTGTGGCTGCCGTCACCCCAGCTTCTTCAACGAGCCTGCCGGAAAATCAACTCACCCCTGAAATCGACGACCTGATCCCTGAGCCAGCTTCTCTGTCCGAAGTTGGAAGCGCCGACCCAAGTCTGGTCGACGAACAAACCCCGGGTTCCTGAACCCGCCACCTGATCCACCCCATTGCTTGGCGAGGCTGGTCCGCCCACCGGACCTGGCCTCGCCGCCGCTGATAAGCTACGCGCCGCCGGGCAGTTCCGGCAGGGGAAACCGGACCATGAAACAAGTGCGCGTTGGCATCGTTGGATATGGCTGGGCAGCGGCCGCCCACATCGAAGCGTTCAAGGCGGTCGAGGCCGCCTCGGTCGGCGCCATCTGTTCGCGGCGCGACCACGACCCGGCGCAGCTTGAAGCCGAGCACGGAATCCCGCTGCGTTGCTACACAGATTTCGACGCGCTGCTCGCCGACCCCAAGATCGACGCCATCGATATCTGCACCCCGCCGTCCTCGCACGCCGACCTCGCGGTGCGCGCCGCCGACGCCGGCAAACACGTCCTGATCGAAAAGCCCATCGCGATGAATTTCGCCGACTGCCTGCGCATTGCCGAGGCTCTTGAGCGGAATCAGGTGCAGGGCGGGGTGTGCTTCGAATGCCGCTTTTCCAAGCACTTCAGCTTGGTCCGTTCGATGATCGATCAAGGTGTGCTCGGCGATCTGCACTACGCAGAGGTCGATTACTACCACGGCATCGGGCCCTGGTACGGACAGTTCCCGTGGAACGTGAAAAAGGAGCACGGGGGTTCCAGCCTGCTGACCGCAGGTTGCCACGCCCTCGATGCGATGCTCTACTTCATGGATTCTCCGGCGGTCGAAGTCACCAGTTATTCCACCCGCAGCCAGTCCCCGACCTTCGCACCCTATGAATACGACACCACGTCGACCACGCTGCTGCGCTTTGAGAACGGACATGTCGGCAAGGTCGCGTCAATTGTTGATTGCCTGCAGCCCTACTACTTCCACCTACACTTGTGCGGCAGCCAGGGCAGCCTGCTCGACGACAAGTTCTATTCGGAGAAGTTTGACGGCCTGGTCAAGGACAAGTGGTCGCAACTGCACACCGCGCTGATCGATTCAGGCGACGTTGCCGACCATCCCTATCAGCCGCAGTTTCAGGAATTCACTCGCGCATGCCTCGAAGGCACGCCGATGGCGCGCACCGATTTCGCCACCGCGCTGGAAACCCATCGGGTACTCTTCGCCGCCGACCAGTCTGCGGCCGAGGGCCGCTCGGTCCGGGTCAGCGAAGTGGATCCCAGCCAAGTGGCTCAAAGCCACAGGTGAAATGGCGCAGGGCTTCAGGTTCGTCGATGATGCGCAGCCCGCCCAGGCGCGCGCGTTCGGCGTAGACATAGCACACGGCTTCGACCACGTAGTCCATGTGTGACTGGGTGTAGACCCGCCGCGGAATGGCCAGGCGCACCAAATCCATCGGCCCAGGCTCCTGCTCACCATTGGCGAGGGTGCGGCCGAACATCACCGTACCGATCTCGCAGGCGCGCACCGCGCTCTCCAGATAGAGGGCGATGCTGATCGATTGGCCGGGTAGCTGCCCCGGTGGGATTCCAGGCAGGAAGGCGCGCGCATCCAGGTACACAGCGTGGCCGCCAGCCGGACGCAGCAGCGGCACTCCGGCCTCGTCGAGCCGCCGCCAGACATATTCGGTCGAGGCGATGCGATAGCACAGATAATCGACTTCGAGCACCTCGCCGAGACCGGTGGCCAGGGCTTCCAGGTCACGGCCGGCGAGGCCACCATAGGTGGGAAAGCCTTCGGTCAGGATGAGCATGTTGCGGCAACCGGCGGCGAGTTCGTCATCCTTGACGGCGAGGAAGCCACCGATGTTGCCGAAGCCGTCTTTCTTGGCTGACATCCAGGCGCCGTCGGCCAGGCGGAAGATTTCGTGAGCGATGTCGGCGGGGTCGCGTCCAGCCTGACCGGCTTCGCGCTGGCGGATGAACCAGGCGTTTTCGGCGAAGCGCGCGCAATCGAGAAACAGCGGCACCCCGTGCTTGTCGCAGCAGGCGCGCACCTGCTTCAGGTTTTCCAACGACACCGGCTGGCCGCCGCCAGAATTGTTGGTGATGGTGACCACCACCAGCGGCACCCGCTGCTTCTGCTCCGCCAGCAGCGAATCGAGCAGCGGCACGTCAACGTTGCCCTTGAACGGATGCTCGGCCTGTGGCTGCAGACCCTCGGCAATGACCAGGTCGAGAGCTTCCGCGCCGCTGTGTTCGACGTTGGCGCGGGTGGTGTCGAAGTGCGTATTTGCAGGAACCACCTTGCCGGGGCCGCCGACCAGCGTGAACAGGATCTTCTCCGCCGCGCGCCCCTGATGGACCGGGATCACGTGGTGCATCCCGGTCAGATCGCGCACCACGTCGCGGAAGCGGTAGTAGGAGCGCGCCCCCGCATAAGACTCGTCGCCGCGCATCATCGACGCCCACTGCTCCTGGCTCATCGCCGAGGTGCCGGAATCGGTCATCAGATCGATGGTCACCGCCTCGGCGGGGATGGAGAACAGATTCAGGCGGGCGGCGGCCAGCTGACGGCAGCGATCCTCGCGCGTGGGTCGTGGCAGCGGTTCCACGACCTTGACGCGGAAGGGCTCGATGATCGTGGATGAGGTGAACATTAGGTACTGGCCCCTTTGGGTGGACGCGGATCCATAACCCACCACCAGCGCCGCTGCGATCCAGGAATTCGGCGCCGCCGCTTGCGCGGCCACTCAAAGGGGCCAGTCCCCCACGAAAGCACTTTATCCACGGACTGTTGTGGCTGCGGCCCGGTCGAGGACCCACTCGACTTGAGAATGGGTCCTCAAAAAACTGGCAGGGCATTCCGCCTCGATCGGCCCGCGCAGAGCTGTATCGACAGCAGCCGCCTTTTCCGCACCGAAGGCGAGGATCCAGATGCGCCGCGCCGAGAGAATCGTGCCGATGCCCATGGTGAGACCCTGCAGTGGGACTTGCTCCGGGGCGAAGGCCTCAGCGGCGCGCTCGCGCGTGGCGGCTGCCAGCGCCACCTTGCGCGTGCGGCTGGCCGGATCCGAACCGGGCTCATTGAAGCCGATGTGTCCATTCGGCCCCAGACCCAGCAATTGAGCGTCGAGACCACCGGCTGCCTGGATTGCGTCTTCGTACTCCGCACAATGGCGATCAACGCTTTCCGTCGCCACCCCTCCACTTGGAATCGCGCATCTGGCCAGGTCGAAACCCGCGGGCGCAAACAGTTGCTCGCGCATGAAGGTGCGGAAGCTTTTGCGGTGGCCTGGATCCAGGGGCCAGTACTCATCCAGGTTGAAACAGCGCGCCCTGCTCCAATCGCGGCCTTGCTGCTGGTGCAGGCGGCACCACTCGCGGTAGACCCCCAGCGGGGTTGACCCTGTGGCCAGGCCGAGGACCGGGCCACCTGGCCTGGGCTTGGAGTCGATCCACTCCAACACCGAAGCGGCCACCCAGTGGGAGGCCTCGGCAGAGTCCTCAAAAACGCGGACCGAGGGAGGTGTCATGCAGGGTATGGACCCGATCGGGGCGCACAGGTTAGCGCCTGGGTGCAGTGGCGATCACCTCCGATTAGAATCGAGGGGTGGAGGAGCCCACCGTTCAGGCCGCGGTCGTCGCCGAAGGGCGTCCCGAAAATTTGGATCCCATGCGCCAGGTGCTCGAGGCGAAGGGCATCCCGTGCCGCATCGTCACGCCACCGGGGACCAATCCAAACCAATGAGGGGCAAGATTCGTGCTCGCGGTCGCGAGCCAGAACCTGATCTGGGCCCAGCGTTTCCTGGAAATGGAGCGGCTGCAGAACCTGAGTGAAGAGGACCGCGCCGCCGAGGCCAAGGTCGTGGATCTGGATTCGACCGAAGTCGAATGCCCGGCCTGCCAGGCTGCCTTCAACCCCGCCGACCAGCCCACCTGTCCGGGCTGCGGCCTGCGCTTGGCGCCCTGACTGCCCCGCCCGTCCGGGGTTTAGGAGGCCGTGGACAAAGTGCTTTCGTACCAGGGCGAGTGGGTTTTTTCCCTGGCAAGGAAGCTGGTTCCGCCCCTATCTTTAGATAGGGGCGGGTTCTGCTGACGCCGCCCAGGGGAGAAAGACACCGCACTGGGGCGGAATGACTTTGTCCACGGCCTCTTAGTGCAGGCGCCATCTAGGCCCAGGCTGCCGAAGTCAACGCGGACCTAGTTGCCGAAGCGGACCAGACGGCCTTGGTTGCGGTCGGTCAGGTTTTTGAGCACGCGCCAGGCGGCGCGGCTGGTGCCGAGCTGCACCACATGGATGCGCGCACCGACCTCCAGATTGCGCTGGGTCACTTCCTGGGCAAGATCCAGGTAGGAGTCCGTGCGACCGACCGCCGCGCCGCCATCGCTAAGGACGACGACGTCGCTGACCTCGGAACCAACCAGTGCCTCGCGCAGCGCCAGGGGCAGCGGAGTCCAGCCGTGGGCCGGGTCCTGGACGCCGAGCGAATCGATCCAGTCCATGGCCTCGGCCACGCTGGCGGCGGTGGCCACTTGTGCCTTCTCCGGGAAGGAGGTCACGGTCTCCTTGCAGGCGACGAAGCGGAAGCGGTGCTTGGGCCCGAAGCGCGACATCAGATCGCGCAGGCTGTGCCGGACCTCGTCAAGCATGACGCCGTCCTGGAGCGGACCAGCCATGGCCGGCGACAGGTCCAGAACGATGACCACTTCTCCAGGTGGCAGCGACAAGCCGTGATAGGAAACCGCACTTCGGTCGATGCGCTGCATGCGTTGCCCGAGGGGCTGCGGCGGGCAACGGTAACCCTTGGCGACGCCATCCCACCAGTTCTGCCACGCCAGCGGATGGGCGCCCCAGTGCAGGCCGGTCAGGTCATAGAGCGCGTTGAGCAGCTCCGGCATCGCCGGGCCAGCTTCGGTGGAGACCGCGCTGACCAGTTCGGCCACGGTCTGCGCACGTCGGTCACGGGCCAGGGCGTGGTAGCTGGCCGCGCGCAGCTGGCGCGCCGGGTGATCCATATTGGCCACGAACAGATCGCGGTAGCGCCGCACGGAGATCTCGGACAGGAGTTCGGTCGCCGCCACCGCCATTTCCCAGGTGCGCGGCTGGGCGACCAGTTTGCGGCACATGGTGACCGCGGTCGGATTGCCATGAAGGTGGTCCCAATAAGCACGCACCGCCTCTGCGCCCACTCCGGGCACCCGGTTGGCGATCAGAGTGTGTAGCCCGTTGAGGGCTTCCCGCCCGCTCTGTTTGCCAAAAACACTGGCAAGAGCTGCCGAGACCTCTGGGTCGTGATCATTGGCCATGCCCATCAACAGGGCGATCTCGTAGATCGGGAGCTTTTCGTCCACAGCAGCCAGGCTGGCCTGGCGCACCTTGCCGCGTTCGTGCTTGAGTCCCTCGCGCAGGAACCAGCGGCGCGCATCGGGGCTGTGCATGGTCGCTGCAGATTGCAGGAAGACGCGGTCCGCCTGCCAGGCAAACCGGCTGTCGGCCGGCGGCATCAAGCCCACCATGGTTGCCAGAGCCTCGCCGCTATCGAGCGGCGCCAGCAGTGGAATCCAATCGATGAGTTCTTCGCCCGAAGCCATTTCGCTCAGGTCGGAAACCACCTCGAGCAGCCGGCGGTCGGCGCTGATGGACATCTGCTGCAAAGCGGCGAGCCGTGGACCGGGGTCAGCATCGGGCGACAGCAAGGGGGACAGCACAGATTCAAAAATCTCGTCGATGCTGAAATGGCGGGCCAGGTCGACCACCGCTTCGGTCAGCCGCGCCGGTTCACCGCCGGAGGCGTGCCAGTCTGCGGCCAGCTGTATGGCCAGCGGCGAGCGCGCGGCCACCAGCAGGCGGAAGGCGGTGCGGCTACGTTGGCGGTCGTCGCTGCGGGCGTAATCGTCACACAAGGAAGCCCAGTCCTCGGACACCGCCGGCAAGGCGCGCAGCGCGGCGAGCTGTTCCTCTGCATGCACCGACCACTCGGCGAGGTCGATGACTTCTTTCTGCGCCACCGGCCAGCCGGACAAGGCCATCCCCGTTACCAGAGCAGCGCGGTCCGGATCTTCGGCGCTGGCCTGGTGGCTGAGCACGAAGTCCAGAGCAGGTTCGCGATAGTGCGCGAACATCGCCAGCAGGGCCAGCACGCGCCCGCGGCGGTCGTCGTCTTCGCGTCCGAGATACTCCTCGGCGATTCGCGGGAAGGAAAGCGCCGGCTTGCCTGCCAGCATGACCGCAGAGAACGGCGTCAGGCGCAGATCATCGAAGAAGGCGTCGCAGTGCACCCCGGCTCGGCGCTCGGCCATGATCTCGGTCTCGACGCTGACCGCACCCGCAGGCACACGCAAGAAGAGGACGAAGGGCGCCCATTCCTGGCTGGCGAGATCTTCGGAGCACGCCTCGGCGATCACCGTGCCTTCGTAGTTCAGAACCCGCAGGCGCACGCGCCCGAGGTCTTCGCCCTCGAGGTTGCGGAAACGGCCGCTGAGCATCAGGTGGGTGACATCCTTGAAGTCATCCTCGCGACGCTGTTTCAGGCTGGCGTAGCCGACCGCCCCTGGGCGCAGAAAATGACTGCCCTTGGCTGCCTGCACCCCGAACCAGCCGCTTTCCTGAGAGAACCACTTTCCTTGATCTTCGCGCCAGGCGTACAGACCGTGGTAATCGGCACCGGCGTCGCTGCCGGCCAGCTGGCCGTCGTTCTGCTCGATGGAACCGTTGACGATCCAGGTGCGGCGCGGCACGCGCAGACGGCTGGAGCCGCTATAGGCTCGCACTCCAGGCGTATCCAGTGTCACCTGGCCCACGACCGGCGGCCGCAGGAACAGCAATCCAAGACCGGCCAGCACGGCGACGGCCTGGAGCCTCATGACAGGTAGAAGCATAGGTGTGAAGGGACGCAGAGCGGTCAGGCTCCGCCGGAAGGGCTTTCAGGGACCGAGTCTTGCATCGGCAAAACCCCGACGTGGACTCCAGAAAAAGGAGTTTGGTGAAGCCTCAGCGGGGGCGGCCGCGACTCTTGCCGGACGATGAGCTCGGCCGTGCCTGGGACCTCGGACTGGGCCGAGAGCCTCCGGACCTCGCGCTGCTCGGACGGGAAGAGCGCGAACTGCTAGGACGAGCGGATCGTGGATTCGACCGCGTTGGGGCTGGTCGAGCTTTCGGCGCCGGTTGGGATCTGGGCGCGGTTCTAGTTTTCGGCGCAGGTTGGGACCTGGGCGCCGGTCGAGCTTTGGGCGCCGATCGAGACTTGGGCGCGGTTTGAGTTTTTGGCTTCGAACTCGGCCGCGCGCGGGGTGCGGAGCGAGAGGTCGGAGCGGATCGAGGCTTGGCGCTGGAATTGGAGCGCGAAGCAGAAGAACGGGACGAGGATCGTGGCCTGGCGCTGGAACTGGACCTTGACGAGGATGGAGGCCTGGCGCTGGAACCGGATCGAGGCGTAGAGCGGGAGTTCGAACTCCTCGCGGACGAGGAGGAACTGCTCTTGGGCTTGGGCGTGACATTCGATCCGTTCTTGCTGGAATCCCAGCGGGACTGATTCTTGACCGAAGGTCGCGGAGGGGGCGGACCCTTGGTAGCGGTCGAAAGGCTCCCGTAGCTCTTCTGCGTTGCACGCGCAGAAGCGCCCGAGGAGCTGGTCCTCGCCATTTGGGACGCGGTCGGCCGACCGAAGGTTCCACCAGGTTGTTTAAGTCTTTGGCTCGCGGTGGGGTAGCTGTTGTAGACGGTCAGACCAGAACCGGTGGACGGTGGGGCGTTTTTCTGGCCGCCGGTGGCCGATCCGCCGCCGCTGGAATCGCCGCCAGGAGGCGTGATCGAGGTCCGACTGCCGCCGTTCTGGATGATGACGATGGGCGGGTCCTGGTCGGATCCGTCACCGCGGAAATCGCTGCCTGCACCCCCACCACCATTGCCAAGGGAGCCGCCGGAGGGCGGGTCGATCAGGTTTCCGCCGTAGGCACCACCACCGGAATTGCCGCCGCCAGAGTTGCCGCCGCCAGAGTTGCCGCCGCCGGAGTTGCCGCCGCCGGAGTTGCCGCCGCCGGAATTGCCACCCTGGTTGCGGGTGATGCGGTAGGACTCAGCGTCGATCAGGCCGGGACCGCCGGAGCCCTCGCCCCCGCCTCCCCCACCACCGCCGCCACCGGAACCGCCGCCGGAGCCCCAGTCATCATCGTGATGGTGATGGTGATCGTAGTAGTACCACCAGGGCCACGGGCCGTACCAACCGTAGCCGGAGATCCACCAGGGATTCCACCACGGGTTGGAGGAGTAGTAACCGCCGAAAGAGTAGTAGCCGCCGTAATAACCGTCGTAATCGCGGTAATCGGCGTCGTAGTATTCGTCGACATAATCGTCGACGTACTCGTCGAGGTAGATCGGGACTCCCGCCTCGTATTCGCCATCGGCTTCGGAATAGATCCCGTCACCATCGGCGTCGATCACCAGCCAGTAGCCGTTCTGGACCCCCATGGGCACCGGAACATAGGTCGGGGCAGGCCCGTGCATCAGGGGTTGTTCTGACGCACAGGAGGCCAGGGCCATGAGGCCGCCGAGAATCAGCAGCTTAGGGGCGGAAAGATCGATCTCCATATCTCTAGCTTACCCGATTCAGGCGGCCTCGTTACCGCATCCGACCGTGGCGCGGCTCCTGCCACCTGCCCCAATCCAGATTCCGTTGACAACATGGGCTATCCGCCCTGAATTCAGCGAGTATGAGGTATCTGACCCTCTCACCCACCCCGATGACAGAATTCCAAGCTCCTACCCCTCGCCGGCTGATCCCGGCTCTTTTCCTTGTTTCCAGCCTCATCTGGGCCGCGCCCGCGCAGGCCCAGGATCCGGCCCCGGCGCCTCCGGTGCCGACCATGGCCGAAGCCACCCAGCTGATGCAGAGCGGCCAATACGAAGCCTCGGCCAAGGCCTTCGGCCGCATCGTCCAGAGCAACCGTGACAACGGCGCCGCCTGGTTCAATCTGGGTTACTCGCTGCACGGGCTCGGCGACCTCGACCGCGCCTTGAAGATACACCTGAAAGCCGCTACCTACCCCCAGTTCAAACCCATCGCTCTGTACAACGTGGCCTGCGTCCATTCGCTAAAGGGCGATGCCGACCGCGCCTTCGAATACCTCGACCTGGCGCAGCAGGCGGGCTTCGTCAATCCGGTCCAATTGAAGCAGGACTCCGACATGGACAACCTGCGTAACGACCCGCGCTTCGCCGCGGTGCTGGTGTCGATGGGCGACGTGAGCGCTGTGGTGGTCGAGGCCAGCGGTGTGCGCGGCGAAGACGCGAACATCGATCTGGGTGCCCTCGCCCCCGAGCGCCAATTCGATTTCATGAAGGGCAAATGGGAGATCTGGATCGACGGAGGCAAGGTCGACGGCTGGGAAGTCAAGCCGACGCTCAACGGCAAGGTGTGGCAGGCCACCGGCGCCAACTCGATCACCCACCTGGTCTACGACGCCAGCCAAGGCGTGTGGAGGGCGAGCTGGATCAGTGATCAAGGCCATTGCGATACCCTGGTCGGCAAGCTCGAAGGCAGCGAAATGGTGATGCACCAGAAAGTGCTGCGCGACCGCCCCG
>JAJFFB010000115.1 GCA_021776925.1 Planctomycetota bacterium | reverse complement strand
CCAGGGCGGCGGCGCCGAGCAGGCCGGCGTCGTTGCCGAGCTGGGCGGGGGCCAGCACGATCTTGTCGCGGGTGCGGCCGGCGCAACGGAAGACGACCTGGTCGAGGAAGGGCTCCCGCAGCAGGTCGACCACCGGGCTGGCGCCGCCGCCGATCAGCAGCACGCGGATGTCGAGCAGCAGAACGACCTGGGCAAAACCTTCGCCGAGCGCCTTGCCCGCGCGCGCAAAGACCGAAAGCGCGTTGGCGTTGCCGGCGCGCGCGGCGCTGGCCAGATCGGGCAGACCGTCGATGCCACACAACCTCTGCCCATATTCCTCCATGCGGCTGGCCGAGGCGTAGGTCTCGAGACAGCCATAGGCGTGGCAGCCGCACTGCGGGATATCAAATCCGCCACCGCTATGGGCCGAAGCATCGGAAATGCCAGTCGGATCGGCGGAGGGGCCAGTCGGATCAGCGAAGGCCCCGGCGGCGCTGGTGTGGCCGAACTCTCCGGCCATGCCCGCGTTGCCCTGCCACAACTCGCCATCGAGCACCAGACCGCCGCCGATTCCGGTACCCAGAGTCGCCAGCAAAAAATCGCGGTGCTCGCGGCCGGCGCCGTAGAGCGCTTCCGCCAGCGTGGCGACCGAAGCGTCGTTGCCGAGCCGCACCGGCGCGTCGAGAGCCGCACTCAGGGAATCCCGCAGCGGCTGCATGTCGAGGAAGCGCAGATTGGGGGACGCCAGCACCATCGACATGTCGTCGTCGAAGACCCCGGGCACCCCCGCGCCGACGCAGAAGGCCTCGCCTTCAGGGACCAGCGAACGAATCAGTTCGGCCGCAGCGGCGATCATGTCGGCGAACACCTTGGGGGTGGGCGCGTCGTCCTTGGCGACTACGCGGCCACCCTCCACCCGCCCGGCCTTGAGCCGGGTCCCGCCGATATCCAGTCCGATCCTCGCCATGGCGGGGGAAGCTTAGCAGCTTGGGCCCGCTCAGTAGTCAAGTCGGTCGGCCCAGGTCACCGGGAAGGGGATCGGCAGGATCGCGTTCTGACCATAGACGGGCAGCAGGCGTCCGTAGGCGTCGACGAATTCCAGCCGCTGATCCAGATTGGCAAGACGCTGGATGGTGCGCCAGCTCAAGGTCGCGATCTGCGCCATGTCCTGGTAGTGGATCAAATCCCAGGTATCGGTCGGCTTGTGGTAGTCCTCGTGTTCGTCGGTGTTGAAGAACAGGATCGGCACGCCCATGTAGTAGAAACCGACCTGGTCGCTGCGATCGAAAAACTCTTCGTTGCTGAAGTCGACGGTGAGATCGAGCCCCGCCGCCGATTCTTCGACCAGGCCGCGCATACCCTCGGCCGACTGCGTGCCCACCGCGTAGACCGAATGATCGACCGAACGCCCGATCATGTCGGTGTTGACCATCGCCGCGATCTGACCGACCGGCACCAGGTCCTGCACCAGGAAGTGGTAGGAACCGATCAAGCCCAGCTCTTCGCCGGAGAAGGCGACGAAGACAATGCTGCGCCGCGGACGCTCTTTCTTCGGCAGCGAGGCGAAGGCCTCGGCCATGCCGAGCAGGGCCACGGTGCCGGAACCGTTGTCATCTGCACCATTCCAGACTTCGCCGTCGTCATTCTTGCCGACGTGGTCGTAATGAGCGCCGACGACGATGAATTCATCGCGCAGCTTGGGGTCGGAACCCGGCAGCACGCCGACGATGTTGCGCCCGGTCAGAGTGCTCGGCAGCTTGCGGATCGACATGGTCAGCTTCAGCGACAGCTTGAAGCTGTCGGGCTCCATGCTGGCCGCGTTTTGCGCAACCCATTCCACCGTGTCGCGCTTGGCCTTGCGCATCAGCCCACGCATGGTGCGCGGCGAGATGTAGCCCACGCCGATCTTGGCGCCGAGCGGGTTGGCGTTCTGCATGATGGTGAACATCTGGCCGACCATGTCCTCGGGCTTGAAGTTGGTCGAGGCGAGTTGCTCGGCCGGCACCATGCTGGCCATCGCCGAACCAGAGAGCGCCTTGTACATCGGCGAGAAACCGGGCCACACCGGTTCGCTGGGGGCCTTCGGTTTCTGCGTGTCGTCGGGAGGCGTGGCGGTGATCACGCCCACCGCGCCGCGGCGCTCGCACTCGCGCACTTTGGCCGCCAGCGTAGATTGCGGCAGCATGCGCGTGCCGAGCAGCGGGCTGTCAGGATCGGCGAATCCCGGTTCCCAGCGGAAGAACACCGCGATCCTGCCCTTGAGGTTGATGCCCTCGAAGTCGCTGTAGCCGTATTCCGGCGCGTGGATGCCGTAGCCGACGAAAACCATGGAAGCCTTGACCTCGGTGTCGGGCGAGGTCGGATGCGGCAGGAAGTCGAAACCGCTGTCAAGGCGCTTGGAGCCGACCTTGAGGAAGGTGTTGTCCTTGTCCAGATGCTGCTCGCGCGCCGGGAACTCGTGGGCCCAGCGTTCGCCCAAGGGCTGCAGACCGATGCGGGTGAAATGGCTTTGGACGTAGGCTCCCATTGCCATGCCGCCGAACTCGCCGGTGCGACGACCCTCGAAACGGTCGTCGGCGACGAAGGCCAGCTGGTCGCGCAGCGCGTCGGGAGCCAGGGACGGAAGCTGGGCCCAGGGCTCCTGGGCCGCCAGCAGGAGCACAGCGGAAAGAATCACGGTTGGATCGGTTGGTCTAGAGTTGCCCGCCGGCGGCCCGGTACATCTCGAGGGCCTTGGGCATGGCTTCTTGCAGGCGCTCGATGCGGGTGGTCTCGGCGGGGTGGGTGGACAGCCATTCGGGCGGACCGGCGCCACCGCTGGCGGCCATGCGTTCCCACAACGGAATCGAGGCGCGCGGATCATAGCCAGCGGTCGCGGCAAGGTAGAGGCCGAGTTCGTCGGCCTCGGACTCGTGGGCGCGCGAGAAGGGCAGCATCACTCCCACTTGGCCTCCGGCGCCCATTAAACCAAGGATGGTGGCGCGTTCTTTTTCATCCTTGTCCTTGAGGGCGATGCTGGCACCGAGCATGACGCCGGAAAAGAGCATGCCCTGGCTGATCCGCTCGCCGCCGTGTCGCGCGATCGCGTGCGCGACCTCGTGACCCATGACGATGGCGAGGGCGTTTTCGGTCTGGGTGACCGGCAACAGGCCGGAATAGACCGCGCACTTGCCGCCGGGCATGACCCAGGCGTTGACGGTGTCGGGGGCGTCGATCAGATTGAACTCCCAGTCGAACTTGGTCGAGTATTTGGGGTATAGCTCGATCGCCGCCTCGGCCACCCGCTTGCCGATGCGCTTGACCATCTGGGCGTCGGGGCCGATGGTGATGATCGCTTCGTTGGCCAGAACATCGGAGTAGGCCTCGGCGCCGAGGGACATCTCCTGGCCGAGCGACATGAAGTTGACCCGACGGCGACCGGTCCCTTCGACGGTAGAACACGCGGTCAGTGCGAGCAGGAGAATGGGCAGCAGGCGTTTCATGGCTGGGTCTGGTGATGTCTACGGGCAGCCCCTATCGTAATGGGTCTTTCCTTGTCTTTTCGATGCCCGCCAAAACTCCTCATCTGCTGCTGGTTCTCGACGGCTGGGGCCACGCCGCCGCCAGCGACTGGAACGCGATCACCCGCGCCCCGGCGGCCCATTTCCTCGAATGGTGGGAGAAATGGCCGCGCACTCTGCTTTCGGCCTCGGGCAAGGAAGTCGGCCTGCCGCTCGGCCTGATGGGCAACTCCGAGGTCGGCCACACCAATATCGGCGCCGGGCGCGTGGTCTTCCAGACCATCAGCCGGATCAATGCGTCCATCGCCGACGGCAGTTTTCAGCGTAATGGAGCGTTGCTCGGGGCGATCGAACACGCGCGGCAAAACGGCAGCCGCCTGCATCTATTCGGCCTGATCGGCGACGGCGGCGTACACGCCAGCGATGTCCACTATCGTGCGCTGTTACAGATGGCTTGCGCCCAAGGGCTGCGCGCCGACCAGGTGCTGGTGCACGCGCTGCTCGACGGCCGTGACACCCCGCCGACTTCGGCCGGTGCCTACCTGCGCCAGCTCGAAGAGATGCTGGCCGAACACGGCGGCCGTGTGGCTTCGATCTGTGGCCGTTTCTTTGCGATGGATCGCGACCAGCGCTGGGAGCGCAGCGAACAGTTCTGGCGCGCGCTGGTGCACGGCGTCGGGCACCGGGCTCAGACCGCTGCGCAGGCTTATGCCGACGCGCGTGCGCGAGGCGAAAGCGATGAGTTCGTCGAGCCGACGCTGATCGACCACTCCGGCGACCCCGGCGGACCCGGCTCGGCCGGGCAACCCGGCGGCGCCGGTCCGGGGACTTTGCGTGACCGCGATGCGGTGATCTGCTTCAACTTCCGCGCCGACCGCGTGCGCCAGATCAGCGAGTGCCTGCTGGGCGAGGATTTTGATGCCATCGATCGTGGTCCGTGCCCCCAGGTGCACTACGCGACGATGACCCAGTACCGTCAGGACTTCGCCTGCCCGGTCGCCTTTCCACCTGAGCAGTTGCATTCGTTGTTCGGAGAGCTGGTGGCCGCGCGCGGCCTGCGCCAGTTCCGCTGCGCCGAAACCGAGAAGTACGCGCACGTCACCTTCTTCTTCAACGGCGGTCGCGAAGAGGTCTACGACGGCGAGGAGCGCCTGCTGATCCCCTCGCCCAGGGTCAAGACCTACGACCTGCAGCCGCAGATGTCTGCGCCCGAGGTCACCGACGCGGTGGTCGGCCGCCTGGCCCAGGGTGAGAACGACCTCTACGTGGTCAACTTCGCCAACGCCGACATGGTCGGCCACACCGGCGACATCGCCGCCGCCGCCGCCGCGGTGCGCGCGGTCGACGCATCGCTGCGCCGCATCGTAGAGGCCGCGCTAGCTCAGGGCGGCACGGTTGCGATCACCGCCGACCACGGCAACTCCGAGATGATGATCGATCCGGTGAGTGGCGAAACGCACACCGCGCACACCACCAATCCGGTGCCCTTTCTGCTCCTCGGCGAGGCCTTCCGTGGCGCGCGTTTGCGGGAATCCGGCATCCTCGCCGACGTCGCGCCTACACTGATGGAGGCCATGGGCATCGAGCAGCCCACCGTCATGGACGGCGTTTCCCTGCTCGCGCGCTGAGCGGTTACAGGCTCACGGCCGACCTCTAGGTACTCGAAATGCGGTTCGTCCTTCTCCTCGTCCTTTCCTTCCTGTCTGCCGCCGCGGCGCCCGCCCAGCAACAGTGGTTCGTCGACCCGGTCAACGGCGACGACCTGCTCAACGACGGCAAATCCACCGGCTCGGCCTTCAAGTCTCTGTTTGTTGCGCTGTCGGTGCCAGAGCTTTCCTCGGGCGACACCATCTTCCTCGGCGGAGGCGTCTATGACGCGGCCGGAGTCGGTGCCGGAGGAGGCAACAACTCGGAAGTCTTCCCGCTTCAGCTTAAGAGCGGAGTTTCGATCGTGGCCGACTCGGTGTTCAATCCGCCGATCTTCGACGGCGCGATCACCGGCGGCGGCACCATAGCCACCTTGGCGGAGCTGTCCGAGGACATCGTCACCCTGACCACTCTCGACGGGATTCAATTCCTCAATTTTCAAACCGGAATCGTCAGCCCGGGAGTAGACACCATCAATGGACTGGTGGTTCAAAATTGTAGTTTTGACAACTTCACTCAAACCGGAATCAACCTTCCGCTCAATACTGGACAGACCGATGCTCTTTTTGCGATCCGAGGGTGCACTTTCAGCGGTGCTCCCGGTCAAACCGGTATCAACGTGACGGTTGGCGATGGCACCACCCTGAATGGAGGCAGTATCGAAGACTGCACCCTCTCAAACCTGGATATCGGCATCGTTCTTTTTTGCGAGCAGCTCTCGACGATCGACCGCGACTTCAAGGTATTGCGCAACCTGATTTCAGATTTCAGACCGGTTGGATTGTGGGTGGGTGCGTTCGGAGGCAGTTCTTCCAACAGCGCCACCGTGCGTGGCAACGCCATCGTCGGCGACAACAACAACGCCACCAGCGAGATCGGCCTGGTGATCGAGGCCACCAATTCCGTCGGCGGGACCTCGGTGGTCGAAACCAACGGCTGGATCGCCTACAACGACATCTCGCAGTGCAACGTCAACCTGAGCCTGGATGCTGACTCCAACGCGGGCCAGGCTTTCATTCTTAACGAATTCGCCGGCAACGTCTTCCGCAACGCCACTTCCTATGGAGTGCTGTTCCAGGCCGCCAATCAGGACAACCCGCCGAGCATCGACCCTGATTTCGGCGGGCACCCGCAGGGCAGCGGCTTTGCCGGGCGCAACACCTTCGAAAACGCCTCACCGGCCTTCGAGGTCGGGCTGGATCCGAATGGCAACATGCTGTTCCAGGTGTTCATGCAGCACAATTTCTGGCTCGGTGACAGCACCACCGAGATCTTCAGCCAGATCGATGACCACGGCCAGCTCCTGCCCTCGATTTCACCGATCCTCGAGGACACCCTCAGTGGCAGCCTGGTCGCCAGTGTGATCAAGCCCAATCTGCCCAACACTCTGACCATCCGCCTGCAGACCGGAAGTTTTGTCGTTCATGTCGACTCGAACTTCGCCCCCGACATCAAAGCGACGCCCGGCACCTTCGGCCAGTACCGGCTGCTGACCCTGGTCGGACCAGGCGGAACCGTCACCTTGCTGCCGGCGGATATCGTGCAAGTGATCGACCCGGGCGGCATATCCTCCTATGGCAAGTTTCTTAAATTCAATGTCCCGGCGCTCACGGCGGGCAATTACACCATCAACTTTGCCAACTCTGGTTTCCAGTCGCTGGCGCCGATCGGTTTCAAGGTCAGTTCCACCAGCGGCGGTAGCAATGCGTCGAGTGGCGGACTGTGCGTGGTGGCCACCGCCGCCCACGGCGGCTATGACCAGCCCCAGGTCCGGGTGCTGCGCTCCTTCCGCGACCGGTACCTGCTGCCCTATGCCGGCGGCCGCGCCATGGTGCGCAGCTACTACCGCAATGGCACGCCGCTGGCAGAGTTCATCGCCGAGCGCCGGTGGGCGCGCGGGCTCACCCGCACCGCGCTGGCCCCGCCCACCGCGGTTGCCTACAGCCTGGTGTACTGGAACACCGGCCAGCGTTTCTTCGCCGGCGTCTTCCTGCTCGGCTTGTGTTTCGCGCTGCTGCGGCGCCGCCACTAATCCTGGCCACCCAATGCCGCCCTCAGGCGGCAAGACCGGTGTCCGGGCGTTGACCTAGTTGCGCACGATCGCGACTTGGTTGCTGCCGGCGCCTCCGCGCGGCACCGTCATCGTCAGCGACAGGGTCTGGCCGGGTTCCAGGCGCGCCTGATGGCTGAGGCGCGGATCCGGGGTCTTGTGCGCGTGTTCCAGCCAGAAGATGTCCCACAAGCCGGATTCCACCGCCGCAGAGCGGAAGGAACCACCGCTGCCGGGGCGTAGATCATGGCTGGTGCCGGTGCCGACGTGGCGCAGGCGCACCAGACCGCCGGCGACCGGATCGCCGGCCGGGCTGCGCACCCAGCCCGCAACCATCGCACCGGGTTCCAATTCCACTTCAAATTCGCGCCCGTCCGCGGGCAGCTCGATGAATAAATCTGGGGCCTCGAGGTAGCCTTCGGCGTGAACCTTGACCCGATACTGGGCGTGTTCCAGCCGCGCGAGCGCCGCGCGACCGTCGGCGCTGGGGGCGATGTTCAGAATCGGCTCTGAATCTGGCCGCGCGGCGGCGTACAGGTGTACCTCGGCGGCGACTACCGGCTCGCCGCTGGCCGCGTCGATGAGCTGCACCACCAGATCGAAGGGCCCCTTACCGGCGAGCGGATGGTTGCCCCCTGCGTCGGTCCGCTCACCGGCTTCCACCGGGATGCGGCGCGGGCCGGAATCTGCGGCAGCCACGTCGCCGAGTTCACGCAGATAGGACTGTGGCACCGGCTCCTTGGCGTCGGCGGGCTCCCACCACACGCTGGCGAGATAGACCACGCTCAAACAGGCGGTCAGCATCGCCAGGATTCCGGAGGGTCCGCGCCAATTCATGAGCAGGGGTTGCAGGAGCGGCCCCGCGGCCGCCCCTGGCTATCCAACGACCTTATCGGGGACGCGGACGGTGGCCATGACTTTTTCCTCGCCGAGAACCGCCCACACACGGACCCCATCGGTAGCGGCGCGGCGGCGCAGCGTGCCCAGCCCCAGCGGACAGCCGGCCCGCGGCGAATGCACCCAGGAGTGCAGCAGGCCGAGTTTGCGCCCGTCTTCGCCGAACAGTTCGGCGCCGTGCAAGGGGACCTGGCCGCCGTCAAAGCGCAGCTGGCACAATTGTCGCGGAGCTTCGCCGTAGGTGTGGATGCGCGCCAGCACCTCTTGTCCGGCATAACAACCCTTGCTCAGGCTGCCGCGGCGCCATTCGTTGCTCTCGGGCAGACTCACCTCTTCGCTCAATTCGCTGCCCCAGCGCGGCAACCCGGCTTCGACGCGCAGGATGTCCAGCACCACGATGCCGGTCGGCACCGCGCCGGCGTTGTGCAGCGTGCGCGCGAGCTCTTCCACCGCGGCGGGATCGCCGAGGACTTCCCAGCAGTCCAAGCCGCGATCGGGTCGACGCAGCACGGTCAAAGCTGGGGCCGAGGAGGACGCGGTCCACAGGTCCAGGGCCATTTCCTGGTGCGGCCCGGCAGCGGCACCGGCAGGGTGGGGAATGCCGACGGCGTGCAGGCAGGCGCGCGCCGCCGGGCCGCCGATCAGCAGGCGCGCCGGATGCTCTTGCTGCCACGCGCAGTCCTCGCCGAAGTGCATCATTTCCAGGCGCTGCAATAGGACTTCACAACGCGAAGCCGGACAATCGATGAACCATTGGGGGGGGGCCTGGGCAGCGTCCGATCCTGCGGCGGGAGTGCGGTACAGCAACAGATCCGAAACCCACCGCCCTTTGGCGTCGAGCATCGCCGACCACTGGCCGTAGCCGGCCTCGAGGGCGAGCACGTCGCTGGACAGGAAGCGCTGCAGCCAGGCCGCGCATTCCGCACCCTCGACGCGGATCCAGGCGCGGTCGCCGCCATCGGCAAGGACGCTGCCCTCGACCGCGGCCTGGTACTCCTCGCCGGCGCCACTCACCCGTAACGGCAGCTGCACGTCGTCCTGTTCAAGGAAGTCGGCCTGCCAGGATGCGAACAGGGAATGCAAAGGGGTGGACGCGGTCATCAATTCGGATTGCTGCAGACGTGCCGTGCCACGACCAGGATCTTGTCCGACAGCAGCGGGGCGAAGTGTACGCGGATCAGGCGTTGCGGGTGCAGCCCAGCGGCGGCCAATTCTGCTCGGATTGCGGACAGGCCCGGATTCGACGGCGCGCGGTCGCGCAGGCCGAGGCGGTGGCGCAGGTGGCGGCCCCAGACGCGCAAGGTGCGGTTGTGGCGGAAGTCGACCACCACCGCCCGGCGGCTGACCCGGGCCAGTTCCTTGAGGAAGCGCACGCGCAAATCGGGTTGGCGGATCAGGTGCAGGAAACGGATGCAGACCGCGACTTCCACCGCTCCATCAGCCAGCGGCAAACGCTCGCCGTCGGCTGCCACCAGCCGCGTAGCCGCCTGTTGCCACTCGCGCGCATCCTGGCCGGCGGGTGCAGCCAGTCCAGCGCGGGCATCCTGTCCGGCACGAGCTTGTGCCAGCATCTGCGCCGAGAGATCCACGCCCAGATAGTCCCCACGGGCACGCAGCAAGGAAGTGAAACGCCCGGTGCCGCACGGCAGATCGAGAAAGGAGGCCGGCGGCCTCAATCCGTCTTCGGCCACCACCGCCAAGGCGCGCTCGAGCGCGCGCGCTTTGCGTTGGTCACGGCGCTGGCCCAGCTTGCCCGACCAGCGCTGGTTGTACCGCTGGGCGATGTCGGCGCTGCGGTACTCCTCCAGCTTGGCCGGGCGACGGCTGCTCATGGCGACAGGATAAGGACGCCCGGGAATCTTCGGCTGCCGTTGCCCAAGCGAGCCGCTGCTACGCAGGCCAGCGGCTGGAACGGTCAGGCTCAGCGGTTGAAGAGGAAGGACTTGCTGTTGGCAAGCGCCCACGCCAGATCCTCGCTGGCGCCGCGCAGGATGCGCGGTTTCCACTCGGGGCGCTGGTCGATGAAATGCGTGTAGAGCAGGGTTTCCTGTTCAGGCGTGCGCTCCACAGCCGCAGTGCGGAAGGCCTCGAGCACCGCGGCGGGCAAGGCGTTATGGCGCACCGGCTGCTCCATGTCGGTGACGCTGAGGCGGAAACGCCCGAGCAGGTGCTGTCCGCCGTACTGCTGGTCGAGATGAAAAACCAGCAAGGTCTGTGGGTCGAGGTCGAGACCGCCCTCGATTTCGAAATAGGCCTCGTGGGTCTTGCCGAAGCTCGGCGACACCGCCCAGCCGGTACCCGGCTTGGCGTCGACGGCGTTTGCCACCGGATAGCCTTGCTGCGAGAAATCAGCGGTCGCGTTTTGCAGCTTGAGCGCTCGGCTGGCGCTTGGATCGCGCAGCGGCACCTGGTGCAGGCGCATTTCGTTGAGCACGAAATTGCCGTTCTCGGCGCGCCCGGGCCCCCTGCCGGGGAAGGCCTCGTCTTGCAGGACTTCGAGGCGCAGCGCGGTGATCCGCTTCAGGCTGGGCCGCGAGACCACGGTGTAATTGTCCTTGTCCGCGGCATTGCCCGCCGGGTGCAGACTGCCGTCCTCGAGCACCTCGAAGGTGGATCCAGCCTCGCTGCTGGCGTAGTGCGCATGCAGCGGCGTCCATTCAGGAACTTGAATCGTGGACTTCCAGGTTTCAAACGAGGTCTGCAGATCGCGCAGTTCCTCGGGCGCCAGCGCGTATTGATTGTCAGGAATCGCCGGGTCGAAGGACTGCATCAGCGCGGCACTTTCCTCAGCGCTCGGATAACGGCTGAGGAAGGCCAGATACAGCTCTTCGATGATCACCGCCGGATCCTGCTCGACCGCCAGCAGATCGTGAATCGCGTTGTCGGGATCCCGGATCGCGTCGGCGAGGGTCGGTCCGTTGACCAGGCTGAGGGCCTGACCGAGCGAAACTCCGCTGCCGCGTTCGCACTCGCAGGCGCTCTCGCGCGGCGGCCGGCCGAAGAGGTCCAGGAAGCCGTCCGGCGTTTTGATGGTGGAATCCATCAAACCGGTCGCCGGGGTGCCGTCGCGCGCGCCGTTCCAGTGCGGTTTGGCGCCGGCGGCCTGGTACAGCGCGCGGTGCAACACCTCGGCGGGCAGGCGCCGCGCGCGCGCGTGCGAAAAGTTGATGTGGTCGGCTTCGTTCCACTCATTGCTGGCCACCGCAAGCTGATAGGTACGCGAACTGCAGATGTGGCTGAGCAGCGCGCGCACGTCCATGCCGCTGTCCAGAAAGAAGGCGGTCAGGTGGTCGAGCAGTTCCGGATTGGTGGGCGGGTTGCCGGCGCGGATGTCATCGACCGGTTCGATGATGCCGATACCGAGCAGGTAGCTCCACACGCGGTTGACGTAGCTGCGCGCGAAGTAGGGGTTGTCGCGATCGGTCAGCCACTGCACCAGCTGCTGACGCCGCCCGGCCTGGGCAGGAATTGCCCCATCGTGCTCATAAGGGAAGCGCATCTCCAGGGTCTGCCCGGTGAGCGGATCGGTCAGTTCGCCCTCGGCGGCGTCGCTGACGACTTCTTCAAAGGACTGCGGCCGCGCCGCCCCGGTCCGCGCCATGATCGGCGATCCGGCTTTGTTCTCGACCTGGACGCGGCCGAATGCCGCCGCCAGCTGCCAGTGGTCGGCCCGCGTCCAGCGCTCGAAGGGGTGGTCGTGGCACTTGTTGCAATTGAAGCGCACGCCGAGGAACAGCTGCGTGGTGTTTTCCATCACCAGATCGGGCTGTCGTTGGATCTTGTAGTAAGACGCAGGTGGATTTTCGTAGGTCGACCCGCTGGCACCGAGCAGGTCGCGCACAAACTCGTCATAGGGGCGGTTGCTGGCGACCTGCGCCTGCACCCAGCGGCGGAAGCGCGCGGCGCCATCCTTGCCGAGGAACTTGGAGTTGATCTGCAGCAGATCTGCCCAGCGGCTGGTCCAGTGTTCAATGAAGTCGGCCGAGCCGATCAGGCGGCTGATCATTTCCTGGCGCTTGAGACGCGTGTCGCGCGCGTCCATCAGGAAGGCGCGCGCTTCCAGCACGGTGGGGGGGCGCCCGGCAAGGTCCAGGTGCACCCGGCGCAGGAACTCGGCGTCGCTGCACAGAGCGCCGGCCTGCACGCGCACTTTTTTCAGCTTGGTGTAGACGTAGTCGTCGATCGGGCTCCAGGTGGGCACGTCGTGCCATTCGAAACCGGCGGCCTCGCCCATGACCATGACCTGGGTGGCGGCGTAACAGCCTTCGTAGCGCACCAGCACTGCGGCTTCGCCACGGCGTTTGGCCTCTACCAGGCCGCGTTCTTCTGCGTCGAGCACCTCGATGTCGCTGACCTCGAAGAAGGCACCGCCGGTGACGTCGCGCTCGGAGCCGTCGGCGTATTGCGCCAGCACGGCAAACTGCTGCGCCGCCCCAGCACCACTGAGCGTTGCTTCCGACGGCACCACGCGGATCGATTGCGGCCGTTGTTCGAGTGGGTCATAGGGCGCGCCATCGCTGATCCACTGGCGCAGGATCGCATAGGCGTTGCTTTCTTCTTCCAACACGCGGCCGCCTTCGTGCGGAACTCCGCTGGTCGGTTTGAGCAGGAACAGGCTCTGTTGCGGAGCGGCGCGATTGAAACGGCGTCCGGCCAGGTCGTCGGTCAGCGCACGCAGATCCGCTTCGGGGTCATAGCCTCGCAGCGACAGCTTGAAACCGTTTTTGCCGTTGGCGGAGCCGTGGCAGGTACCGGTGTTGCAGCCGATGCGGCTGAGAATCGGCAGCACGTCGCGGATGAAATCGGGATGGAAGACCTGGTCCTGGTTGATCACCGTGACCGGAATGGTGGCCGACAGGTCGCCCACGGTCAGCTCCAGCACTCCGCTGCCGTTGGTGCGCGGACTCACTTGGCCGCGCTCGTTTACGTCGACCAGGTCCCCCCCCCCAAGAAGCGAGAGCTGCCGGGTGAGATCGACCTGGCTACCGTCTTCGAGGGTGCCAGTCACCACAAGTTGCGCCGAGGCGTAGGGCTGATCGAGCACCAGTTCGACCGGGAAGACATCCAGGGCCACCACCCCCTCGACCTTGGAGGAAGGGCGCGTCAAGGAGGGCGACCATGCGGCCAGTACGGTCAGGGCCAGAGCGCCGCACAAAGAATGGAACAGGGGGCCTTTCACTGCGCTGAATCCTGAAGAGGGACCGGAAGGAATTCGTCGATTACCGAGCCGTCCTCGGTGCTGAGGGTGCGCACCCAGCCATCGCTGCAGGCGATGCTGAGACGCGGCAAATGGGGATGAAAACTGAGGTCGTAGACCGCCGCAGAGATGTCCTGCCGCCACAAGGTGGCGCCGTCTTCGACCTGGGCGAACTGAACCATGCCGCGCCCGGACCAGCTGCTGCCGGCGGCGAAGCGGCTGCCATCCGCCTGGAAAGCAACCGCGTAAATCCGCCCTGGCAAGGCATCAAAAGCGCGGATCAGATTGAAGTCGTCGCCGATCACGCGTTTCTTCTCGCGGAACATTCGGTACAGCCGCGGGGTGCCGTCGGCACCGCCGACCAGCAGTTGGTCCACCCCGGGCCGCCGTTGCACCGACAGCAGACCGCCCTTCAAAGCGCCAGGGGTGATGCTGGTGATGTTGTCGATGAACTGATCGCTTTCGATCTTGTACAGCTTCATCGAACGGTCGCGGCTGATGGTGACCAGGTGCGAGGCATCGGCGGAGAACTCGGTGCCGAGCACCCAGTCGCTATGCGCGCCCTGGAAGAGAATCTCGCGGCCACTTTCCGCCTCGACCACGCGCACGCTGTTGTCGGCGCAGCCAAAGGCCACGCGGCTGCCGTCGGGGGACCAGCTGACGCCGTAGATGGTGTCGTAGGAAACCGGCAGCGACAGCGACAGTTTGCCTTCGGGCACCGTCCAGATCTGCAGTTCGCCGATGCGCGCCGGCGAACCCGCGGCCACCGCCAGGCGGCCACCGTCGGGCGAGAAGGCGAGGTCTTGGATGCGCTCGGACATGCCGATCAGGCGTAGCAGGGTCTGGTCTGATTCCTGCGGCGCGTGCAGCAGAACTTCGTGATGGCCGGACACCGCGAGCAGCTCGCCATCGGGTGACCACGCCAGGCTGGTCAGCACCGGCGGCTGCAGATAGAGCGGCGGGTGTTCCGCGTCGATGGTGCGGGCCAGCGCTGGAGGAGTGTCGTCGTGGGCGCCGGCGTTGATCCAGGCGCGCAGTAGCGCGATCTCGTCATCGCTCAGCGGCTCGCCCTCTTCGGGCATGTCCGGCGGTTCGGCGCCGAGCGGCAGCAGCACGTCGATCAGCAAACTGGCGGCGGCGTCACCCGCTTCGAGGATGGGGCCGTCTTTTCCTCCGCGCAGGATTGCGGCGTGGCTGGTCAGGTCGACACCGAGTTTGGCCTTGGCCGGTTGATGGCAGCCCTGGCAGCGCGCCTGCAGGATCGGCCGCACCTGGCGGTGGAAGCTGGGGGGGGGCTCCTGGGGCGCCAGCCATGGCGCCACGGAGGGACCGGCAACGGCAAGGGGCGGCGCCACGGAGGGACCGGCCGCGGCAAGGGCAAGGGTGGCGACGAGCAGCATCGATCAGCCTTGGAACAGCTCCAGCACCGGCTCGCCCTTGACCAGCTCGCGCGGCTGGTTGAGATGGTTGAAGACCATGGTGTCGGCCTTGATGCCCACCGCGTGGTAGATCGTCGCCAGCAGGTCGGTGGGGTGCACCGGGTCACGCAACGGGGCCGAAGCGGTGGCGTCGGACTCGCCGTGCAGGTGGCCGCGCTTGACGCCGGCGCCGGCGACCACGGCGGTGAAACAGTAAGGCCAGTGATCGCGTCCTTCGGCGTCGTTGTCGTTGCCCGAGGTGCTCAGACCCTTGCGCGGACTGCGGCCGAATTCGCCCACCGCGACCACCAGGGTCTCGTCGAGCAGGCCGCGGTCGTCGAGGTCTTCGATCAGCGTGGCCAGGCCCGGGTCGAGCAGCGGCGCGGCGTCTTCCTTCATGCGCTTGGGCAGACCGACGTGGCAGTCGAAGGAGTGGCGGTCGGAGTTCGCCACCTTGGGCCAGTTGACCTGCACGAAGCGGGTGCCGGCCTCGACGAAACGGCGCGCCAGCAGACAGCTTTGGCCAAAGGTGTTGCGCCCGTAGCGATCGCGGGTGGCGGCGCTTTCCTGCTCCAGGTCGAAGGCCGCACGCGCCTTGCCGGAAAGCACCAGGTCGAGCGCCTGGTCGGTGTAGGAATCGAGTTCGAAATCCTTGACCGCGGCGTCCATTTCCGGCATCGCGCCGTTGACCAGGTCGCGCAGGCGCGCGCGTCGGCGCAGACGGTCGACGGTGAGTTCGGGGCGCAGTGCCAGATCGTCGGCCTTGATGCGATCCATCTTGGCCATGTCGAGATCGTCGCCGGAGGGATAGAGAGTGTAGGGATCAAAGGCACGGCCGAGGAAACCGGCGTTGCCGGCCTTGCCGATCACGTTCGACTCCTGCAGCGGCCGCGGCATCATCACAAAGGGCAGCATCGCTTGCTCGAGCGGGCGCAGCTTGACGATGTTGCAGCCGAGGTTGGGGAAGTCCTTCGGTGAGGGCGGTTCCAGCTGCCCCGAGGGACTGACCTTGTCAGCGGTGTAGCCGGTCAGCATCTGGTAGTGGGCGGCGGTGTGGTTGAATAAACCCACCGGCGTATAGCTCATCGAACGGATCAGGGTCAGGCGGTCGGTGACCTGCGCCAGCCGCGGCATCAGTTCGGTGAGGTCCATGCCCGGCACCTTGCTCGGAATGGTCCTGAACACCGAGCGCACGTCGTCGGGCACGTCGTCCTTCGGATCCCACAGATCGAGGTGGCTCGGTCCGCCTTGCAGGAAAACCAGGATCACGCTCTTGGCCTTGCCCCAGCCGGGAGCGAGGCGGCCGGACCCATAGCCAGGGGCGCCGAGAGCGCTGGCGGGAACGGCGGCGGTGGCCCGCAGGCGCAGCAATTGCGCCAGGCTGAGACCGAGGAGGGAACTGCCGCCGATGCGCAGCAGTTCGCGACGGGTGGGGAGGTGGGGCTCCATGGTGGTGACTCTGGGTCAGAGAGAGCCGATTCCAATATAGCAGTGCAAGAACGGCGGCCTATCCTGGTGCGCATGCCGGATCTTCCGCTCCTGCCCGCGCGCCCGCGCGACGCGCACAAGGGATCGATGGGGCGGGTGCTGCTCGTCTGTGGCAGCAAGGGCATGGCCGGTGCCGCGCTGCTCAGCGCCACCGCCGCGCTGCGCGCCGGCGCCGGCTACGCGGTGGTGGCCGCCCCGGGTGCGATCGCAGCCGAGCTCAGCGCCGGTCGGCCCGAGGCGGTGCTCCAATTATGCGGGGATACAGAGCGCCGCCACTTCGAAGCCGCGGACGTCGGCAGCGTGCTCGAGGCCGCAGCTCAGGCCCAAGCAGTGGTGATCGGACCGGGGCTTGGGCAGGAAGTCCACGTCTTGGATTTCATCGCCGCCCTGCTCCCGGCGTTGGCAGGGGAATATCCGCAAGTGCCGCTGGTGCTCGATGCCGACGGCCTCAACGCGGTCGCCGAACTCGGCATTTCACTGAGCGAGTTCGGATTCGGACAACTCCTGCTGACCCCGCATCCGGGCGAAGCTGCACGCCTGCTCGGCGCCGGCGCGGCTTCCACCAACGTGGAGGCCGCCGACAGCAATGCCGCCGATGCGAAGGCCGCCGCCCGCACTGCCGCGACGGTGCAAGCGGATCGCGAGGGAGCCATCCGCACGTTGGTCCAGCGACACCGCGCCGCGGTATTGCTGAAAGGAGCCGACACCCTGATCCTGGCCCCCGATCAAATTTTGCGCATCAACCCGACCGGCAATCCTGGCATGGCCACCGCAGGCAGTGGCGACGTCCTTTCCGGACTGCTTGGTGCGCTGTGCGCGCGCGGTATGGATATCTACTCCGCGGCGGTCCTCGGCGCGTGGCTGCACGGCCGCGCCGGCGACCTGGCGGCGGCGCAAGTGGGAATGGAATCGGTAATCGCCAGCGACATGAACCACTACCTTCCTCAAGCCGTTGGTGAAGCGGCTGCGGCATGCTGACCACCCTCCTTCTCTGCGTCGCCCCTGCACTTCCGCAACAAGCGGAAGAACAGCTGCGAGCGTGGGCTCAGGCCCTCGCGCCGAGCTACCTACATGGCCAGGAGCCCGATCCCGCCGCAGCCACCGCGTTGGTCCGCTTTCTGCTCGACGGCGGCTTGCACGCCGTCGCCGAGCTGCCCGACGCCGACCTCGCCCGCCACGTCATGGATCGCCTGTCGCCCAACCTGCGCCAGCGCGACCTCGCCGCCCTGGCCGACGAGCTGATCGGCGAAACCCTGGAGCAGCGTGAAGCGGTGCTGGAACTGCTGCGCAAGGCGCCCTTCCGCGAAGCCGGAGCCGACCTTGAGCGTCTGATCCTGTCCGGCGCCCTGACGCCCGCCGAAATGCTGCCGCTGGTCGACCGGGTGCTCGCCGCCGGCGGTCGTCCCGCTCTGTTGCGTCTGCGTCCTTTGCTGACTCCGGAACAGCACGCTGCGGTGCTGCGCAGCATCTACTTCCACTGGCGTCCGGTCCTGGTCGACGACGACCTCGAGCTGCTGCAGCAGCTGGTCGAAGAAGGGCCGTCCATGTGCAGCGAATACGCTCTACAGACCTGGGCCGGGGTCGAGCGGCGGCCCGAACAGCGGCTGCGCCTTTTCGAACTCGCCGACCTGTCCGAGCGCAGCAATCGCACCAAGGTCCTGCATTTGTTGGCGCAGTCCGGACGCGATGCGGCGCTGTCGCAGCGCGTGCGTTCGATGCTCGACGTGCCCAGCCTCGAGGATCAGACCCTGGCGCTCGATCTGCTCGCCTTCGTCGCCGGGCCCGAAGCGCTGCTGGAAGAATGGCAGCGGCGCGATCACGCCGCCGTCCCGCTGACCATGGAGGGGCGGTGGATGACGCGCCTGGCGCGCACCGCCCTGCCCGAGGCGCGCAGCATCGCCGCCCACTGGTTCGTCAACGGTGGCTGGCAAGTCCAGCGCCGCGCCGCCTCGATGGTGCGCGCGCTCGGCTTCGATCCGGTGATCGACCCCTTGCTCGATGGCTTTCTGAGCCGCTCCGAGGTGCCGCTGGAAACGCGCCTGCACCTGGCGATGGAGCGCGCCGGTGGTTCCCCCGAGGCGCGCGCCTTCCTGCGCCAGGCGGCGCCCGAGGCCACCTCGCTGCGTCAAGGACGGATTGCCGCGCTGCTCGGCCGCGCCCCGGACGACGACGATCTCCGCTGGCTGACGCGGGTCAGCCGCGACGAGGGCTTTGCTGACAGCGCCCGTGCCGAAGCGGTGCGTGGTCTGGCACGACACCCGGGTGGCGTCGTGGCCTTGCTGGCCCTGCTCCACACCCCCCCCCAGTCCTACGAGGTCGCCGATTCGCTGGCCCACGCGGTGGTCATGCACGGCGACGAGGACCTGCGCCGCCGCGGCCTGGCCGCGGTCGCCACCGGCTTTGGCCGTTGGCAGGGCGCCGGCCGCGCCTCTCTGCAACGCAGCGCCTGGATGGCCCAGGAGCGCCGTCCTGATCCCTTCGAAGCCGAAGCGCTCCTGGCCCAATGGCTGGCGGTGTTGGCCGCCGCTCCCGATCCCTACGCCGACGACCATCCCTGGCCCGAACCGCGCCAAGTGCGCCGCGCCTTCACCGATCTGCCGGTGGTCACGCGGGCCTTCGCCGCCAGCCTCAGTATGCGCTGGGTGGTGGCCGATCTCGGCTGCCTGGAACTGCAACAGGCGGTCGGTGCGGCGTCGCTTGAGGCTTCCACCGAAGCGCTGTGGGTCGCCGCCCGTGCCGCCCTGGGGGTCGATCCGCACATGGCGCTGGAACTGGCGCACCAGGCCGCCGCGCGCCCCGGGCTGCACCCGCAGGTGCGCATCCGCGCGCTCGGCCTCGAAGCCCTCGTCGCGCAACGTTGGCAGGGAGCCGCCCGCGAAAGCGCCGCCCTGCAGGCGGTCATCGATGACTTCGGTGCCGATCTCGCCGCCGATGGTGGGCTGCAGGTCAATCTTGGTTACGGCCTCGACACGCCTTCGCCGCGCGGCTGGCTGCTGCCCCTGGACGAGGTCCTGCAGCGCCTGATCCTGGCCCGCTCCGGTCTGGCCCAGAGCGTCGCCGAACTCGATGCCAGCCTGCGCCCCTTGCTTTCCGGCGG
>JAJFFB010000114.1 GCA_021776925.1 Planctomycetota bacterium | reverse complement strand
TCCGAGCTGCGGCGAAACCTGCTGAAAGGGTTGCGCGAGATTGCCCGACATCGAGTCCGGCAGCGGCAGCGCGTCGACCAGCGTGACCATCAGGATCAGCAGCGGGAACAGCGCCAGCATGAAATAGTAGGTCATCTGCGCGGCGATGCCGGCCAGGTCCTCGCCGCCAAAGGCGCGCCAGAAGCGTTGGATAAAGGCTTCGATTGAGTGCCACACGCGCCGGGTCGAGGACAGGGGTTCCATTCCCGGAGGATAGCGCCGCAAAAAAAAAGGGCCGCTCCCGTGGATGCGGGAGCGGCCCTGAGTCAGCCGGTCAGCGGGAACGCCGCTGACCGGTGCGGAGAATGACCTAAAGGATCGTGAAGGAGATCACGTCCGAAAGGTTGGCGAGATCATCGACCGCCTGCATGAACACGGTGCGGCCGGCGAGCGCGTTGGGGACCGAACGCGAGAAGGTGGCGGTGCCACTGCTGTTCGCGTTGCGCGTCATCAAACGCTTTCCGTTGGCGATTTCCAGGTCCACACCAATGCCCCCGAGGGTGGTGGTGCCAGGACCGGTGCCATGGTAGAGATGGACCGGGGTCAGCCAGATCGAACCATCGACCGTCGCGGTTTCGGTGGTGCCGCTGGTGATCGGCAAGTTCATGGTCAGGGTCAGGTCGTGGATTACACCACCGCCGCCTGCATCGAAATGGCCCACCCAGGTGCGCCAGCTCGAGGTGCGGTACTCGTTGTGGCTCCAGAAGGTGCCCGGATCTACCGGATCTTCTTCCAGACCAGAGTAGTCGCCCCAGCGGCTGCCGGTCTCGGCCGACGTGCTGGTCTGCATCTCGGTGTCGGTGCGCAGGGTTCCGGCAGCATCGCTCGGCATGCGGAAGGTGCGATACACGCCGATGAACTCGGACGAGGACGAACGGCTGTGCGCGATCGCCATGTTGCCGGCCGCGTCGACGTTGATGTCCGAGAACCAGGTGTAGATGCCTGAGCCCGGATCGACGTAGCCCGAATCCAGCAGGATCGGGTTGCTGCCCGAAGTCGGCCAGCCGCGCAGATCGATCTGGTACCACTTGGAATGCGCCACACCCGAGTGCGACACGGTGTGCACCAGGTACAGCTTGCCGTCACGCATGACACCGTTCTTGATGCGGTGGTCGATGGTGTCGGCGCGGTTGGAAGTTCCCTTCTGCACCGCGTCGGGCGGGTTGCTGAAGGCGCCGACGTTGAGGTTGACGCTGTTCAGAGTGGCCGAGCCGGTCGGGTTGGTGACGCCGTACAACTTCAGGTTCGGCGAGCCGGCAGCGTAGGTGCTGGCGGCGTAGACGATGTTGTTGTCGTAGTTGCGCACCGCACCATTCGAGATGATGCCGGTCGAAGCCCTGCGGCTGGTGATGGTGACCGGAGCGCCGGTCAGCATCTTCGACTTGTCCATCAGGTGGATGTAGTTGCCACCCCCGCCGAAACAGTCCGCGATCAGGAAGTAGGCGTCAGCCGACACACCCAGGTTGGGGAAGTCGACGAAGCCGCAGATCGCGTTCAGGTCGAAGCGGTACTTATGCCAGGTGCCGTTGGGGTCGTCGTCATCGGAGACGGCGATGTTGTAGAAGTCCCCGCTGTTGTGCTCCACCGCAGCGACCACATAGCGTTGCACGGATTCGTCGTACAGCGCAACCGGGTCGAAGTGGAATCCACCGGCGGTCCCGAACCACGACTCCAGCGGAGTGGAGAAGGTCTGGGTTCCGGCCTTGGTGTAGAACTTCATGTCGACGTTGACCACCGCCACGATGTGGTTGGGGCCGACGGCGAGGTCGGGGTCCGGCGGGGTCCAGCCGGTGCTGGTGAAGGCGGTGAAGCCGAAATCGGCGCCAGCGCCCGGAGGGTTCGGGTTGTAGGAGTCGTCGACCCAGTTCGGATCCCACTCGGGAGGCACGACCTGCGCATCCATCTCGGCACGTGTCAGGTTCTGCAGCGCCGCCAGCGGCTCGACCACTGCAGGAGCGGCCGGGTTGAGATCGGCGGGCGCGAACAGGGTCAGGCCGATGCCACTGCCGTCACCCTCGGTGTCGCCGAACCACGCCATCGCGATCTGGTCCTGGCTGGACCAGGCGAGGTGGCGCCCATTGAGGCCGACTGCCAGATCCTGGCGGCCGTCATCGTTCTGGTTGAGGCGCTCGGTATTCCCGGCGGGGTTGCCGTCGGCGTCGAAACGCTGGCCCATGATCGAGACCTGGTTCTGCGGGCGGCCTTCTTCATTGAGAACGAAGGGCTTGTGCAGGTTGTAGGCGAGCAGGGCGCGGCCGTCGGCCGACATCGCCACGCTGGCTCCGTTGAGGTATCCCTCGGTGGCGGGCGGGGCGACGGTGAAGGCGTCGCCGACCGGACTGCCACAGCAGGAGAAGCGGCGCGCGCGCACCTGGTAGTCGCCGGCCTTGTCACTGGCGAGGCTCATCCAGGCAACGGTGAACTGGCTCTTACCGTCGGAGTCGACACTGGGCTCAACGGCCATCTGGTCGGCGCCGTCATGCACGGCGATCTCGGCGCCCTGGGCCTTGCCTGAAGCGTCGAACAGACGCGCATAGACACCCGCGGGCGAGGACTTGTCGGCTTCGGTGCGTTGGTACACAGCGACGAAACCGTCTTTCAGCGCGGCCACACTGGGCAGCCCTTCGTGACCCTCCTTCTGCTCAGAGAGGCGGAACTCGCCGCCGAGAGCTTTGCCTTGCAGATCAAAGCGGCGCGCGAAGGCGGTGCGGTCGCCGGCGTGATCGCTGATCCAAGAGACGATGAGTTGGTCGCCGACTACGGTGAGGGACGGATTGACCTGATCGCCCAGCGGGGTTTCGTTGACCTGGACTTCGCTGCCATGGGCGGCGAAGGACTGGCTGCAACCGGAAAGCTGACGCAGGTAGATGCCGCCGAACTGGCCGTCCTGGCCGCCTTGCGAGCACCAGGCAACGAAGGCGCTGCCGTTGGCTGCGAATGCGGCAGCCGGTTCGTATTGGGCGCCGGGCAGGTACTCGTTGACATGCAATTCGGTGCCGATCGGGCGGCCGAGCGGATCGAGCAGCTGGGCGAAGACGCCGTAGCTGCCGAGTTCCTGGCGGCGACTGCCCCACGCGACCAAGACGCGGCCGTCGTCGGCCACGGCCAAGGTGGGCTCGTGCTGGGTGCTGAAGGTGTAGGTGTTGACCCGCTTCTCCACCACTTGGGTAGTGGCGGCTGGGTTCGTGGCTTGGACGCTGGTCAGAACCTCGTCCTGCGGGCAACAGCCAGAGCACTCCTGCGCGGAGAGACTACCGAAAGCTGTCAGCCCTGCAGAGACCAGGATCACCGGGCGCAGAGTAGAGAGAAGATGCAAGGGAAACTCCTTCCTTGTCGGGAATGGCTTCGAGGGATGAGTAGGACTCAGGGGGTACGTCCAAAAGTACCAGATATACGCCACACTCAGGCCTTTTCCTTAGCAAACGGAAATGCTTTGGACGCAATTTTCCGTGGAACATCCAAGGCGCGTGTGCGTCGCCCACGCTGAGCGCAAAAAAGAAGCCGCCCCGGCCAATTTTGGTCGGGGCGGCGCAGCCTCTCCACGAAACAACGCGGAGGGAATTCGGGCTAGGATTCCTACTGAATCGTGTCCTGGGTCACTTCGGACAGGCGCGCGAGAGTGTCCGCCACCTGCAAGTAGACCGCCCGTCCGGAGAGCTGGGCCGGCAGGAAGCGGTTGATCTGGATCGTGCCCGAGGAGTCTGCGGTGCGGTTGTAGACCTGCCTGGCGTTGGCGATCTCGAGATCGACGCCGAGCCCGGGAATCGTAGTGCTGCCCAGACCGGAGCCGTTGTAGACGTAGACCTCGGCCAGCCACGCCGAACCGGTGACGGTGGCGTCGGTGGTGGTGCCCGCGACCAGCGGACTATTGATGGTGAGAATGAGGTCGTACTGAGTGCCACCTGCGGTCGGACGCCAGTCGGCAACCGTGCTCGCGGTGTTGTTCAGCGAACGCCAGTTCTCGGCGTAATTGACCTGGCCAAGGGCGTAGCCGCTCTGGAACTTGTTCGGGTTCGAGAAGTAACGGATGCGCGTGCCCGGCGAGTAGGCCATGATCGTGCGCCAGGCGCTATTTGAGGTGCGCCAGCCGAAGGAGTAGGAGTAGGCGCCCGAAGACGCGTTCTGGTGGTCATGGGTGCTGCCCATGTTGTGACCGAGTTCGTGGCCGAAGGAGTAGTAGCCGGTGGCGCAGGTGCGCGCGGTCACCGAGAAGGCGTTCGACTCGAAGTTGTGGCTGACGTTGGTCATCAGGTAGGCGATGCCGCAGTACTGCGAACTGTTGACGATCATCGCCACGCAGTCGGCGCCGTAGTTGTCGCGGTTGGGGTGGACGCCGTCCATGTAGCCGTCGTTCTTGCCGCGCAGCCGTGACAGTTCGGTTGAGAAGTTTCCGTTCTCGGTGTAGCCGCCGAGTTCGGACTTGTACACCAGCACCAGGCGCTGGTCGACGTCGGACTTCGAGTAGCCGTCGTTGGTCTCCGACACCGCCAGATTGATCAGCGAAGCCATCGCGTTGACGCCGCCCTGGTTGGAGCGCGCGAGCGAGGTGTAGACCACCATCACGTCGATGTCGGGGGCGCCGGCGCGGGTGCCGTTGCCACCGTGCTGTTCGACCCCTGGCAGGTTGATGCCGTGGGAAGCGCTGGTGCCACACTCAGGAAAGAGGTCCTCGTCGAGGCGCGCAAGATAGTGCACCGGCCCCTCTTCGGCGGGAGAAACTCGGTAGAGACGGTCCTGGAAACGCAGCGTGGCGGTCAGGGCACCACCGACCCACGACAAGAAGACGTCGCCGTTGGGGTCTTCATCGACCGAGCCGACCCAGACCACCCCGTCTTGGTACTGCTCGATGCGGTCCTGGCGCGCGGTGATCCCGGCGCCGCCGAACAGCTCAATGGTGAAAGCCTGCTCCTGCAGCACCGAGAAGTCGACGCGCACGTGACGGCGCTCGACCTGCATGGCCAGGTCGGCGTCGAGCGGGGCCGCCGGAGCGGGCGCGGGCGCCAACAGGGAGGGAAGATCTACGCCGTCAGCCTGTTGGGCCGGATGCGCAGCGAGGAGGAGGAGGAGAACGGAGGAAAACATGGGTTGATGCGTGGGATTGGACCCTAATCGGACGCGGCCCGCCCTGGGTTGTTCCCTGAATCCTACCCCCGGTTTCGCCCCAGGCCGCGGTTCTGCTAGCTTGCCGGCGCGGAAAAAAGATGCCTGAATCCCTGGAACAGCTGTTGGATCTACTGGGCGAACGCCCGTGGCTGCGCGCGGGGGCCCTGGTGGTACTGGCCTTCGTCGCCGCGGCGGTGGTCGATTTCCTCGTCACCCGCATCCTGCGCGTGCTCGCCCGCAAGACCGTTTCGCAGGCCGACGACCGCCTACTGGCGCTGTTCCACCGTCCGGTGCAGGTCTCGGTGGTGCTCATCGGTCTGTCCCTCGCGGCACACCAGCTGCCGCTGCCGGAGCGGCCGGCGCCCGAAGGCGCAGAGGTCTGGACCTGGGCGCAAATGATCGACGGCCTGCTGCAGACCATCGCGCTGCTGATCTGGACTGGGTTCGCGGTGCGCTTCATCCGCCTGTTGCTGGCCGGCCTGAGCAAGGACACCCAGCGATTCCAGGTCCTCGAACCGACCACGCTGCCGCTGTTCGACAACCTCGGCAAGGTCGCTGTACTCGGCGGCTCTGTGTATCTGCTGATCCAGATCTGGGAAGCCGATGCCACCGGCTGGCTGGCCTCGGCCGGCGTCGTCGGCATCGCCATCGGCTTTGCCGCCAAGGACACCTTGTCCAATCTCTTTGCCGGCGTGTTCATCATCGCCGACGCGCCCTACCGACTCGGGGACTACATCGTGCTCGACAGCGGCGAGCGCGGCGCGGTTGTGCACATCGGTCTGCGTTCCACTCGCCTGCAGACCCGCGACGACATCGAAATCACCATCCCCAACGCGGTGATGGGCGCGGCCAAAATCCTCAACGAAACCGGCGGCCCCAGTTCCAAGCGGCGCGTGCGCATCCCGGTCGGCGTGGCCTATGGCTCGGACATCGAGCAGGTGCGCAGCGCCCTGCAGCGCGTCGCCAAGGAGAACGAAATGGTGTGCGCGGATCCTGCAGCGCGCGTCCGCTTCCGCGCCTTCGGCGCCTCCAGCCTCGATTTCGAACTGCTGTGCTGGATCCCGCAACCGGAACTGCGCGGCCGCGCCGTGGACGCCCTGCTGACCGCGGTCTATCAGACCTTCGCCGCCGAGGGGATCGAGATCCCCTTCCCGCAGATGGACGTGCATCTGCGCAATCAGTCCTGACCTCCGATCCGGCGCGACCTTCGGTTGGAATTGGAAATGAGCGGGGCACCATGCCCCCCCTCGTCGACCCATACAACCGTCCATAAAGCCCCCCAAAAAAAACCGTGTCCTCGGTGTTGCGGGCGGGTTGTGCTTGCAGCGGCATTCGGCCTGCCGCTAGAGCTGCAAGTGCCACGCGCCCGCAACACCGCGAACCCGATTCCAACCGCAGCCCGTACCAACACGCACGTCAGTAGAACCAAAAAACCGGCCGGGGAACGGACCCGGCCGGCTGGATGGGAGCCAGAGACGAGATTTGAACTCGTGACCGCCGCTTTACGAAAGCGGTGCTCTACCCCTGAGCTACTCTGGCAAAGAAGGCCGGGGCTCGATGAACCCCGGCCTCGTACGAAGAGCGGGAAGTCCCTACTCGATTTCAATCGCGGCGGAAAGGTGACCATAGCCACCAGCGCCGAGTACGCGGGCACAAGCCGCCGAAAGAGCGGCATCGCCTTCTTCCATAGCGGCCAGGATACCGTCAGCGGAAACGCCGGCACCCGTGCGCGCGATCAGATTGGCCAGCGCCGAAGCCGCTGCCGTGCGCGCCTCGCTGGAGCGGCCGTCATCGGCGATCAAACTGGCCAGCGCGTCGGCGGCGGCACCACTGCCGGACACGCCAATCACGTAGGCCGAAGGAATGGCAACCGCGTCTTCGCGGCCGAGAGCAGCGACCATGCCGTCGGCAACCCCCGCGGTGGTCGAAGAGTCGACCCAGGCCATGCCCGCCAGGCTCTGCGCCGCTTTGGCAGCAGTGGCCAGGAAGCGTTCGCGGTCGATCCCCAGATCACCGAAGCCATCGAGGATGGTCTGGGCGTCGGCGTCTTCGGCGACCTCCGCGTCGTCGATGTCGCCGGTGTCTTCATTGCCCAGGACCATGATCGGAGTATCGGCAAAACGATCGATCTTGCGGATTTCCTTGACCACCCGGCGGGCGTAGAGGTCGGGCAGCGGGTCGGCGATGACGAAGGCGTCGACCAGCACGCTGCGGTTGGCGTGGATCAGGCCGTCGGCACCATCGGCGCCGTGAATCACCACCACGCCGGCCTTGGCCAGGCCCTCGGCCAGGCCCATCGCGCGATTGCGGTCCGGATCGATGAGGTGCACCACGCGTAGTGCTTCGAGGTTGGTGGCTTCGGCGAGGGTGGCGGCCACCGAGCCGCTGTGATCGCCCATTTCGGCCAGGGCCATCGCCGCGGCGTAGCGCAGGTTGGCGGCGCGGGCGTTCTCCAGAGTGGCGCGCAGGGCGTCTTCGGAGCCGGCGCGGGCGCCCACAAGATCGACCAGGATCAGCGCGGCATCGGTGCGCGCTTCGGCGACCGCGGCCGCCAGGGCTTGGGCCAGGATCTCGGTCGGCAAGGTCAGCACCGCAGCGGTCTGGTGATCGGCAACGGTCTGCAGATCGTCGTTGCCGGCAGCCACTTCGGCGTGCAACGCAGAGATTTCGAGGGCGTATGTGGTCGCCAGGGCCACTCCGGAATCGGCGTGGCCGAGTTCCAGGGCGCGCAGGAAATGACGCTTGGCCAGTTCCAGGCTGACCAGGGTCGGCGGCATGTCGCGCCCTTGAACGCCGACGCCGTCGGCAACCCAGAAGACGCCGTAGTTTTCAACCGAGGCCAGGCCGTATTCAGGATCCTGATTGAGGTAGCTCCAGCCCTGTTGCATGACCATGTCAGAAACATCGCCGGCCGGCGCTGCTTCGGCTGCCAGCATGCGCACGCCACCGTTTTCGTCGTTCGCGGCCATGTCCGCCAGACGCCCGGCGGCGCGGCCGTCGTTGAGTCCGGAAAGCACGATCGCACAACCGGAACGCGTTTGCGGGTTGTTCGACCACGAGGCAGCGAGCACCGGCTGGGTCATTTCGGCGCCGATGCGGGTAAGAGCGTAGATCGCCATCAGGCGGCGCGACTCGCGTTGATCGCTAAGTGCTTCAATCAGCGGAGCAGCTCCGAAGGCACCATGACGGTAGCCGAGTTCGAAGATCGCCTTGCTGCGCACCCGGTCGTCTTGGTCGAAGCAGCGCTCGGCGACTTCGGCGATCGAATCCTGATCGCGCACCGCCTCGCGCGCGGTGGCGCTGGCGTCTTCCATCAGGTTGCGCGCAAAGGTCTCGAACTCTCCGCCCGCCACCATCAGCTGCATCAACTGATCCTGGCTCGAGTTGAGCAAGGTGTAGGCGGACGCCTGGTCGGGCTCCATGGCGACCAGTTGGCGGAAGGCTGCGATCGCCTGCTCGTGGTCACCGTTGTGGTAATGAGCCATGCCCGTGCGGAACAATTCCTGGGCATCCTGGGCGGCGGCGGGAGCCGCGGGAATCAGCGCCAGGAAGGCACCAAGAAGGAGACGATGGGCCTGGGACAGGCCGGACCGGGAGGATTGGGACATGGACTCAATCAACGTATTCGGGGGGTCGGTACGGGGGAACGCTCGAGACCGATAGCGTGCTGCGATACCGAGGCAACATGATAGGAGTCGCCGGGGTAGGGTCAAATGGGCGCGGGAATGAATTTCCCCAGGAGAGTCGGGCGCGCGGCCCCGGTGGTGGTCGGCCAGCTCGCTGCTTCCCGGCATAAAAAGGCGTCGGCGAGCAGGGCGAAGGCCGCCGCCTCGCGCAGGTCGTCAAGGCCCGCCCCGCCACCCGGGGCCGCCGCTGGCCACGCCCCATCAGCGGGCGACCCGCCAGCCTGGTTGGCCGCGGCCAGCACGGCGTAGGGGCGCAGCCGGGCATTGGGCAGGGCCTGGCGCAGGGCTTCCACCAGGGCTGGGTTGTGCGCACCTCCACCGCATAGGAAGAGCGGGAATCCGGGCGTGAGCGGGCCACCGAGGGCCGCTTCCAGGCTCTCTGCCACCGCCCAGGCAGCCAACGCCGCGCAGGTCTGGAGCAGGTCGGGCAAGGCCATCCCACCCGGCAGGGACATGAGGAAGGCTTTGCCGAAGCGCTCCAGCCCGGTGCTGCGCGGCAGCGGCCGGCGAAACCACGGGTTTTCCTGCAGGGAACCCAATAGTTTCTCACACACGCGGCCCCCGGCGGCGGTGCGCCCGTCCAGGTCAAAGGCCTCTCCGGCATGGTGGCGCATAAGCGCGTCGAGGGGCCCGTTGGCGGGCCCGCTGTCCCACGCCTGCGGCGGCTGCTCCCCTTGGAGCAGGGTCAGATTGGCGAGCCCACCGAGATTGAGGATCGCCAGCTGCTCGGCGTGGCCGTGGTGCAGCACCCAGTCGGCGAAGGCCGAGACCGGCGCTCCCTGGCCGCCGGCAGCGAGATCGTTCCAGCGAAAATCGGCGATCACCGGCACGCCGCACTGCAGGGCGATCTGGCACGGATCGCCGATCTGCCAGCTGCCGTCGGCGGATTCGCCATCGTGGTGGTAGATGGTTTGGCCGTGGCTGCCGATGGCGGTCAGCTGGTGCGGCTCATAACCATGCTGGTCAAGAAATGCCCGCGCCGCCCGCCCGAACTCCAGGCCGAGGCGCGCATGCCAGTGGGCCAGCTCCGGCAGGCCCCAGCGGCCGGAGCGCAGGACCTCTTGCTGGACTCCGGGGGAATAGTCCGCCACCCCGCCGGCGAGGAAGCGCACCTGGCGCGCCAACCCGGCTCCCGCGACCTCCAGCAGCGCCAGATCGATGCCATCGGCGGAGGTTCCGGAACTGACTCCCAGCAGGGTGCGGGGCCGGTCCGGAGCGAATCCGGGGATCAAGGCTGGGAGCTCGCGCCGGGAATGCGCAGGGTGGACCCCAGCTTGAGCACGGTGTTGACGCCCTTGGCCAGCAGGCCGGGATTGGCGGCGACGATGCGCTGGATGTTCTGCTGAGTAGCGCTGCCGTAATAGCGCTCGGCGATCCGCCACAAACTGTCCCCGCTGCGCACCTTGTGCAACTTTTCGCCGGGTCCGGCCAGGACCGGCGCAGCCTCGAGGTCGACCTTCTGGCCGAGTTGGGAGCCACCGGGCAGGAGCAAGGTCTGCCCCAATTGCAGCACGGTGTTCTCGTCGACGCCAGGATTCAGGGCCTCGATGTCGAGCTGGTAACGGATCGACCCCAATTCGCGTTTGGCGATCACCGACAGGGAATCCCCCGGCTGGACCTGGTAGGCACGCGGGCCAGAATCGCGGCGGGGATCCTCTTTGATGCCCCTCTCCAGGCCTGGGTCGCCTGGCGGGCCAGGTTCAGGTGCAGGACTGGCTTCCATGGCGGGCTCGCGGCCCGCCTCGAGACCATTTCCGGACGCACCTTGATCGGGCAGGACCAGGGGCATGTCGAAGTCACCGAGGCCTGAGGCGGGTGTGCCCTCGTCCTTCGGCGGCACCACCAGGGCCGGCGTTTCGACCGGGTCGACCCACTCCGAGGGCGGCTGTTGCGAGAGCTTCTCGGCGGGGTCCTTGAAGTCGATCCCGCGGAGGATCGCAAAAGTCAGGAGCACCGCCACTAAAGCGAGTGCTGCAAAGAGGATCTGCTTTTCCAGTCGGCCCATTTAAGCGTTCCCTGGGGGGGACCTGCTCAATATATGGGGGGGGTCGGTGGATTTCTACGGAAATCCTTGTGGGTGTACTGTTTGTGGCAGATTCTGCCGACCTTGCTACCACATGTGGTAGTCAATCGGCGGCTTCCTCGTCGCATTGGCGCAAACGCGCGCGTGCCGCTGCCCTTTCGCCGTGATCCTGGTGCGGACTGAACACCCACAGCCGGCGCAGGCGCAGGGTGCGCAGGACCGAGCGCGCCTCGGCCTGGGTCAGCGCTTCAGGGGCGTGGCGCACCAGGAACTTGAGTACCGCCTGGCGGTCGACCCAGCGCAGCAACCAGCCGAACAGGAAGACGGCCAGTGGTCCGGGGGCGAAGGCGGCGCCGAAATCCACCAGGACCACCCCGTCCTCGCCGTGATAAAGGACGTTCTGGCGCTGGCGCAAGTCGAGGTGATAGACGCGCCGCTGGTGCATCTGCGCGATGATGCGGCGCATGCTGGCGGCCCGACGGCGAGGAGCACTGGCGAAGGCGGCGGCCTCCAGGGCCTTGCCCGGCAGCAGCGATTGGGCGAAGGCATTGGGGTCCAGGTCGCCAAGGAGCTGTGGAACGCCCTCGACCCCTTGCAGGCGGCACAGTGCCCGGCGTTCGCGGCGCAGCAGCCAGCGCGCCAGGAAGCGGCTGCCGCGCGGCACCGTGGCGGCGTCCTTGACGATGCAGGCGGGATCGCCGTCCAGCCTCCAGACCGAGGGTTTGAAGCGTGAGCCCCGGGACAGCAGGACGCGCGCGCCATGGTCGAAGTGCGCGCGGGTCGGCGCGGAGGGCGTCGCCATACGGCTCAAGAACGATAGAAGGGTGACCACATCGGCGCGGTCCAGATCGCGGTCAATATCAGCACCATGACCAGGCCCCAGCCCCACTCGTGGTTGGCCGAGACCCGGGCCCACGAAAAGCGCCGCGGGTCGCCGCTGCGCCACGGCCGCAGGCGCGGCCAGAAGTTCGGCACGTTGGCGGCGTGCTGTTCCAGCTGTTCTCCGAACAGACCTTTCAGCCGCGGGTATTCCCTGGAGAACTTGCGCGGCAGATAGAAGGTGAAGAAGACCAGCGCCATGAACAGGCCGAAGGCCCACACGCCCTGGCCCTGGCGGCTGGACCAGTTGCCGGCCGCCAGCGACACGCCGATCAAGGCACAGAAGGTGCCGAGGTAGGCGGGGTTGCGGGTGTGGGCGTAGGGACCGGTGGTGACCATGGTCTGGTTTTTCTCCAGATGGGCGAAGGCCCAGATCCGCAACCACCAGGCCAGCGCACACAAAGCGCAACCGACCAGAAAGGTGGGCAGGCGCGGATCGGCGAAAGCCAGCAGCAGCAGGGTGCTGAGGTAGACCGCCACCTTGCGCCAGGTCGGCTTCTTCGATGCGCGGGGGTGCGATTCGTAGTCCATGACTTGCGGACCGAGGGCCCAGCGGGGAAGATTGTCGGGTCCGGGACGTCCCGCTCAACCTCCAGCATGCGCAGCTTACTCGCCCTACCCCTGCTTCTGGCTACCTTCGCCTGCAGTTCCGTCCCGGATATCCAGGCGGAGACCCGGCCGACCAAGATCACCCTGAAGGACAACCGCACCGGGCTTAATTTCTTCCTGGTCAACGAATCGCATACTTCGCGCAGTGAGTATTACTCACAGGTGCGCAATAGCGCCGAGCTGAAGGTCATCCCAGATCTCAAAATGGGTGCTCTGCTGCTGCAACTTGAGGACTTCGCCTTCTTCTCGGTGGCCGAACCGGCCATGCGCCGCACCCCTTCCGCCAAGACCACCCTGATGATCCAGCGCGGCGATGAGAATTGGAGCCTGAGTTATCGCACCGCCGACGAGGCTTCCCACATCCGCCTCGCCGAGCGCTGCAACGCGGCTTTTTTTGCGCTGTACAACAGTCAAGTCAGTCTGCAGCTGATCGAAAACCCGGATGGCAAGGCGCTGTTCGACAACGAGCGCCGCCGGGTGGGCGGCGCGCGTGGGGGTAACTGGAGGTGAACCCCGCGGCGGAGTCCGTCGTCGTTGTTCCGGCTCGCCGGGCGTCGACGCGGCTCCCGCAGAAACTGCTGCTGGCCGAAAGCGGGCGGCCATTGCTGGCCCACACCCTCGAGCGTTGTCTGCAGGCCACCGCAGCCGACCTGGTCGTCGCCGCAGTCGACGGACCTGAATTGGCCGCGGTCGCGCGCAGCGCCGGAGTCACCGCAGTGCTGACCGATCCGGACCTGCCTTCGGGCAGCGACCGCGCCTGGGCCGCGGTGCAGCAGCTGCCGGCGGCGCGCTGGATCGTCAACGTGCAGGCCGACGAACCAGAAATCGAAGCCGCCGCGATCGATTCAGTGTTCCGGTCCTTGAAAGAGGGCGCTGAAATCGCGACGCTATGTACCGCGCTTGAGCCTTCCCGGCTGCACGACCCCGCCGCGGTCAAAGTCGTTCTGGACCGGCACGGGCGTGCCCTCTACTTCTCCCGTGCCGGCATCCCCCATGCTCCCGCGGATTCCAGCGCTGTGACCGCCAGGCTCCATCTCGGCGTCTACGGTTTCCGGCGCCGGGCCCTCGCCCGCTTCGCCGCACTTGCGCCTTCCCCGTTGGAGCAGATCGAGAAACTGGAACAACTGCGCATGCTGGAAAACGGCATGACGGTGCAGGTCCTGGAGTGGCCGCACGCTTTTCCGGGTATCGACACGCGCAGCGACTACGACGCTTTTCTCGCCCGCCAGCCCTCCCAGACCCCCCAATGACCAAATTCATCTTCGTGACAGGCGGCGTGGTTTCCTCGCTCGGCAAGGGAATCACCACCGCGGCGATCGCCGTGCTGCTGGAGAAACGCGGCCTCAAGGTCTCGATCCAGAAACTCGACCCGTACATCAACGTCGACCCCGGCACCATGTCGCCGTTCGAACACGGCGAGGTCTACGTGACCGAAGACGGCGCCGAGACCGACCTCGACCTGGGGCACTACGAGCGTTTCTCCAACGCCGCGATCAACAAGTATTCCAACGCCACCACCGGTTCGGTCTATTCCGAGGTCATCCGGCGCGAACGCAAGGGCGATTACCTCGGCAAGACCGTGCAGGTGATTCCGCACATCACCGACCAGATCCAGCGCGCCATCCGCCAGGGTGCGCAGCGCGGCATCGACGTCGCCATCGTCGAAGTCGGTGGCACCGCCGGCGACATCGAGTCGCTGCCCTTTCTCGAGGCGATTCGCCAATTCGGTCTCAAACTCGGCAAGGGCAACGTCTGCTACGTGCACCTGACCTTGCTCCCCTATCTGTCGGCTTCGGGCGAAATGAAGACCAAGCCGACCCAGGAGACGGTGCGCAAGATGCGCGAGATCGGCATCCAGCCCGACATCCTGGTGTGCCGCTGCGAGCGCCCGATGACCGAAGAGATGCGCCAGAAGATCGCCATGTTCTGCAACGTCATCGGCGAGGACGTGATCCAGGAAATGGACGTTCCGGTCACCATCTACGAGGTGCCGCTGGATCTGGTGCGCGAGGGCATGGACGCTTCGCTGGTGCGCTGCCTGCAATTGCAGGACACCACCCGCCCCGACCTGTCCGACTGGGAGGACCTGCGCCGGCGTTTCGCCGAACCCAAGGGCGAGATCGAGATCGCCGTGGTCGGCAAGTACATCGAGCTGCACGACGCCTACAAGTCGATCTACGAAGCGCTGTCGCATGGCGGCGCCTACCACGAACACAAGGTGCGCCTGCGCAAGATCGCCGCCGAAGACGTCCATGACCAGGGCGCCACCGGCCTGCTGCACGGCTGCCACGGCTTGCTGGTCCCGGGCGGTTTCGGTGAGCGCGGCCTCGAGGGCAAGATCAAAGCGATTCAGTGGGCGCGGGAAAACCACGTGCCCTTCTTCGGCATCTGCTTCGGCATGCAGGCGATGGTGATCGAATACGCGCGCAACGTCGCCGGCATTCCCGGTGCCCATACTTCCGAGGCCCAACCGAACTGCAGCGACCCGGTCATCGACCTGATGCGCGAACAGGAAGGCGTCGAGGAAAAGGGCGGCACCATGCGCCTGGGGGCATACCCGTGCCGCGTCGTCGACGGCACGCGCTGCGCCGAGATCTACGGCCGCGACATGGTCCTTGAGCGCCACCGCCACCGCTGGGAATTCAACAACGACTACAAAAGGCCTCTCGAGGTCGCTGGCCTGACCTGTTCCGGGATTTGGGAAGCTCGCGGCCTGGTCGAAGTGGTCGAATTGAGCGACCGCCCCTTCTACCTCGGCGCCCAGTATCATCCCGAGTTCAAATCCAAGCCCCTCGACCCGCATCCCTTGTTCCGGGAATTCGTCGGCGCGGCCTTGGCCTTCTCCCGCGGAGAGGGCGAAGCCGGCGGTGAAGACGAAGAAGAGGCTCTCGACCCCTCCCCTGCCGCGGCCTCCGCAGCGGCAGGCCGCACTCCAGGATCATGACCGAATCAACCACTCCTCCGCCCGCGGGCGACTTCCGCCTGCTGGTGCAAAAGCTGGCCACCCAGGGCTTTTACGCGCTTGGCCTGTTCGAACTTCCCGGCATGGAGCGACCCGATCCCAATCCGGAAGTCGCCAAGGCCGTGATCGACGACCTGATGGTGCTGCGGGTCAAGACCGAAGGCAACCTCAGCGACGCCGAACGCCTGACCCTGGACAAGTTCATCTCCGACCTGCAGATGCAGTTCCTCGAGGTGAACAAGAAGCTCGAAGCCGCCGCCAGCGAAGCGCCGCCGGAATAATCCAGGTTGGCCCATGGGGACAATAGGCAAAACGAATCAACTTCCCATCGGTGATTGGGAGGGAGTTGTCAATCTCCTCGGATTGGATGATGAATCTTTCGATTTTCTAGTTAATTCATATAAAGGGAGAAATTTGATTGGCGGCTTTCGCGATTTCCTAAGTGTCCTCGGTTTACGGTCTCGGGGGCGGGCGAAATCTGCTGGCGCCTACCGGGCCGATCGCGCCTTCACTGAAATTTGTAATGACATTGGGACGATGAATGAGCATTGGGCTAGCTGTCATCCAGGGCGAAGGTGGGCGATTTATGGAATGACCATTCCGACGATTAACACAAGGAGTTTCCATGGAGAACGAATGGACACGATTGCTGCCCGAATAGGGGGAGAGCATGGGAAGGATGATCCCTTTTGGAGAAAAACATTTGATGAATTACTACAAAACAACAAGTACTACGTGCTAGTTCAGCTTCTGCATTTTGCTGAGTACAAGTCATTATAGTCACCTCCCATTCCATTTGAGGATTCCGAGCCAAGCTCAGTTGCGGCCCAACCCACCATTGCACCAGACAAACGGCTGTCACAGTTCGCAAGATTCGTCCAGGGGACAGTTCACGGTTTCTCCCACAGCGCTCGAATGGGTACTGCATAGAGGCAATCTCCAAACGGAATTGTCGCCTCGCCATCATAGAGGATTACGCCCTGGGTGAAGGCCGATCCCGCGGCAGTCCGGAGTCTCCGCAGCCCTTTCAGATCCCGCTCCGTCACGGTTGCTGCGGCCTTGACTTCCACGCCCGCAATTTCGCCGGCCCCTCGTTCGATGACAATGTCGACCTCATACCGGTCGCGATCTCGATAGTGGAAGAACTTGACCGGATCGTCCTGCCCCGCCGCTTGGCGTTGGAGTTCCTGCAGCACGAAGGTCTCAAGCAACGGCCCCAGCATGGAACGATCTCGTCGAAAGGCGGCAGCGTCGATTCCCAGGAGAGCGCAAGCCAATCCCGTATCTCCCATATGCAGTTTGGCGGTCTTCACCAGCCGGGAAAGACGATTGCGGTGCCAGGGCGGCAGACGCTGAATCAGGAACACTCCCTCGAGCAAGGCAAGATGATCGTGGATTGTCTGACGCGAGAGCTGGAAGGGTCCAGCCAGCTCGCTGACATTGAGCAGGCTGGCGCTATGACTGGCCACCAGGGCGAGCAGGCGAGGGAGCGTGTCGAGGGAGCGGATGCGGGAAAGATCACGGACATCCCGTTGGATCTGGGTCTCCACGTAGTCTCGGTACCAAGCGCGTCGTCGAGCAGGAGTGCGTCGGGCCAAGGCCGCCGGATACCCCCCCGCCACGACTCGTTCGGCCAGTTCCCCACCCAACCGTAGGCGCAGCCGCGTGCGGAAGCTCCCGGCGAAGAGCGCATCCAGAAAGCGGGGGCGCACTTCTTCGAGCTCGCATTGCGCAAGGGGGTGCAAGCGAAGGATGCCCATGCGGCCCGCCAGGGAATCCGCCAGGGCCGGCACGAGGAGCACATTTGCCGAGCCGGTCAGAATGAAGCGTCCCGCCGTCCGCTCTCGGTCCACGACAAGCTTGAGAGCGGTGAACAGCCTGGGGACGCGCTGGACCTCGTCCAGGATCACCCGAGTCGGAAGCCCTTCGACGAAACCGAGCGGATCCTGGTCGGCTGCCGTTCGCACTGCGTCCTCATCGAAGGAAACATAGTGGTAACCCTTCGGCTCTCCCACTCTTCGCGCGAGCGTCGTCTTGCCACTCTGGCGGGGGCCGTGGATAAGCACCACCGGCGTGTCAACCATCGCCTCACGAACGCGAGAAGCCAACACACGGGGGATCCACTCGGGGCTCGGCATCGGCTAATCGTAACTTCCAGCTTCGGCTGATTGCAAGTTTGACCTTCGGCTACATGCGCCAGTCGACATTCGGCGGAGAGGGATTCGAAGCCTACCCGAAGCAGGACGGTGCGGGACGAGACGACCATCTGAAAATCCCGCCACCTTCTCCACCCGCGGGTTGGCGATGAGGACGGCCAGGATCTGCTGTCGGGACTCTTCCTTCAGCCCGTCGTCATTCTGTGGAGCGCCGACACTGGAAAACCGGAACAAGCGGGAAAGGACAGGACACTTTAATAGAACGATCTCACCCCAACGACTGGCCGCCGTCGACGCGCAGGATTTGGCCGGTGATCTGGCGGGCGGTGGGGCTGCACAGGAAGGTGACGGCGTGGGCGATGTCGGTGGGTCGGCAGAGGTTGTTGGTGAGGGATTCGGCACGCGCTGCGTCGCGGAACTCGGCCGGCACCGCCAGGGTCATGGGTGTGTCCACCCAGCCAGGTTCGACCACGTTGACCGTGACACCCTTGCGCCCGAGTTCGCGCGCGGCGCTGCGTGCCAGGCCGTGCAGGCCGGCTTTGCTTGCGGCGTAGGCGGTCTGTCCGACCTTTCCACGACTGCCGTTGATCGAACCGATCAGCACCACCCGGCCCCAGCCCTGGGCGCGCATGTGGGGCGCCGCAGCACGCATTTGCAGCCACGCTCCGCGTAGATTCACAGCCAGCACCGCGTCGAAGTCGGCGGAATCCTGTTTCCAGATCATGCGGTCGCGCGCGATTCCCGCGCAGTGGACCAGGATGTCTGCGCGCAGGTCCTGGTGCAGAGCGGCCACCGCAGACGCGTCGGTGGTGTCGCTCTCGAACATGGTCATATTCAAGGCCTCCTCGACCCCGACGCCCAGGACCTCGGCGGCTTCCTCGTGCTGGCCAAGGTGGGTGAACACCACCCGATGACCCAACCGTGCCAGTTCCAGCACGATGGCCGCACCGAGGCCGCCACAGCCGCCGGTGACCAGGGCGGTGCGACTCACTGGTCGCTCCACTGCGGCTTGCGTTTGGCGAGGAAGGCCTCGAGGCCTTCGCGCGCGTCGGCGGTGCGCATCAATTCGCCGAGGTACTGATGCTCAAGCACCGGCAGGACGCGTTCGCTGGCGTCGCGCCATGGCCAGCGCGTGGCCTGGCGCCCCTGGCGCAGCGCCGCGGCCGACAGGGGCAGCAGTTGGTTCTTGATCCAGTCCTGGACCGCGTCGGCTGGCATGACCGCGAGGCCGCAGTCCAGCGCCTGCTGGCCGCTGATCGAGGCGCCGCTCAGCAGCATGGTGGCGGCGCGGCTGGCGGGCATGTGCAGCGGCAGGAAGGCCGATGCGGCCGGCGGAAACACCGCCAGCTTGATCTCGGGGCAGCCGAGCTGGGCTTCGGGTGCCGCGGCGATCACGTCGCAGGCCAGCGCCAGTTCAAAACCGCCGCCAAGGCAGCGGCCGCGCACTTCGGCGATCAGCGGCGGCAGGCCGGGCTGGTTCATGACCTCGAACAAGGTGTGAAACTCGGGCAGCATGCTCTCGACTTCGCCCGGCAGATGTTCGGCCACGCTGGCGCCGTAGCTGAAGTGTTGGCCGGCGCCGCGCAGCACCACCGCCTTGAGACCGGGGCGCACCGCCGCGTCTTCGAGGGCGACGCGCAGCGCCGCGATCATCTCGCGGTCGAGGATGTTGGCGGGCTCGGGCCCGAGTTCAAGCAACATGGCCGAGCCGTCGAAGAAGGTCTGCGGCTTCAGCGGCGAGGTCGCGCTCACCCCTCTTCCTCCGTGTCGACCGCATAGGGAGCAAAGGCCTTGAGGAAGGCGTCGGACCACACCGCACCCTCGCCGAGGGCTTTGCGCATGGCGAGGAAGTCGGCCTCGCGCGCTTCGCGCGGCGCACGATGGAAGGTGCGGAAGCCGGCACTTCCTTCGGTCATCATGTTCAGCGACAGCCACGCGCGGTTGCCTTCGCGGTTGCGGTCCCAGTGCGCCAGCTTGTGGCGGCGCAGGTTCTCCAGCGTGTAGGTGGTGCAGTCGGGCATCGTGCTGGCAAGCTTGAAGGTGAGCTTTTCGACCTCGGCGTCGAGCAGGCTGAGGTCGACCTCGGCGCTCTTCATCACCCCTTTGGCGGCGACCAGCGCCTCGCCGGACTTCAGCATGCCCCACAGCGGCCGGCCGTAGGCGTCGAACTCGGCCTGGCAGTGGACCAGCGGATTGGCAACGAACTCGCCGTCTACCTTGAGCACCGGGGCGATGCCGTTGATCAGGCCGTAGCCCAGAGCCTGGTGCGCGGTCCAGGTCTCGCACAGTGTGCACGAATCGGCGGCGCGCGCCCAGCCGACGTAGAGCGGCAGGAAGTCGGTCGAACCGCCGACCGGCGCCGAACCGTGCTTGGGCCCGGCCTGGCCGAAACGCGCGGTGTCGGCGGCGATGCTGAAGTCACACGCCATGCCGATTTCCTGGCCGCCACCGATGCGCATGCCGTTGACGCGGTTGATCACCGGCTTGTCGCATTCGAGCAACCCCGAAACCATGTCGTTGAACAGGCGCATGTAGCGCCGGTATTCGTCGGGACGGCCGGAATAGTGTTCGCTGTACTCGGCGGTGTTGCCGCCGGTGCAGAAGGCCTTGTCGCCGACCGCGGTGAAGACCACGCACACCACCTTGGCGTCGTTCGAGGCCTGGCGCAGCGCCAGGATCACCTCGGCCACCGCACGCGTGGTGTAGCTGTTGTACTGGCGCGGATTGTCGAGCCAGATCCAGGCGTTGAACAGGCCCTCGATCTCGCTGCCCTCGGGACCGACCAGCGGTTTCAGTTCGTAGCGGATGTCCTGGTATTCATAACCGGGAGCCAGTTCGTGGTCTTGGAATGCGGACATGGTCTTGGTCGTGGTCATGGCAGGAGGATCGGACGATCAGGGATGCGGTGAGCGCGGACTTGTTCGAAGACTTGATTGATTTCGGCCATCGGGAAGTGGCGCACGAAGGGTTTGACCTGCACCTTGCCCGCGCGAATCAGATCGAGCGCGGGTGCGTAGAGCTGCGGGCGGCAACCCCAATTGCCGAAGGCGTCGGCGTCGAAGGCCATCAGATTGCTCAGGCGCACCGGGATCTTGTCGAGGCAGAAACCGACGAAACCGACCGTGCCGGCGAAGGTCAGCAGCGCCCACGCCAGTTCTTGGCCGACCGGAGTGCCGCTCATTTCAAGCACCTTGAGCCCGGCGGCGGGCAGGCCGGCTTCCTTGCAGGCCGCGCGGACCGCCTTGCGCGCGGCGCGAATGTCGAGGCCCTTGCTGTTGACCGCCCCAACCGCGCCGAACTTCAACGCGCGCTCCAACTTGGAATCATCGATGTCGACCACCACCACGCGCGCGCCCATGGCCGCAGCGATCTGCACGCCGAAGGAACCGATGCCACCGGCGCCGATCAGGACGACGCCGTCGTCGGCGCCGACCCCGGCGCGCAGCATCGCTTGATAGGGCGTGGAAACCGCGTCGGCGAGTACCGACACGTCTTCGAGCGCAAGACCGTCGGGCAGATCGCCGGCGTCGACCAGCCAGCGCGCCGGCACCTGGATGTGCGAGGCGAAGCCGCCGTGGAAGTCGTTGCCGGGCATGGCCTGGGCACGGCAGGCGTTTTCACGGCCGCTTTGACACAGAGCGCATTCCCCACAAGGCAGTACCGCCGGCACCACCACCGGCCGGTCGAGCCACGCTTCGGCGCCTGCGCCGGCCTGCACCACCCGACCCGAGATCTCGTGGCCGAGCGCGAGCGGCAGCGCGTGTTTGGTCGCCACGCCGCCGTAGAGGAAACCGAGGTCGGTGTGGCAGACGCCGCAGCCGACCACCTTGACCACCACCTCGCCCGCCGCCGGCGCCTGGAAGGAAAGTTCTTCGCGCACCAGCGGCTGATCCGGTGCGGTCATCAACCAGCGATATCCGTCGTAGGACACTTCGTTCTCCGAATTGTGCGTTCAGGGATCAGCCGCGGTAGGCGGGGATCCCGGTCAGGGTGTGGCCCAGCACCAGGGTGTGGACCTCGTGAGTGCCTTCGTAGGTGAGCACGGTTTCCAGATTGCAGGCGTGGCGCCCGGACTGGAATTCAAGCGTGATGCCGTTGGCCCCGAGCATGGTGCGGCACTGGCGCGCCACGTCGAGCGCCATGGCGACGTTGTTGCGCTTGGCCATCGACACGTGGTGCGGCTGCATGGTGCCGGCGTCTTTCATGCGGCCGAGGCGCCACACCAGCAGCTGCGCCTTGGTGATCTCGGTCGCCATGTCGGCGAGCTTCTGCTGGGTGAGCTGGTAACCGGCCAGCGGCTTGTCGAAGATCTGGCGCTCCTGGCTGTAACGCAGAGCCTCGTCGAAGCACGATTGCGCCGCGCCGACCGCGCCCCAGGCGATGCCGTAGCGTGCCTGGGTCAGACACGACAACGCCGACTTCAGGCCTTCGACGCCGGGCAGGCGGTTGGCTTCGGGCACGCGCACCTCATCGAGCACCAGTTCGCTGGTCACCGAGCAGCGCAGCGACCACTTGTGCTTCTGTTCTGGGGCGGAGAACCCAGGGCGCTCCTTCTCGACCAGGAATCCCTGGATCAGGCCTTCGTCGTCGCGCGCCCACACCAACGAGACGTCGGCCACGGTGCCGTTGGTGATCCACATTTTCTGGCCGTGGAGGACCCAGTCATCGCCCTCGCGGCGGCAGCGCGTACGCAGGCCGCCCGGGTCGGATCCGAAATCGGGCTCGGTCAGACCGAAGCAGCCGATCTTGGCTCCGGTGGCGAGCTGCGGCAGCCACTCGCGTTTCTGCTCTTCGCTGCCGAAGGCCTCGATCGGGTACATCACCAACGAGGACTGCACGCTGGCGAAGCTGCGGATGCCCGAGTCGGCGCGTTCGATCTCTTGACAGATCAGGCCGTAGGCGACCGAGTTCATACCCGAACCGCCGTATTCAGGGTCGATGGTGACCCCGAGCAGCCCCATCTCGCCAAGCTGCGGAATGATCTCGTCGGGGAAGGTGCCGGCCTCCCAGTGACCTGGAACCAGCGGCATGACGCGCTCCTCGATGAAGGCACGGACCTGATCGCGAACCATGATCTCGTCTTCTTCGAGCAGGTCGGAGAAGGCGAAGAAATCGAGTTCAGTAAAGGGTGCGACGGTGGCGGCGGCGAGGGTCATTAGGTCTACTAATTCAGGTTCCAGGCGGCGGCAAGCCAGTTCCACCGACGCGGGCTTATTCTATCCGCCCATGGTCCGGCATCTGATCACCTCGGCCCTGCCTTACGCCAACGGCCCGATCCATTTCGGGCACGTGGCCGGGGCCTATCTGCCGGCCGACATCTACGCACGCTACCTGCGCATGTGTGGCGAGGAGGTGCTGTACTTGTGCGGCACCGATGAACACGGAGTGGCGATCACCCTGCGCGCCGAACAAGAGGGCATGGATTTCCGCTCCTACGTCGACCGCTGGCACGGCGAGATCAAGGAGCTGTTCGACCGTTTCGGCATCAGCTTCGACATCTGGTCTGGGACCGCGCGCTGTCCGCACCACGCCAAGGCCAGCCGCCGCTTCTTCCGCGTGCTGCTCGAGCGCGGTTTCGTTTTCGACCGCACCGACGACCAATGGTATTCCGAATCACTCGCTCGCTTTTTACCCGACCGCTACCTGCAAGGCACCTGCCACGAATGCGGTTTTGAGCAGGCACGCGGCGACGAGTGCCCACGCTGCGGCACCTGGATCGATTCGATCCGCCTGGGCGATCCGATCTGCACCATCGACGGTTCCCATCCGGTCCTGAAGCAGACCAAGCATTGGTTCATCGATTTGCCGCGCTTGCAGCAAGAGGGCTTGCAGAAGTGGTACCAGGGTGACGATGCCGACCATCCGCATGGTCCCTGGAAGCCCAACGTCGACGGACACGTCAAGGCGATGCTGCGCGATCTGCAGCCGCGTCCGATCACCCGCGATCTGCCGTGGGGCGTGCCGGTGCCGGAAGAACTCGACGGCGCCGAGGGCAAGGTGCTTTACGTCTGGTTCGACGCGCCGATCGGCTACCTCTCGGCAACCATGGAATGGGCCGAGCAGCAGGGCGACGCCGAGGCCTGGCGCACCTGGTGGCAGAGCGACGACACGCGCATGGTGCACTTCATCGGCAAGGACAACATCGCCTTCCACGTGGTGGTCTTCCCCAGCATGCTGTTGGGCCAGGGCGACGCCTGGGACGGTGCGCCCTTCCTGCTGCCCTGGAACGTGCCAGCGAACGAGTTCTACAACCTGCAGGGGCGCAAGTTCAACACTTCGAGCGGCTGGTACCTGGACAACGATTCGTTCTTCTCCCAGTACTCAGCCGACGCCGCCCGCTTCTACCTGGTCACCACTCTGCCAGAGACTGCCGACAGCGAATTCACCTGGGAAGGATTCCAGAACGCCAACAACGCGCTGCTCGCTGACAAGTTCGGCAACTTCGCCAGCCGGGTGTTGAAGTTCGCTGACAAGCGCTTCTCAAACCGGGTGCCTGCAGCTGTGGGTTGTTTTGACCACGACCCTGATCTGGCCGCCGCCGACACCGCCCTGGGCGAGGTCGGTCCACACATCAGGGCCTTTTCCTTCCGTGCCGCAGCGCGCAGCCTGATGCTCGCCTGCGACCGGCTCAATCAGTTCTTCGATGGCAAGGCGCCATGGAAGTTGGTGCGCAGCGAAGACCCGCAGAAACTGCAGGCGTGTGCCGACGTGATCGAACGCTGCATCGCCTACCTCGAACTGCTCAGCCGCAGGTTCGCGCCCTTGTGCCCCGGTGCGGCAGCGCAACTGCGCCAAATGCTGGGTGAGGCTGCAAACGAAGCCGACGCTTCCTGCTGGGGCGACGAAGGCCAAGGTAACGCACCGGCCCGGATCAAGCAGAACAGCCTTCTCGGCGCCGCCGAGTTGCTCTTCCCGAAAATTGAAGACCGGGCGGTGGCAGCCGAAATAGCCCGCCTCGAAGCGAGCGATTAGGCGCCACCGCCCAGCATCCGCCGTGGTGGCGGAATCAGTTCAGTTCGTCCTTCCAGCCGCGGGCAGGCTTGAAGCCCACCGTCTTGCTGGCCTTGATCTCGATGGTCGCACCGGTCTGCGGGTTGCGGCCCTGACGGGCAGCGCGGTGACGCAGGGTCCAGGTGCCGAAACCGGCGATAGATACGTTGCCGTCGTTGTTGATTCCGTCCTGAATACCGCGCAGGACGGTGTTCACGGTTTCCTCGGCGCCAGTCTTGGTCGTTTCCAGGTTGGCACAGACAAAATCAATGAGTTCGCGCTTGTTCATGGTGAAGAAGGGTTGCTATGGGGGGAGGAGGGGAGCGAGGGGAAGAAAAATGCAAGGCCCCGGGACGCGGAGGTCACGGGGCCTTCGCCATTCAGGCGACAACGCAGAGTAGGGGAAGAGCGGGGGCTAGCACGCCTTCCAGCCTAACCTACCGACGCTTGGTCGCCTTGCGCTTGGTCGCCTTGCGCTTAGTGGCCTTCTTTTTCGTGGACTTACGCTTGCCGGCCTTCTTTTTGGTCGCCTTACGCTTGGTCGCCTTTTTCTTGGTCGCCTTGCGCTTGCCGGCCTTTTTCTTGGTGGCCTTACGCTTGGTCGCCTTCTTCTTGGTGGCCTTGCGCTTGCCAGCCTTTTTCTTGGTGGCCTTGCGTTTGGTCGCCTTCTTCTTGGTGGCCTTGCGCTTGCCGGCCTTTTTCTTGGTGGCCTTGCGTTTGGTCGCCTTCTTC
>JAJFFB010000113.1 GCA_021776925.1 Planctomycetota bacterium | reverse complement strand
GCAATCGAGTCGATGTGCGGAGTCAGCCCCGCCATTGCGACATCGGTGTGGAGCTGGAAACCGAAATCGGCGTAGCCGGCGTCGTCCGCGTAAAGCAGGATGATGTTGGGCCGTGCCTTGGCCTGGGCACTTTGACCAACGGGCTCTGGAAGAGGGGGCCGGGCAGCTTCATGGCGCACGCCGTGGGCACTCTCCTTCAAAGCCACCAGACGCGCGGCCATCCGTGCCGCACGTGCGGACTCCTTGGCGATACGGTTGTCCTGTTCCCCGACATCCATGGCCAGGTCGTACATCTCCGGCTTGGGATCGCGCCCACGCCCTTCGATGTACTTCCAGTTTCCCTCGCGCAACGCCAGCGTGCGCGCCTCCTCGATCATGAAAGGCAATCCACTTTCGTCCTGGCCAAGGAATGCGGCGAGGGTGTCGCGACTGTCGATGGCATCCTCTTCGGTGAGCTCGTTTCCGAGGAGGGTCGCCAGGGAAGCGAGCAGATCGATCTGGTTGACCAGAGCCCCTGAAACACCCGCTTCGATACGCCCGGGCCAGCGGATGATGAAAGGCACCCGCGTGCCGCCTTCGTAGATCTGGTACTTGCCGCCGCGATAGGGACCGGAAGCGTCGTGACCGCGGTCGACCTCCTGCGTTGAGGTACGCACGGTGGTTCCCTCGACGTATCCGTCGTCATAAACGGGGCCGTTGTCGCTGGAGAAAATCACCAGGGTGTTGTCGGCGAGGCCATGCTCCTCAAGAGCGTCGAGAATCGCGCCGGTGGCCCAATCCAGCTGCACCATCGCGTCGCCTCGATAGCCACGTCCGGTCTTGCCCTGGAAACGCGGATGCGGCGCGCGCGGCACGTGGATGTCCTGCGAGGAGAAATAGAGGAAAAAGGGTTGCTCAGGGTCACGCTCCCCCAGCCAGGCGCAGGCCTGATCGACGAACACGTCGGCCATGGTTTCGTCGTTCCAAAGCGCCGCCTTGCCCCCCCATTGGAAACCGATACGACCGATGCCGTTGATCACCGAGTTGTTATGTCCGTGACTGCTGGGGTAATAAGTCATCGCGGCCGGATCCTGCTTGCCGTCGGGGTAGACCGTGCCCGCAAAACCGGGTGGTGGTTTTGAACCCACAAACAGAGCATCATTCGGGTCAAGACCGACCACGTGATGGTCTTGCAAGTAGACACACGGCACACGGTCGTTGGTCGACGGCATCAGGAAGGAATAGTCGAATCCGACCTCCAGCGGCCCAGGGGCGACCTTGCCGTTCCAGTCCACCGCGTTTTCGCCGTCACCGATGCCAAGGTGCCATTTCCCGACCACCGCCGTTTCAAAACCCGCGGCCTTGAACACCATCGGCAGCGTGAACATGCCCGGCTTGATCGTCATCGGCGCGTTGGGTGGCAGCACGCGCACCCCATGCCGAAAGCCATGAATCCCGGTAAGCAGCGAAAAGCGCGACGGTGTGCACGTTGCGGCCGAGCAGTGCCCGTCGGTGAAGCGCAGCCCCTGACTGGCAAGACGATCGATGTTGGGCGTCGGAATCTGCTCAGAGCCGTAACAACCCACGTCGGCGTATCCGACGTCGTCGCCATAGATGATGACCACGTTGGGTGGCGGTTCCAGCGCCTGGGGCATCGCCAGCGCCAGGACCGTGGTTGCAATCTTCAGGCTCAACGCACTCATGTCGGCGGCACTATACCGCTGGTACACTCAGCGCCAGGCGCCGCTGAGCACGAAGGCTCCCCAGGTGGCCGGACGGGCGTCTTGGAATTCGGCGCGATTGCGGCGCAGCATGCGCAGGCGCGCCTGATGGAGAGCTTCGCCCGGGGACATCCCGCGCTGCCACAGTTGGGTGTAGAAATCCTTCATCAATTGGGCGGTGGCACGATCGTCGACCTTCCACAGCGAACTGACCACCCGGTCGGCACCGGCGACCTGCAGGGCGCGGCGCAGGCTCATCAGCCCTTCCCCAGCGCGCGGGCTACCCAGCGCGGTCTCGCACGCCGACAGCACGACCAGGCGGCACGCGTCGAGATCGAGGTGCTGGATCTCCTCGGCGGAAAGATACCCGTCGTGTCGGTCGGGGTTGGTCGCAGCGTTGACACCGGCGAGCACCAGGCCGGACAGGAGACCGGGCATCAGGCCCACCGCACGCCGTTGCTCGGACAGGTCCACGGCGCGCTCGGCCTCGGCGGCGTTGACCAGGAGCGAGGGCAGATTCTCGGGCTCGAAATAGCCGTGAGTCGCGATGTGGATGTAGGCCCGGTCCGGAATCGCCGCACGCAAGGCCTCTTCGGTCGCATCCTTCCCGGTCAGACGCTCCATTGGCGTGGACCACTCCAGCACGTAGTCATGAAGATCCTGCAGCGCCTGGATCTCGTCCCGGGTCGCGGGGAGCGAAGTCCAGGATCCTTGCATGCGGGAGCGCAGCACACCGCCACCCCCCTCACCAGCAGAAGCCGTTCCCGCAGACGCAACATCCTCGCTGCGGGCGAAATAGTTCACATCGCCGACCACCAGCATCGAACCGGGATCTCCGGCCGAAGCGGTCGCCGATTCCACCAGCCGGGTGGCATCGGACAGGTAGTGGAAGCGCCGGCTTTCGATCAGGAAG
>JAJFFB010000112.1 GCA_021776925.1 Planctomycetota bacterium | reverse complement strand
GGCGGAAACCATCCCTCGGATGCTAGCACAGGCTAGGAGGTCGGATTTCGGCTCAGTTCTCCTGGTGCTTGCAGCAATAGTCGCAGTGCACGCTGTGGAAGAAGCGCCGCATGTCCAATTCGCAGTGCAGATGCGCGTGCGCGCCTTCGCGGCCGCACTCGGTGCAACGCAGCTGGTGGAAGGAGAAGTTCATCTCGCGCGCCGGATCGGCCATTGCGATTTCGTGGACCGCATGGCACGAGCGGCACCGCGCCGCATAGATACAGACCCCTTGCTCCAGGTCGCAACCGAGTTCGAGCTCGATCTCCTGATGCGCGCAGATGGGACACGCGGTCCGCACCGGCAAGGTTGACATGTGAATGAAAGCCTGTGATTTCATGGATCCCCCCTGGAGCAAGGGCGGCGGGCGCCCAATGCCTCCGTGACCGGGTTCGCTGCAGCGGCTGTTCCGTTACAGATTCCCGCAAGCGATCTGCGGATTCCCGTCCTTGTCAATGCGCGGAAGCCGGATGACAATCCCTCTCATGCTGCGGATTTTTCTCCTACTCTCGTTTCTCCCCTCTCTGGCGACTGCAACTCCCGCTGCCGCCGCGGGGCAAGCCGAGGCTGGATCCGAGCTGGCCACCCGCTGGGCCGAGGAGGTCGATTTAAGCCGGCCGCACCCTGAATATCCGCGCCCGCAGATGAGCCGGGCGGCGTGGCTCAACCTGAACGGCGCCTGGAATTACGCCGTGCGCCCGTGGGGGGTGGTGCGGCCACAAAGCTGGGACGGCGACATCGTGGTCCCCTTTCCGATCGAATCGAAGCTGTCGGGGGTGGCCAGAAGACTGCAGCCCAAAGAACGGCTCTGGTACCAGCGCAGCCTGACGGTACCGGAGGGCTGGAGCGGCAAGCAGCTGTTGCTGCACTTCGGCGCCATCGACTGGCACAGCCGGGTGTGGTGGGACGGCGAGGAGGTGGGCGGACATCTGGGTGGCTACGACCCCTTCACCTGCAAGATCCCGGCCGCCCTGTCGCAACCGGGCGAGCACCAGATCCTGGTGGCTGCGGTCGACCCCACCGACGACAACTGGCAGCCGCGCGGCAAGCAGGTGCGGCAACCCCATGGCATCTGGTACACGCCGAGCAGCGGGATCTGGCAGACGGTGTGGTTGGAAGCGGTGCCGTCGAGCTACTTCGCCGACCTCAAGATCGACGCGAGTTTTCTGCACAGCGAGGCGTTGGTGCGCACTGCCGTCGAGGGCTGGCACCCTGGATTGAGTCTGCGCGCCGACGTAATGCTGGGCCCGGTGCAGAACTCAACGATCTCCGGCGCCAAGATCGGCTATGGCCCGTCACCGTCGTCGCACCAGGAATTCACGCTGCCCATTCCGGTTCACGATGCGCAGGCCTGGTCCCCTTCCGAGCCCTTGCTCTACACCCTGCGCTTGCGCCTGTTCGACGGCGATGAGGTGGTCGACGAGGTGAACAGCTACTTCGGCCTGCGCGACATCGAGCGGCACGCCGACGAGCACGGAGTGCAGCGCCTATTTCTCAATGGCGAGGCGCTGTTCCACTACGGCACCCTGGACCAGGGCTTCTGGCCCGACGGTCTGTACACCGCGCCGAGCGACGCGGCGTTGCGCTACGACCTGGAAATGACCAAGGCGCTGGGCTTCAACATGGTGCGCAAGCACGTCAAGGTCGAACCCGACCGCTGGTACTACTGGTGCGACCGCATCGGCTTGATGGTGTGGCAGGACATGCCCAGCGGCGATCGGTACATCGGCGGCAACGATCCCGACATCGAGCGCGAAAGCGAATCGGAGGACAACTTCTGGCGCGAACTGCGGGCGCTGGTCGACGACTTCGGCAGCCACCCGTGCATCGTCATGTGGGTGCCCTTCAACGAGGGCTGGGGGCAGTGGCGCACCCAGGAGGTCAGCGAGTGGCTGAAGCAGCACGACCCGACGCGGCTGGTCAACTCGGCCAGCGGCTGGACCGACCGCGGCTGCGGCGACGTGCACGACGTGCACTCCTATCCGGGGCCGGCGATGCCGCCGCTGGAAGATGGGCGCGCGGCGGTGCTGGGAGAATTCGGCGGCCTCGGCCTGCCCTTGGCCGGTCACACCTGGCAGACGGAAAAGAATTGGGGCTATCGCTCCTATCCCGATTCCGCGGCGCTGACCGACGCCTACGTGCAATTGATCGCGCGCCTGCGTCCGCTGATCGCCGAGGGTTTGAGCGCGGCGGTCTACACCCAGACCACCGACGTCGAGATCGAGGTCAATGGTTTGATGACTTACGACCGCGAGGTGTTGAAGATGAGCGCCGAGCGGGTGCGCGCCGCCAACCTCAGCTTGTTCCTGCCGCCGCCGCAACTGCGCACGGTCCTGCCATGCGCACCGCAACAGGCGCAAACCTGGAAGTACCAGACCGAGGACCCGGGACCGGCGTGGATGCTGAACCACTACGACGATGCCGCCTGGAGTCAGGGCCAGGCCGGTTTCGGCACCGCGGGCACTCCTGGGGCGGTCATCGGCACGCCGTGGAACGGCGCCGAGATCTGGCTGCGCCAGGAATTCGAGCATACCCCCGTTGCTGGGGACGATGCCGGGGCCGAGGAAGGCACTCTGCACCTGCGCATCCACCACGACGAGGACGCCGAGGTGTTCCTGAACGGCGTGCGCATCGCCAGATTGAGCGGCTACACGACCAGCTACGTCCTGCTACCTTTGGATGAGCACGCCGGGGATCCACTCCACCCCGGCCGCAACCTGCTCGCCATCCACTGCCAACAGACCGGAGGCGGCCAGTACATCGACGCCGGCCTGGTGCGCGTGCTCGCGCCGGTCGCCGATTGACACCACCACCAACGCCCCATGTTCAAGACCATCACCCTACTGCTGATCGGCACCGCCGCCGGCTTCGGCATCGCCCAGGAACCCGCCGCCAAGGCCGAGGCCCAGATCGAGATCGCCCAGATCGACACCCTGGTGGCCGACCAGGCGAAGAAGGGCAAGCCGTATTTCTCCTTCCTCGAGAAATCGAGCTTGCGCATGGGGATCTATCACCTGCGCAAAGGTGGCAAAGACACCCAGAAGCCGCACAAACGCGACGAGGTCTACCTGGTGCTCGACGGCAGCGCGCGCATCAAGGGCGAGAAGCTCTCCCAAAAAGTCAAGAAGGGCGATCTGATCTTCGTCCCGGCCTTGGCAGAGCACCGCTTCACCAACGTCACCGAAGACCTCGACCTGCTGGTCTTCTTCTCTATGGGCCCGAGCAAGCCACGACCGAAAAAGGCCGCGAAACACGACGACGATGGTTGATGAGTCCCCGCCATCTTCGAGACCAGTGAGTCCATCGTCATCGAGGGCACCCTGCAATGGAGCCCAATGCTCGACATCCACCTGTTCGAAGGCGGTTTCGGCCTCAGCCTGAGCGGCTCCTGCCCGGGTGTAATGACCGCAAGCATCAGCAAGGCGACCGCGGGTGGACAGGTAGCACTTTTCTATTCAATCGGCACCGGTAGCTTCTTTATCCCAGCCCCCTGCCCTGCGCAGGATCCCTTCTTGGGCTTTCAAATAATGGGATTACCCTCGCCACCACCGTCAACGCCAATAGTTCCGGCAGTGCCAGCAAATCCATGATGGTGCCTGGCGGTTGTGGTTTCATTTACGTTCAAGCTCTGGACTTGACCACCTGTACTCCATCCAACGTGGTTGGCCTCAAGGCCGCGACCATTCCACATCACTCGATAGGGTAATGACATCAAGAAACCTCTGAGGTGAAAGGTCCAGTTTTCCAGGATTCCTGCAGCTGGACACACCGCTTGGTGGATTGGCTCAGTTGGAGACCTTTTTGGCATGGGGCCATCGGGAATGACGTGCCGGTCTATTGGACTGAGGTGTGAAGATAAAATTTTTCGCATCGCTCAGAACCAAAAGCGGCATTCTAATATGGGGCGGTTTACTCGGAAGTGTAGTCAGATCTGCTTGAATGGATTCCCTCTCTTTTTCTGAAATCGAACTATTTGCCTTGAATAGAAACCTCGAATCTATGTAGCGTCAGTACCTCAATTGGCGGAAAAATAATCCGTCATTCGCTCTCAATCCATAGTTTTCTCACCATGACCAAAGTGCCCTCCTTGGTTCCCATCATTGCAATTGCGTGTCATTGGCTCGCATTTCCTCTAGTCTCCGCTCATGCTGCACAAGCCTCTCCCTGGCAGGAGGTTGTCCGCTGGAATGACACCGTGCTCATTCGCCAGGAGGCTGAAATCACCAAAGTTCGATACTCGCTGGATGCAGGAAAAACATTTTCCCCTTCACGAAGAGTCGACTACGAACTGGACTTCTTTTGGGGAAAATTTGATCCACTTGATGGATTACCTGAGATGCCAGAGACTCTGGCGCCTCACCCCGAGACCAAACTGATTCTGGTCCAATTCCACGGCCCAGCCATCCCACCCTGGACGGAGGCCATTGAATCTGCGGGCGGACAATTCGTACAAGCTCAGTCAGGCAGCGCGTTGGTTTACCTATTCAAGGACGAGGCGCCTGGTTTTCCAAAGTTTCCATTTGTACGAGCAGTCGTTCCGTACGCACCAGCCCTGAAGCTCCATGCAGGAAGTGTGGACCTTTTACGTGCAGATTCCACACCCGATGAGATACATCTTGTCCTTGTGGATTCGTCATCAAAAACCAGGTCCATTATTAGTGACCTAGCCTTGTCTTTCGGCGCAATTGAGATCGGACACTCCAATGGTCGAAAAACTTTGGGGTTTTCGCTACTAGCTGGTTCCGGAAACTACGTCCTTCTTGAAAACGACCTTGTAGCGGGAGTTACCCTCCGTTCAAACCAATTCATCCTAGAATCTTCAACGGAAGAGTTGCTTCTTGGCACCAGCTCCGTGGATGGAATAGTGAATACGCTACCCCAAGTCGTCAATATTATGGGGGGAGACACTCTGCATGCCGTGGACCTCGACGGTGATCCGCCAACTGGAGGCTTTTCTCCAAATGCAATTCGGGTAGAAGTCTTTGACGGTGATATGGAAGAGGGAAATCCGGTCTTGAGTGGACGACATTTTTACTCATTGGATGCAAATTGGGTAATAGGGATAGGCACTGCCCGCCACGGTGGCAAGGTCTTTTCCACGGTAATGTCTGACGGGACCGGCTTTCCGGATTCGAAAGCTGCCCTACCAGGGGCAATTGGATTCTGGGCTCCAAAAAGCGAAGTGCCTCATGGAAATCCTCACAATCGATTCCTACACAGGTACCCGGCCATTCAAGACCCTAGCCCAATATTCCCCATCCCTTTGATTGAGCCTTGTGTGTGGGTGACGAGCACCGCCCTCAATAATGGAAAGGAATCCGACAGTTCATATAACACGGACTCATTTTTTATTGATGATGCAATTATGAACACAGTTCCTGGACCAGGGGTGTCGGCAGTCCTATTTGCAGGAAATGAGGGATGGACCACCACAAGCGAATGGGCTCCACGATTGAGTTCCGATGCTTGGGCAAAAAACGTGATTTCTGTCGGCGCTATCAGGCGAGGCTCGAACATTATTCCTTTTGACCTAAGTTCGGATTTTTGGTGGGGGAACGAAACCATCGGCACCGGATTTGACCCAGGGGGGATGGGGAGATTTGGATCAGACAGTGAGGTCGCTCCCAACTGGTCGGCAAGAGTGAAACCTGACATCGTTGGGTTCAATTCAGGCGTCAAGGCTGTGGCAAAAAACTCAACGGCGTGGGTGGAATCCAATTTTCCTGGCACTTCATCCGCCACACCTCAAGTTGCTGGGCATGTCGGTTTGATTTACCAGATGTGGGGAGAAGGACTATTTGGGAATAGCATCATCTCACCTAGTGACTATTATGATAGTCGACCACCTATATCCTTGATTAAAGCTTTTTTAATTAACTCCTCAAGGCCATATCCAATTGCCAAAATGCCTCCCAGCGCAACAAATGAAGTCAAAGATTCAAACAGTATCCTCCGCGCGAACCAAGGTTGGGGATTGCCCAATCTGCATCGCCTTTATCATACGCGCCTCGAAACATATTATGAGGCAGAGGCAAATGCACTACACCCTGACACCAAACCTCGGTACACGGTTTACCTCCAATCGGCTTCCACCGGACCGCCACCTGACGTTCCAGATGAACTTCGGATTACCCTGGTTTACAACGATGATCCTGGTGCGGTGACCATGGAAGACGACTTGGTCCATGATCTCACCCTTCGCGTTGTGGACGAGAACGGAAATATCTACTGGGGAAATTTCGGACTATGGGAAAAAAATGAGAGCAAGGTGCGAAACGAAGCTGATCTAGAACGCCGTGATAACAGGAGCAATGTGGAAAACGTATGGATTCCGAATTTCCCATTAACTACAAATTTTCGGGTGGACATCTTTGCAGACGAGCTTGTCAATGTCCCATCAGCTGGATGGCCATTTTCCCTGGTTGCTTCGCGTTGTCAAGAACTCACCTTCTCCACGGACACCATCACGCTAGTTGGAGACGAGGTCATCGACACTGGGATTTCTCCTGGTTCGGGCACTTACACCTTCTCTGGAGCACCGGCCAACGCGGCGTATTGGATTGGCAGCTCCGAACATGACTTTGGGCATTGGAACAATGGACATCCATTTGACATTGGCTTGACCTACACGGTCGAATCGAGCGGAACAACTTCTGCCACCGGCACCGGTTCATGGACAACGCCTGTGTTGCCGCCGTCCATGGCTGGAACCACCTTCTACTTAGAAGTCGGGGTCTCATCCGGTGGTTCCATCTTTGATTCCAACATGCTCGAAGTTTCGGTGCTTTGATGAACCAATAATCCTTTTCGCGCTGCAATGGAATGGAAATATGGCCCGTGCGTTCACGAACGTGCGGGCCGATTTTTTTTCGGTGCTACCGATTGGGCGAATCAATTCATTCAGATGGTTCTTCTTCCTAGTGGGTCGGTCCAAAAGTTCGACTGAATAGTTTTTGTTGACTCATTCGGCCTGCTTCGCGCGCACTTCCGTTGCCTTGACGGTAAGCGTTAGCTCAAGCCCGCTCCTCCTTCGCGGGGCCTGACCCTCCCAAAGCCTCGTTATTCCACTTTTCCGCGCAGTTTTGCGATGATCCACGCGCGGTCTTCCGCCAGCTCCTCCGCGTAGCGCTTCTTCCACGCGTGCGGGGTCAGTTCCTTGGGATCCTCACCCCGGCGCAGCCGGACCAGCACGTCGCCCAGGTACTGCCGCGGGTCCACCTCGATCTCCTTGCACGTCTGCACCAGGCTGTAAAGCACCGCCGCCGTCTTGCCACCACCCTCGTTGCCGACAAACATCCAGTTCTTCCGGCCCGTCACCACCGCCCGTAGCGCACGTTCGGAGCGGTTGTTGTCGATCTCCAAACGGCCGTCCTCGGTGTAGCGCACCAGCGCTTCCCAGTTGTTTCGGGTGTAGTTGATCGCCTTCGCCAGCGGGCTCTTGTCCAGTACCGTCGGTCGAGTGCGCGCCATCCACAGCTCCAGCGCTTCCAGTCTTGGAAGCGATTCCTTCTGGCGCAGCGCGGCGATGTCCTCTTCCTCGAGTTCCCGATCCTTCGCCACCCGCTCCACCACGTAGAGCTCGCCGATGCGATCCAGCGCTTCGCCCGCCAGCTGGGGGTGGTCCTCCTCGGCACGCTCGAAGTAGCGACGCGCGTGCGCCCAGCACGCCACCTCCTGCGCTCCTTCGGCACCGAAGAAGCAGTCGTAGCCGACGTAGGCGTCCGCCTGCAGGTAGCCGTGGTATTCCCCCAGTACCCGCTTCGGGCCATCGCGGCTGCGCGAGTCGGTGAAATCGTAGAAAAGCCGATCCTCCTTGTCGGCGTAGATCCACACCCGGCCGGTCATGCGACCCGCGACCCCCTTTTGGATCGTCACCGTCGTGTCGTCGGTGAAAACATGACCGCTTTTCAGCACTTCGTCCTGCAGTGCTTCCCACACCGGCCGCAGCAGCTCCGCACTGCGCCGCGCAGACTCGCACAGCACCG
>JAJFFB010000111.1 GCA_021776925.1 Planctomycetota bacterium | reverse complement strand
TCCAACGCGAGGGAAAGTGCTAGGATCCCGGCTCCCGTTCGCATCTGTCATGGAGTCCCCCCACTTTTCCCTTGAGGGCCGCACGGCCGTGATTTCCGGCGCTGCGCGTGGCATCGGTCAGGTCGCCGCGGCGCGCTTTGCCTCCGCCGGAGCCCACGCGGTGATCGTCGACCTCGACGGCGACGCAGCCGAGGCGGCTGCCGCCGAAATCCGCGCCCAGGGGCACCAGGCGCTGGCGATCGCGGTCGACGTCACCGACGCCGAACAGGTGCAGGCGATGACCGATCAAGTGGTCGCCGAAACCGGGCGTTACGACATCCTGGTGTGTTCGGCCGGCATCGTTGGTCGCAACGCCTTCGCCTGGGAGACCTCCCCCGAAGAGTGGCGCCAGGTCATTGACATCAATCTGACCGGGCTGTGGCTGTGCAACCGCGCCGCCCTCGGCCCGATGCGCGAGGCCGACTACGGCCGCATCGTCAACATCGCATCGATCGCCGGCAAAGAGGGCAATCCCAAGCTGGGCCCCTATTCGGCGTCGAAGGCCGGAGTCATCGGCATGACCAAGTCGCTGGCCAAGGAGGTCGCCGACACCGGCATCCGCATTCATTCGGTGGCGCCGGCGGTCATCCACACCCCCATGCTCGACCAGGTGAGTCAAGAGACCATCGACTACATGGTCTCGAAGATCCCGGTCGGCCGCACCGGGCGGCCCGAAGAGGTCGCCGCACTGGTGCACTACCTCGCCAGCGAGGAATGCAGTTTCACCACTGGCGCCTGCTTCGACATCTCCGGCGGACGCGCCACCTACTGACCCCCCCTCAACCTCCACACCTCTGATGAAGAAAATCTCGATTGGATCCTGGGCCTACACCATCGGCCCCTACGCCGACAAGCCCGTCGATTTCGAGACGGTGTGCAGCAAGCTCGCGGCGCTCGGTTTCGACGGCCTCGAACTGGGCGGCTTCCCACCGCACCCGAACCCGGACGACATGCCCGACGCCGAGCAGCGCGCGCAGGTGGTTGAGCAAATGAAGGGCCACGGCCTCGGTTTCAGCGGCCTCGCCGCCAACCTGTGGGCCGAGCACCTGATCGACAGCGACGACCCGGCGCCTTACGTCGCCGAGTTCACCAAGAACTGCGTCTTCGCGCGCGATCTGGGGATCGCCGGCATTCGCGTCGACACCGTGCAGCCGCCGACGATCTTCGACCAGGTCGGTGAAGCCACCGCCCTGCAGCGGGTGGTCTCGACCTTTGCCACCTGCAACGAGATCGCCAAGGACCACGGCCTGTACATGACCTGGGAGTTCGAACCCGGATTCGCCTTCAACAAGCCGTCCGATGTCCTGCGCATCCTCGACGAGGTCGACGATCCCAACTTCGGCGTGCTCTACGACACCAGCCACGGCCACATGGTCGCGGTGGTCGGCGCGCGCCAGCCCGGCGCCAGGGAAGTCCTCGACGGCGGCCAGACCGAGTTCATCCAGAAATTGAGCGGGCGCATCAACCACATCCACCTGATCGATTCGGACAACTCCTGCCACAAGGACGAGAACGGCGAAGACGAGACCTCGATGCACCTGCCCTTCGGCGAGGGCGTGGTCAACTTTGACGAAGTCATCCCGCACCTCGCGGCTCAGGACATCGGCCACGACTGGTGGACCGTCGACCTGTGCTTCTGGCCCGACGCCTGGGGCGCCACCGAGTCGTGCAAGAAGTTCATGGACCAGATCAACGATCGTTACTTCGCCGCCTCTGCATCATGACCAAACCGCTGCGCATCGCCATGATCGGCTATGGCTTCATGGGCAAGGCCCACAGCAACGCCTACCGCAAACTGGCCCATTTCTTTCCTGAGCTCGAGCACCGCCCCGAGCTGACCGTCCTGTGCGCGCGCAACCGGGAAAAGGCCGAGGAGTTCGCCCGCACCTGGAGTTACGCCGAGGTCGAAACCGATTGGCGCAAGGTGGTCGAGCGCGACGACATCGACGCGATCGACATCTGCAGTCCCAACCACACGCACGTAGAGCTGGCGATCGCCGCGGCCGCCAACGGCAAGTGGCTGATGTGCGAGAAGCCCCTGGCGATGAACGTGGAAGAGGCCGAACGCATGACCCAGGCGGTCGAAGAAGCCGGGATTCCAAATATGGTCTGGTTCAACTACCGGCGCGTGCCGGCGATCGCGCTGGCGCGCCAGATCGTCGACGAGCAGCGCATCGGGCGGCCGTTTCATTACCGCGCCACCTACCTGCAGGACTGGACCATCGCCGAAGACGTGCCCCAGGGCGGCGCGGCGCTGTGGCGGCTCGACGTCGACGTCGCCGGTTCCGGCGTCACCGGCGACCTGCTGGCGCACTCGATCGATACCGCGATGTGGCTCAACGGCCCGATCACCCGCGTGGTCGCCGATACCGAGACCTTCGTCAAGGAGCGCATGCACCAAGAGACCGGCAAGATGCAGCCGGTCGGCATCGACGACGCGTGCATGTTCCTGGCGCGCTTCGCCAATGGTTCGATGGGCACCTTCGAATCCACGCGGTATGCGCGCGGACGCAAGAACTTCAACACCTTCGAACTCAACGGCGCCGACGGCTCGGTGCACTTCGACCTCGAAGACCCGCAATACATCGATTTCTTCGAGCACACACGGCCCGCGACCGGCGACAAGGTCGAAGACCACCTGACCGGCTGGCGGCGCATCCACGTCACCAACTTCGAACACCCGTACATGGATCGCTGGTGGGTTCCCGGTTGCACGGTCGGCTACGAACACACTTTCATCCACGCGCTGGCGGACTTCCTGAAAGGCGTCGAAAGCGGCACTCCGGCCCAGCCCGACTTCCGCAACGCCCTGCAGACGCAGCGCGTGTGCGACGCGGTGCTGGCCTCGGCGCGTTCGCGCGGCTGGGTCGACACCGGTGTCGAAAGCACACAGCCTGTGGCCGCGGTCTGAGCGCGGTGACGATCGAATTGCGGCCATTCGGCAGCAGCGGCAGCCAGCTGTCGCTGCTCGGTTTCGGTGCCGCCCCGCTCGGCGGTGAGTACGGCGGCCTCGATGTCGCCGAGGGGCGGCGCGCAGTGCACGCGGCGATCGACGGCGGCATCAACTTCTTTGACGTCGCCCCCTATTACGGCCGCACCTTGGCCGAAGAGCGCCTCGGCGAGGCCTTGCTCGGCAAACGCGAGCAGGTGTTCCTGTCGAGCAAGTGCGCACGCTTCGGCCTCGAACGTTTTGATTTCAGCGCCGCGCGTGTGGCCACCAGCGTCGAGGAGTCGTTGGCGCGACTGCGCTGCGAGCACCTCGATCTCTTGATCGTGCACGACGTTGAATTCGGCCTGGAAGCACAAATCGTGGAAGAGACCCTTCCCGCCGCCTTCGCCTTGCGCGAGCAGGGCAAGGTGCGTCACGTTGGCATTTCGGGGCTGCCGGTGCGTTATCTGCGCCGAGTCGCGGAACAGGTGCCCGGCTTGGATGCGATTCTCAGCTATGCCCACTACACGCTGCTCAGCGATCTGCTCGACCAGCACCTGACACCGTGGTGCGCACAGCAGGGCATCGCCTTGATCAACGCTTCTCCACTGGCTCTCGGCCTGCTCACCCAGGCCGGGCCGCAGGACTGGCACCGCGCTCCGGCCGAGGTCCTGGCGATCGGTCCACAGGTCGCCGACCTGTGCAAGCAACATGGCCGTGACGTCGCCGAGGTCGCGCTGCGCTTCGCCTTCGATCACCCGACGGTCTGCTCCACCCTGACTGGGATGAGCACCGTCGAGCAGGTCCACGCCAACCTTCGCGTCCTTGATCAGCGCAGCGATCCAGAACTGCTGGCCAAGATCCAAGACCTGGTCGCTCCGGTGTACAACCAGATGTGGCAGGAAGGCCGGGCCGAGAACACCGACCCTCCCGGCCCGAAAGACGGTCATTCCTCGGTCAAAATCCGATAACGGCGCAAGGCTTCCGCGCGCGCGCGCTCCACGTCGAGGGGCAGGATCCAGCGATGCTCCTGCAGATGTTCGAGGGCGGCTTCCACTTGATGCAGGAAGGAGACTTCCCCCTGGGGGTAGAGCGTACTCAGGTCGGGGCGTGGATCGTGCCAGAGTTGCGCCTGTTGCGGATCACGGGCAAAGGGAAGAAAACTGCCGTAGAAATCGGTCAACTCGCGGGCACCGTCGGCTCCTGCAGGACGCAGATTCCAAGGCACGAAACTCCCTAGCGGAACCATCGTTTCGAGGTTGGGGACGCCTGCGATCTCGTTCCCGCGTTCGTCCACCTGGGGCACCAGCGCCACGAAGGCGGGACCCAGGTGCGGAGGTTGCAGGGTGATCCTGCCCTGCTCCCATTCCGGTCCGTAGTGCGCGCGATAGGCCTGGTGCACCACCTTCGGCGCGGGAATCTCCGGTGTCCTCGGCCAGGCGTACTCGTCCAGCGGCACCAGAGTGCGGTCTCCGATCCTGGGCACGTGACTGGGGGGGGGTCTTTCCCCGGATTCGGTCCAGTCCAACAGGGTCGCGAGCAGCGCACGGTAGGCCGACAAATTGTCGATCGGGCTGCCCTGGAATAGGGGCGGCCCGGCCGCGCCGTCCTGCACTGGATTCGGTACCGGAGAGGCCACCACTCGCGGCCACGGAACCGCGAAGTGCTGGGCCGAACGCAGGTGATAGAAGCGTTCGTCCTCCGTCGGAGGCAGATCGGCCGCGCCCTCGAGCGATGTATGAATCAAGGACGCGGCACGCCCCCAGTACTCGTAGCCGCTGTTGACCTGAAACAGCTTGGGCATCACGCCGTCGGCGCGCACCTTGCTCAAGAGGCCGTCGATGGAACCGTCCAGCGGGTCCCGCTGGCGGCGGCTGGTAAAGGGAAAGAGGTCGGTGGGATAAAAGAAGGCCGAGTAGCGGTGGGCATCGCGCGAAGGTTGGCCGAAACGGTGGTTGAAGGAACCGCGTCCGGCTCCGGCGGTCAGAGCCATGATCGCGTCGAAGGCCGGCTCACCGTCGGCGGCGGTCTGGAAACCCTGATACAGGAAGTGGCGCAGGAATCTCCCGGTTTGGGAAATGCCGACCGCAACCGTGTACTCCACCGGCAGGGTGCATTCCGGGCTACGTTTCATGAAGGCGGCAAAATCGCGCACCGCGGCAAGCCCAAGGCCGATGACTTGCGGATCTTCGGCGGTGTAGACCATTTCGTAAATGTGACCGGCGCGGAAGCCGCCGTCGAGGGTCACCCAGTCGCGCGCGGCGTTTTCGACACCTTCGTTGTTGACGCGGACGAAACGCCAACGCGAGGATGCAATCACCTCACGCGGAGCTTCGCGGCCGTTGCGCACGGTCAGTTGGGCGAAGGCGTTTTCCAGCGCTGGATAGGCCTGGTGGTTGCGGTGGGCAAGCGGCAGGCTGGCGGCGTCCTGGTCGACGGTCCAATCCGAGCGCACCAGACCGCGGATGGCGGTGCCGTCAGGATTGCGTGCGACCGGCACCCGCAAACTCAGCACCCCCGGCGCGCGCGGCACGTCGGCCTGCCAGCCCAGCCACACCAAGGTCAGTCCGCGGCTGAGCAGCCAGCCGTCGCCGAAGTCCTGCAAGTTCCCGGATTCAGGCCCCCCCCGGGCGCGGCAGAAATAACGCAGCGCGGCCTTGCCGCCGCGGTTGCTGATCTCGATCAGGGCGGTGCCACCTCCATGTGGGGGCGTTGCCGGGCGCAGCACCACCAGGTCTGCCACCGCTTCGACCAGACCATCACGACGCCGTTGGGCTAGATCCAGATCGACGACCGAGTCGTTGGCCGGGTGCGCAGGGTCGAAGGCGAAGACCACGTGGCCCTCCATGTACTCATAGGCCCCAGCACCGAAATCATGGCCGCCCAGGAGCGGCCGGCGCTGGTCGATCTCGACCCTTTCGACGAAGGAAACGAGCTCGTCCTGAGCGTTGACCGAACGCACCAGGCCGAGCGAAAGGCCAAGACCGATGGCCAGGATGAGAGTCGATTTCAGGCGGCGCTGCACGGGGCCATGCTAGCTCACACAGGAAAGCAAATGGACTGTTAGAGTGGAGTCCCCTCAGCCTCTTAGGAGGTTGCAATTCAAGATGAAGCCCTGGCCCCTGATGAAAACCCTCTCTTCCCTGTTGATCGGAGCGCTCCTCGCCGCCTTGGTCGCCACCCCTGCCCACGCCTTCGCCCAGGAAGCAAAGGACGAGCAGAAGGGCGAGCAGAAGGCTGACAAGGAGACTGAATTCACGCTGAAGAACCTGTTCCCGGACAAGGGACTCTTCGGCCCCTCGGCGCGCTCGATGGCGTTCTCCCACGACGGTCGTTACGCGGCGTGGTTGTACCGCCCCTACCTTGAGCGGCGCCACGGCAGCGACCTGTGGATCCAGGACACCAGCAGCGGCGAGGTGCAACGCGTGACCTCGGTCTCGGTGCTGGCGCCTTTCCAGAAGAGCACGCGCGAGGTCAAGAAAGACCGCATCAAGAAGGCTGCCAAGAAGAAGGGCAAGGACGAGGACGAAGACGAAAATGACAACAAGGACGGCAAGGAAGAGAAAAAGCCCGAGATGACTGGGGACGAAGTCGGTGAAAAGGACGCCGAGGATGAAGACGCGCCGCGTTACAGCGGAGTGAGCTCCTTCAAATGGTCCCCCACTGCCGATGAGATGATGTTCCAGTCCAGCGGCGACACCTACCACCTGGTCATGGGACAGGAGGGTTTCCAGCGCCTGACCAAGACGCGCTCCCGCGAGGGAAACGTTCAATACCTGCCCGACGGCAGCGGCTTCACCTATCAGCAAGATGAGGCGGTGATGCGGGTTCGTTTCGGTACCCATTTCCTCGAACAGATCAACCCCGACCTGCCCGACGGCATGCGCGTGCAGGACTACGAGATCAGCCCCGACGGTAAATCGGTCGCGCTGCTGGGTTCGACCAGCCGCCGCGGCCGCGAGGGTGGCCGCACGGTCAACATCGCGACCTACGGCGATCGTTTCATGCAGGTGCGTGAAGTTCCGCGCACGGTTTCGGACGATCCGGTTGGGGACTCAACCAGTTCGGTGTTCCTCTACCGCCTGCCCGATCCCGATCTGGAGAACGGCGAATTGGTCAAGGTCTACACCCATAAGCGCTCGGGGCCGCGCGACAGCCTGCGCGTTCCCTCGTGGGCGCCGGACTCCTCCAAGGTGGCGTTTTCCGTTTTTGAGCAGTCGAGCGGGCACGTCAATATTCTCGAGGCGACCTTTCCGCCCGAGAAGGAAGAGGAAGAGGGTGACGACCAAGATAATGGTGACGAGGACGACGGTGCTTCGGACGACCAGGAGGATGGAGACGAAGACGAAGAAGCCGAGGACGACCAGGACGAAGAAACGGACAAGGACGAGATGCAGGAGCACGCCGCCAAGGTTGTGTACCGCTTCCTGCACAACGGCGGGCCGACCACCCCCAACATGATCCAGCCTCAGTATCTCGCCGACAGCCGGCGCATGATCTTCCTGACCGAACAGTCCGGCTTCCGCCACTTGCACGTTCTCGATCCGGTCTACGAGGCAATGCAGCAATTCACCCACGGCCATTTCGAGGTCTATCCCCTCGACATGCCAGAACATCGAAAATTCATGTTCGTGACCGCGACCAAGGAGGACCCTTCCACTCTGGACGTTTATCGTTTGGACCTCGAGGACGCGACGATGACCAGGCTGACCACCGAGATGGGCAGCTACAGCAGTGCCGCGGTGAGCCCGGACGGCAGCAAGGTGCTGGCTCTCTTCTCCAATTACGGCAACTTGCGCGAGCTGGTCTCGATCGAAGTCACCGACAAGGAACAGAAGAAACTGACCGATTCCCATCCTGACAAGGCGCGCCATTTCACCCAGGCCAAACCCGAAGCCCTGCGCTATCAGAATCGTCACGGGCAGGAAATCCATGGCCTGATGTGGAAGCCCGAGGACTGGAAGAAGACCGACAAGCGTCCGCTGCTGATTTACGTCTATGGCGGCCCGCTGGGTACGCGCAAGCAGGTCACTCAGGGGAACTTTGGCTCTGACGCCTACTTCTTCTCGCGTTACATGACCGAGAAATACGGCTACGTGACGTGCACCATCGATCCGCGTGGAATGTCCGGCTACGGCGCGCTGTTCGAGAAGGCCAACTACGAACAGGTCGGCGTGCCGCAGGTTGAAGACCTGACCGACGGAGTCAAGTTCCTGATCGAAAACCATGGGGTGGATCCAGAGCGAGTTGGCATCCACGGCTGGAGTTTCGGTGGCTTCCAGACGCAGATGTGCCTGTACACCGAACCCGACGTTTTCGCCGTCGGCATGGCTGGCGCCGGACCGACCGAATGGGAGAACTACAATTCGTGGTACAGCACCGGCACCATCGGTCCCTCGCGAGAAGGTCAGACCGACCTCAAGGAATACTCGCTGCTGCCATTGGCGAAGAATCTGAAAGGCAAGCTGCTGCTGGTGCACGGCATGGAGGACAGCAACGTGCTCTACCAGGACACGGTGCGGGTCTACTCCGAGTTGCTCGAAGCCGGCAAGGAGACCAACGTCGAACTCTTCCTCGACCCCAGCGGCGGCCACGGCCTGGGTGGCAAGGTCAAGCGCCTGGGGCGTTACCGCAAATACGAGGAGTTCCTGCTGCGCACCCTTGGCAAGGAAACCGAATAACCCCGGCCCGGAGTAACCAGGCCGGGGTCGTCACGCTCCGGATCAGGGAAGGACCTTGATCCGGAGTGATTCTGTTTCAGGGATTGACCGTGATCTTGGCGCTCGGCTGGAATTTCAACCGCGAGCGGTCTTCGATCGTGGCTTTCCAGGTCCAGGTGGTGTCATTGCTTGGCAAGCTCGATAGCGAGAAGCTGGCAGTGAAGCTGCCGTCACCATTGTTGGTGAAGTTGCCATTGATCTTGTTCTTCTTTTTCCGCAGCTGCCATTTCTGACGACGCATGTCGTCGAAGTTGAGCTGATCATTCCACGCCAGCATGTAGATCGTGTCGGAACGACTGAAGCTGCGGTCGTCGGTGGAGAAGTCCGAGTTCTTCGACAGGATGAAACCAGACCCGGTGAAGCCGCCGGGGGCGTTGACCGTGATGTAATCGGTCCGCACCTGGGTGTCGCTGCCAAAGGCGTTGGTCGCGGTCATGGTCACGGTAAAGACCCCTTCCGCGGTGTAGGTGTGCGCCGGATTCTGCGCGGTGGAGGTGTTCCCGTCACCGAAGTTCCACAGCCACGAGGTCGGACTGCCGCTACTGGAATCGGTGAACGAAACGTCCAGGGGCGCGGTGCCTGAGGTCGGCGTGCCAGTGAAGCTGGCAACCGGCGGACTGCCGGCATTGACCGTGATGTAATCGGTCTTCACCAGAGTGTCACTGCCGAAGCTGTTGCTCACCATCAAGCTGACGGTGTAGGTGCCGACAGCGGTGTAGGTGTGCGCAGGATTCTGCGACGTTGAGGTGTTGCCATCGCCAAAGTTCCAGTTCCAGCCGGTCGGTCCGCCACTGGACTGGTCCGAGAACGAAACCGTCAACGGCACGGTGCCCGAAGTCGGCGTACCGCTGAAGGCCGCGGTCGGAACGGTGCCTCCGCCGGTCAGACTGATGGAACCAAAGACGTTGATGCGGCCGTGGCCGTAGGTGTTGTCGATGCCGACCGAACCGAGGTCGTCGACGCCTTGCTTGAGGATCGCTTCGACCTCGTTCGGCGTGAGCGCGGGATCCGCCGACCAGATCAGGCCGATCAAGCCGGCGGTGAGCGGGCAGGCAAAACTGGTGCCGCTGACCGAGGCGTAATCCAAATCGTTGCCACTGTCGGTGGTCAGCACGCTGACTCCGGGAGCGGTCAGGTCGACGAAGGAACCAAAGGCCGAGAAGCTGGCCTTGTTGTCGTTCGAATCGGTCGCACCCGCGACGATGATGTCGTCGGCGTCACGGTTGCCGAAGGTCAGGTTGCGGCCGTCGTTACCTGCCGCCCACACCAGCAGACCGCCGATCGACTTGACGTAAGTCGCGGTGGTCAGGTTTGAGTTGGTGTCGACCCCGCTGTAGCTGACGCTGGCAACCCGGTCGCCGGCCTCGATGGCCGTGCGCGCCGCGTGCTGCAGATTGCTCAGACTTGCGCCGCCGCCGGAGGAGTTGGACACGCGCATCATGCGGTGGCTCAGGTTCCAGCCGACTCCTGAAACCCCAACGCCATTGTTGCCATTGGCCGCGCCACAACCGGTGACCATGGTGCCGTGCGGATGCACCGGACCGATATTGCCGCCCGCGCTTTCCCACACCCGGTCGACCGCGTTGTAGGCTTCGAGGCGGTGCAGCTGGAAGTCTTCGTGAGTGGTGCGCACGCCGGTGTCACAGAAGGCAACGCCAACCGACGGGTTGCCGGTGTGCAGATCCCAGCCGTCGGCGGACTGCATGCGGTTGGCCTGGTGGTGCCATTGGCTGCTGAACAAGGGGTCGTTCGGCACACCGATCGGGTAGACCGTCCAGTCCGGTTCTACGTATTGAAAGGCATCACTGGCCATCAACTGGGCCGCGACCTGGTTTTCGCTCGAGCCAGCCGGCACGGCAAAGACGTATTCATCGGTGGCCGGCACGAATTCCTGGCTGGCAAAACGAGCCATCAGACTGTGCGCGTAGGCGTGAACGGCTTCGCTGTCGGCCACGCTCATGCCCTGCGCTTGCAGCAGTTCGGGTTGCGCCGGGCGGGCGATCATCCAGCCGGAGAACTCGCGCTGACCGTCGATTTCGCGAAACACGGGGGGCGCGTGATCGACCTGCGTCTGCGCCGAGGAGAAGGAACTGAGTCCGCACCAGAGCGCGCACCCAGCCATGAGGAGCTTGGTTGTCATGGGGAGAGAGAGTTTTGAGGGAGGTCAGCCGGGGGCTGGCTGTGTCAAATCCACCCTAGCACAGGGAAGCAAGCGTTGAAGCTGCCTCCACCTGGATAAGCTGAGCCCGATCCGATGGCTTGCACTACTTTCATCCTGACCTTGGCTTCCGGTGTTGGTGGAATGTCCACAGCTCTGGCGATGCCGATCGCTACACCCCCCCCCATCGTCGCGCGAGTTGCGATTGTCGCGCAAGTGGCGATGGATCTGCGACCCGGCGAGCGCATTTCCTTCTTCGGCGACTCGATCACCGACCAGGGCGGCTTCATCGAAGACATCCGTCAGTCCCAGGCCGACGCCTTGGGCGATGCGCTGACCTTGATCAATCGCGGCTTGAATGGCGGCATGGTCGGTACGGTGCTGGAAGGCGCGTCCATCTATGGGGATTTCCAGCCGCCCTTCCAGGAATGTTTGCGCTTGGACCGTCCGACCGTAGTGGTGATCTTTCTTGGCGTTAACGACGCGCGTTTCGGACCTAGCCTCGCGCAGTATGGAGAAGGCCTGCGCACCATGGTGCGCCTTGGCCAACGTGCCGGTGCCCGCGTGGTTCTTGCAACTCCGGCGATCGACGGCGAGCTTCCCATCGGAGAAAATCCGAATGACGTGGCGCTCGATGAAAACGCCGCCATGGCGCGGCTGGTCGCCGAGGAAGAAGGGGCATTCCTGGTCGATCTGCGCGATGCCTTCGCGCGGAAACTCGCGGTCAAACGCCCCAGCAGCGAGCCACAGAAACGCAGCGGCGCACTCACCACCGATGGCATTCATCTCAACTCGCAAGGCGATCGTCTGGTCGCGAGTTACCTGCTGAACGGAATCCAGCTCTCCCTGGAACCGGCTTTGATTCCCTTTCCCGGTCAGGTCCAGTGGCAGGGAAACTGGATCCCGATCCCCGAGATAGTCTGCATTGAAAGCGTTGGTGGGAATGGGGTAGCGGAAGCCATGATCGCGCGTGGTTTGAAGGCGTTGAGCGGGAACGCCGTGACCCTGGTTGAGCCTTCTGACTTGCCTTCAGGCGGCTTCCGGATTCGCCTCAAACCCTCGACCGTGCCTCCGAACATCCCATGGTGTGTTTACCGGCTCATTGGTGAAACAATCCACTTTGACGAAGAGGGTTGCACGATCCAGGCGCATTCGCAGGGATACCCAGTCCATGCCGCACAACTCTTTCTACAGGCCATAAGCAAGACCGATGCCGGTCTTTTTCTGCCTTACGGCCGAATCCACAACTCTCAGGCCTTCGCATACCGCTCGCTGATGATCGACGTCGCGCGGCAGTGGCATCCGACAGCGGACCTGCTGCCTTTGATTGATCTGGCGAGCTTTTACGGATTGCGCCAGGTGCAATTGCACCTGACCGACGATCAGTCCTTCACCTTTCCATCCACCGCCTTTCCCGATCTCGCCACGCCTGGACGGCAGTACTCCCTGACAGAACTGGAAATGCTGGTCGACTACGCCAGCGCCCGCGGCGTGATCCTGGTTCCGGAGCTGGACCTGCCCGGACACTCCTCCGAGATGCGCCGGCGGCGGCCCGATCTATTTGATTCCATCGATCCGGAAACGCGCTTGGCACGGGATCTGGGAGTCATCAACATCGGCAAAGAGGCCACCTGGGAGGCGATCGACGTCTTGATCGGAGAAATCGCCCAAGTCTTTCATACCTCGCCTTGGATTCACGTCGGCGGCGACGAGGCGTGGCTGGGCCGCATCCGAATGGCGCCTGAAACAGGACCGGCCCTGCAGGAGCTTGGCAGCAGTGACACGCACGACCTCTTCCTGCTGTCCTTGAGCAGGCTGCACCAGATCGTGAAGGCGCATGGCAAGCAGACCATGATGTGGGAGAGCTTCCGCGGCACCGGCAGTGAATTCGTGACCATCCCGACCGAGGTCATGGTGTTCGGCTGGGAGACCATGTATGAACTGCCGCAGAACCTGCAGAAGAATGGATACCCGCTGATCAACGCCTCGTGGAAACCGTTGTACATCACCCCGGGGCGGCGCTTCTCGCGCAAGGAGATCTACGGCTGGAATCCGCGCCGTTTCGAAAACTGGTGGGAAGCCGCGCCCTCCTTCACGCCGATCGAGCTCGAGAACCATGACGGCATCCAAGGCGCGATGATGTGTTCCTGGGAGATGGCGGCCAAGGACCAGCTCGACGCGCTGCGTCCGCGTGTGGCCATGTTTTCCGATCGCCTGAGGTTTCGCCCAAACGATCACGCCTTGAGCAGGATCCTGCGTTGGACCGCGGCGACCGACCGCCGATTCCTCGAACTCTACGCGCCGGTGGAGTTCGATTTCGTCAGCGATGGCAGCGCTCCCGCGGCGGCCGATGAGGATCGCGGCTCTGAGTGGTTCGCAACGCGCGGCACTCTCTATCTGCACGCACTCGCCCCCGGCCGCCAGCTGCGCTACACCACCGACGGCTCGCGTCCGGATGAGGGCTCCCCGCTTTATCAGGGACCGCTCGAAATCGACCGCACTACCGAGGTGCGCGTACGCGTCTCCGGCAATCCGCCCGTCGAGCGACGCCGCAGCTTCCGCCTCGACCCGGTCGACGTCGAGATCCGTGGCCTGCTGACCCATTTGCCGAACGAACGGCCGTGGCTGCCCTTCCTAAAATTCGGTCCCGAACTGCAGCTGGATTTTCGTTCGCGCCAGGAAAGCGGCACGATCCGTTACACCCTCGATGGATCCGATCCGACGGTAAACAGTCCTGCTGCCGGACGCAGCCTGTGGATCGATCAGAGCACCATCGTCAGCGCGCGCTGCTTCGACGGCGATCAGCAGCCGCTCGGGCAGTTGTGGCGACGGTCCTTCGAACGCGTTGATTTCGAGCGCAACCTCACCACCGGCAAGCCCACCGCGGCGAGCAGCCAGGCCACCGCCAAGCATTCTCCCGGCAACGCCGCGGACGGCGTGGTCGACCTCGCCACCTATTGGGACGGCAGCGACGGTGGGGCGGAATGGTGGTCGGTCGACCTGCAGGAGCTTCACCCGCTCAGCAAGGTCCAGTTGTGGACCTATTGGGACGGAGGACGTTTCTACCAGTACACGGTGGAAACCTCCGCCGATGGCGAGCACTGGCAAGAGGTCGTCGATGCGCGCAACAACACCACCCCGGCGTCAGCCAAGGGCTACACCCACTCCTTCCCACCGACCACCGCGCGCCACGTCCGCATAAACCTGCTGCACAACAGCGCCAACCCCGGCAAGCACCTGGTCGAAGTGCGGGTCTATCAATAACCGGCCGCCTTGTCGACGACGTTGAGCAGGCCTTCGCCGGCGGCGAAGCGGCGCATGTTTTCGGCGAAGAGAACGCGCTTGCGCTCATGAGTGGCTTCGGCGCGTCCGGAGACGTGCGGGGTCAGCACCAGGTTCGGTGCCTTCCACAAAGCGTGGCCGGCGGGCAGCGGCTCGGGATCGGTGACGTCCAGGCAGGCGCCGCCGAGGTGCCCGGAGACCAGGGCGGCGGCCAAGGCAGCGCTGTCGCAGATGCGTCCGCGGGCGACATTGATCAGATAGGAACCCTTCTTCATTGCGGCGAATTCTCCGCGACCGAACATGCCGGCGGTTTCGGGCGTCAGCGGCACGCAGATCGCCACCACGTCGGCCTGCGGCAGCATGGCCTCGAAGTCGGCGGCGAGGCCCAGGCGGTCGACGTAGTCGGGCACCGGTTTGGGGGAACGCGTCGTCGCCAGCACCGTCATGCCGAAACCACGCGCGCGCCGCGCCACCTCGTGGCCGATTCCGCCGAGACCGACCACCAGCATGGTCTTGCCGTGCAGCGCCTCGGGCCGCAGGCTGGAGCCGCGGTCCCAGCGCTGGCGGCGCAACGCGTCTTCATGGAAACGCAGGCGCCGGGTCAGGGTCAGCAGCATGGCGAAGGCGTGGTCGGCGATCGCCGGGCCGTGGGTGGCTTTCATATTGGCAAAGACGATGCGCTGGTTGTCGCGCAACGCCGGGTCAGCCAGATATCTTTCCACGCCGGCGCCACCGGCCTGCACCCAGCGCAGCTGCGGGGCCACACGCAGAAATTCGGAGGAAAGGAAACCGGCCTCAACTCCGTGCGCTTGCCCCGCGTGCTGCATGGCAGCGCTGCGCGAAGCCACCGCGCGGTAGTCGACGTTAGGAGCCAGCTTTTTCAGCTGCGCCATTTCCTCCGCGCTGCGCCGGCTGCCGACGAAGACCAGCTGCGGTCGCTGGCCGGCGGCCATCTCGATCGCGACCTTGGAACCGCGCAAGGAGCCCACCTCCTGTGCTTCGGCAGAGGTGCCAGGCTTCCAGCCGCGCGAACTGCCGTCGAGCGCGGTACTCCAATCCGCGCCTTGCCTGCCACTGAGGAACATCTTCTGCTCCGGCAGGAACAGAACCAGCTCGGCGCTGGCCACATCCTGCCCCAGCGCGTGGACCTCCACCACCTGCCCCCCCCCTTGCAGGCGCAGCCAACCGTCCAGGGTCAGGTGCGAACCCACCGCCGCCGCCTGTGCCTGCTCCGCGCTGATGTTCACGCTTGGATGGGTGACCAAAGTGGCCCCACGCAGATCGCATCCATCGCTCCAGTTCGCCAGCGGCGGGCGCGGTGCAACGACGTAGCGCCACGCTCTGTGCGCCACAGTTGCCGGAGTGGAGCCGGCAAGAGCGCGCACGCCCACGGGAAACAGCGGATCCCACAGCAGCAGGTCCGGACCCATTTCCACCCACACCAGATGTGCAGTTGCTCCGGAAGGGATGTCCACTTTCTCATGCCACAATCCGTCCGCGATCCTCTCGCCGATCACTCCTTCTTGCGCCGGCATCGCCGTCGCCAGCAGAAGAATTCCATTCACAAGTAACGGGAAACGCAGGCGGGGGGCGCGCGGGCTCATGCCGCCCAAGGTAGACCGACTCAGTAAACCGCGCTGTTCTTTTCGCCCGGGGTGCCATGAGCGGCGAGCGAGGCACGCCACTGGCGCCCGTCGCCGTTGTCGAACGCGGGCAGCAGCAACTCCAGGCTCGGGCCCTGGCCGGCGGGCGGAATCGGCCACGGTGGCTGGTCCAGATAGTGCACCCGGTCCTGCAAGGTGCCGCTTGCATCCAGCAGGCGGATTTCCTCGCCGCCGCCCTTGAGGCCGAAGCCCAGGTCACCGATCGCCTGGGTCACCGTCGGAAAGGCCGCCTGGAAGGCAGCCAGATCCTGACACACGACCAGATAACCGCGCGCCGCGACCACGGCCCCATTGGGAATGACGAAGGCAGCGCCCGAATCGCGCACCTGCCACCCGGACAGATCGAGCGGCTGATCGGAGTTGTTGTGCAACTCGATCCAGTCTCCCGGATCGAATTCCTGAGCCGACTTGTAGTTGATTTCGTGGATCTGCGCGGCGGGACCAGTCTGGCGGAAATGCGCCGCCAGCGCGTAGTCGGCGCCCGGATCCAGGAGCACGTCGGCAGTGGGTGGCAGGTTGCCGTCGGACCACGAGGCGAACTCGTAGCCGGCGGCGGCAATGGCTTCGACGCGCACCGGCACGCCGAGGAAATAGGTGCCGCGGAAAGCGCTGCCGACCTCGATCGCGGTCAGTTGCAGGCGACCGCTGCCGGCGGGGATGACGTCGAGATCCAGGGTCCAGGTGCCGGCGAGACCGAACTCATTGGCGATGTGCGTGCGCGCGCGCGCCGGCCTTTGCTGGCAGAACAGTTCGACCTTGTCGACTTCGCTGGTCCAATTGGAGTAGTGGCGGTTCCAGCGCTTCATCTGGCGGCCCATTTCCGGATCCATTTCGGCCTTCATCTCGGCAAGCACCGCGAGGGCGCGATCGGTGCGGAACCGCGTATTCAGGTAGTCGGCGTAACGGTTGATGAAATCGTTGCGGAAGATCTCGCTGCTCAGCAACTCGCGGAACAAGAAGGACCCGTTGATCTCACCGGTGCCAGAGTCACTGCCGATGGCGTAGTGCAGGGTGTTGTGCGAAGCGTCCTGGACGTAGCCGAGCCCATTGTCGGCGTCGTAGAGCAGCCAACGCCAGCGGCCGTCGGCGCTGCGCGGCCGCCAGAACTTGGTGTTCTTGTGCGGCCAGTCGGTGTTGGCGACGAAGATTTCGATGATCTGATAGGTGGCGTAGTTGTCGGTGTCGACCAGCGTCTGCAGATGGGCGTAGTTGGCCGGATCGCTCATCGGATTGCGCAGCACGTAGGAAATCATCGCGTCCCAGTGCTCGAGGTCGCCGGCGTTGGCCTGCGTCTTCAGCACCTGCAGCGGTCCGCGCCCGACCAGTTCCAGCAGGTCGACCTGATCGGGATCGACGCCGTGATGAGCCGCCACGTAGTGCTTGTCGACCCGTTCGCGCAGGTTCTGCACCCCCCAGTACTCGCCGTTGAGAACCACCACCGCGGGCCGGAAGGCCTCGATGTCGAGGTCTGCGCGGCGAATCAGCCGCGAGGAAAAACCGTCGCGCAGATGCGCGCGATTCCAGTCGGTGCCGGCGTTGCGCAGCAGGAAACGCTTGAAGCTGTCGAGCCCCTCGCTCACGAACAGGCGCCGCTCGAGACTCGGCGGGCCATACCCGCCACGCGCCAGGATGCGGAAGGACTTCTGCGCCCACCAGCGCGACAGGCCGCCGTGGATACGTACCCCGGCATCGAATTCCAGCGCCAGGCTGCCGTCGGGTTCGAACATGTCGACGTGCACCGGGCGTTCCCAGTCTTCGCCCCAGTTCTCGTAGATGCCGGTCAGAGGGTCCCACAAGTTCAGCGGGTCGGTCACCAGAGAGAACACCGGCAGGCGAGAATAGACCCGGCCGAAATAGGTCCGGGTGGTCGGCCAACTCGGCCACTTGCCGCTTTCAAAAGCGCGCGCGCGCACCACCGCGATCGGCCCCGAAAGACTCAGCGGGCCGGTGTAGCGCGTCGATGAAGGGCTCGGCTCACTGCCGTCCAAGGTGTAGAAAATGATCGCCGCCGGCGACGGATGATCCATGGTCACCTGGACACCACCGAGGAAACGCCCGGAGGGGGGGGTGAGGTTGACCGCTGCAGAAAAAGAGTCTTCGGCCCACGAGGTGTTGGCGGTTCCCGGAGTGGGGAAACGCGGAAACCACTGACCGGGCAGCCCGGAGGGATGGCGCCCGCGCGACACGTCGACGTACATGCGACCGGTGTCGACCTGGTCGGCGAGGGTGCCATCGGGCTGCGTCAGAACCAGCGAGTCGCCGAGCGCGTCGAGTTTGAAGTTGGTGTGCAGCAGCGGCTCGGGAAACAACAGCCCCGGATGGATCTGGTCCACCGGGTTGGCGCGGGTGCGGCCGACACTGAGCAAGGGGATCGCGCTGAGGTCATCGCCCTGCGCGCTGTCGTTGTGCACCTGCACCGCGAGCACGTTGTCGCCGGCGCGCAGCAGGCCGCGGAAGTCCTCGATCGGGAATGCCTGCAAACGCCAACCCTTGTAGAGGCGGGCCTCGAGGCTGAGATCGGCGCGCTGGTCATAGGGCGGAAAATCGCCAGGGCGGCCCAGGTTCTGCCGCGCGATCTCGACCCCGTTCAGGTAGGCGACGAAACCGTCGTCGACGTCAAGATGCAGATAAGCCATGGTGACCTCGGCAAGAAAGGCCGGCGGCACCTGGAAGGTCTTGCGCAGATAGAGGGTGTCGGCTTGCACCAGGGTGGCGTCGTCGCCGTCGCCGAAGCCGAGCCCGCTGGGGCCGGAAGCCCAGCCCGTGGCATCGAAGGTGGCAAGACGCCAGTCGCTCGGCGGCTCCTGAGTGCCCGGCAGAAAGGACCACACGTCGCCCTCGGTGACCAGGGTGTGCAGTTCATTGTGGTGCACGCGACGGTCCTGGCCGGAGGCATGCACGACCAGGAACTCGCCCGGTTGCAGATATCGATTCGGGAACACCCACTGGAAAGGGTCGGCGGGATCATCACTGAGGCCCCAACCACCAAGATTGACCCGCGTAGAGCCTGCGTTGTGCAACTCGATCCAGTCCGGCGTGCGCCCGTCTTCGTCGAGCAGACTGTCGACGTTGGAACTGACGTATTCGTTGATCACCACCTGCCCGCGGCAAGGCAGGGCGGTCATCAGCAGCGCCACCGCTGCCACAAAGGGGCGAAAGGCCAAAACCATCGTTCGCATGGTGAAGAATACATCCTAACACCAGCTTCCGATGGGCCAGAATCACGCCTTTGGCGTAGAGTAGGCGCAGAGGTCTTTCACCATGACATCCCTCCTACGGATCCTGCCCTTGCCAGCGCTCGCGCTGTTTCTGATGACTTCTTGCCAGCCCGAGGAAAGCACCCTTGCTGCGGCGAGTCCACCAGCCGTGGCCGGCCCGCCGCAAGCGGCCAAGAAAGCGCACACGCTGACTTCGCACGGCAAGGCGCGCCAAGACGATTATTTCTGGCTGCGCGAGCGCGACAATCCCGATGTGATCGCCCATCTCGAGGCCGAGAACGCCTGGCTGATGGAACGCACCGCGCACACCGATACGCTGCAGGAAGAGCTGTTCGAAGAGATCAAGGGGCGGATCAAGCAGGATGACCGCAGCGTGCCCGAGAAGGAGGGCGACTGGTACTACTACAGCCGCTTCGAGCCCGGACAGCAGTACCGCATCCACTGCCGCCGCGCAGCCGGCGAAGACGGACCAACGGGTGCCGAGCAGATCCTGCTCGACGTCAACCAGCTCGCAGCTGGTCACGACTATTATTCGGCCAGCCGGCTGACGGTCAGCCCTGACGGCAACCTCCTTTGTTTCGCCGAAGACACGCGCGGACGGCGGATCCCCACCCTACGCTTCAAGGACCTCGCCAACGACTCCATGCTCGCCGATTCGATTTCCGGCACCAGCGGCAACGCGGCGTGGGCCAACGACAACCGCACCCTGTTCTATACCATCAAGGACGCCGGGACCCTGCGCAGCAAGAGCATCCTGCGCCACAAGATCGGCGAGCCAGTGGCTCAAGACACCCTGGTCTTTGATGAGACCGACGAGACCTTCTATTGCTCCATCCGCCGATCCCGCTCGGGCAGTTACCTGTTCATCAATTCGTCCCAGACGCTTTCCAACGAGGTCCGCTTTCTCGACGCCGACGACCCCAAGGGCGAATGGAAAATGATCCAACCGCGCCGGCGCAAGCTGGAGTACTCGGTCGAACACGCCGGCGGATTTTTCCTGGTCCGCACCAATCACCAGGCGGAGAACTTCCGTTTGATGCGCACCCCCACCGACGACCCCGGCATCCGCAAATGGCAGGAAATGATTCCGCACCGACCCGACGTGCTGCTGTCCGGCTTCCAGGTGTTCCGCGACTTCCTGGTGCTGAGTGAGCGCAGCAACGCCCAGACCCGCCTGCGCGTCATGGAATGGAGCGGCAGCAACGATCACGCGGTGGTCTTCGAAGAAGACGCCTATGTGGTGCGGGCGCGCGGCAATCGAAATTTTGACAGCGACACGCTGCGCTTCTCCTACCAGTCGATGACCACGCCGCCAACGATCTACGACTACCGGGTTGCGGATCGCAGCCGCGAACTGCGCAAACAAGATGAAGTGCTCGGCGGATTCGACTCTGACAACTACCGCTCCGAACGCCTGTGGATCGAAGCGCGGGATCAGACCAGCGTGCCGGTCACCCTGGTCTACCACAAGGAACGTGCCGGCGGCGGTCCCGCTCCTCTGCTGCTCTACGGTTATGGCTCCTATGGCGCCAGCATGGACCCCTCCTTCAGCGCCACGCGCCTTTCCTTGCTGGACCGCGGTTTCATCTACGCCATCGCCCACGTGCGCGGCGGCCAGGAACTCGGCCGCGCCTGGTATGAAGACGGCAAGCTGCTCAACAAGCAGAACACCTTCTCCGACTTCATCGACGTCGCCCAGGCGCTGATCGCGCAAGGGCGCACCAGCAGCGACCGCCTCTTTGCCCAGGGCGGCAGCGCCGGCGGTCTGCTGATGGGCGCGGTCCTCAACCAGGCCCCCGAGCTGTGGCGCGGGGTGGTTGCCCAGGTCCCCTTCGTCGACGTGATCACGACGATGGAAGACGACAGCATTCCGCTGACCACCTTCGAGTACGACGAATGGGGCAATCCGGCCGACCTCGCCTACTTCAACACCATGATGGCGTATTCGCCCTACGACAACGTCGGCGCCTACGACTATCCCGACATCCTGGTGACCACGGGTCTGGAAGACTCGCAGGTGCAGTATTGGGAGCCGGCCAAGTGGGTGGCGCGCTTGCGCGAACTCAAGAGCGGCGACGGCGAAGTGCTGTTCCGCTGCCAGATGGCTGCTGGGCACGGAGGATCCTCCGGCCGCTTCCGCCGCTATCTCGAAACCGCGCTGGTCTACGCCTTCTTGCTCGACCGCGTTCCGCCGCAGAGCTGATCCTCAGCGGCGCAATTCACGCCCGCTGGTGGGCATCGCCACCCAGGGCTGGTCGTAGAGGGCAATGAATGCCGGCGCGACGTTGCCATCCGCTGCGGCCAGGCGCAGATAGAAACCGAGCCTGCCGGCACCCGCATCGCGCGCGCGCCCGTTGACCCCGGCGCGCCCGGCCCGCCGCGCCAGCGCGACCCACTCCAAGCTGCGGAAGGTGCCGCTGCCGAGGTCGAATTCGGCGCTGCCCAGCAGCGTGGCTTCAAGCGCGTGGGGATCCTGGCGCCTGGGCTGCCACAGGTTGTCGCCCTGGTGCCAGCTGCCGTCGGACAGACACAGGCTGTGGCCGGTCATGCGCAAAAAGACGCGGTCACCCGCGCGCCGCACCACCTCGATTTCGAGCTTGGCGCGCACGATCTCTGCGACCCCAAAGGGCAGCGTCTGGCCACGCACGTTGTCCACCAGACTGAAGCGCAGCAGGCGCTGCAGCGAGGCGGTCGGCATGGACACGCGTTGGCCGGATTGCGGGTCGGCGGGCAGCCAGGCGCGCGCTTCCTCGCGCGTGAACCAGGCGTGGTCCAGATTCCAACGGCCGGCGGGGTCTTCGCTTGGCCGGGCCTGCGGCCCGAGGTCACGGGCGTAACGCTCCAGGATCAAACCGTGCGCAGGCCGCGAGTCCTCCCAGCGATGCGCGGGTCGCGGCAGCAAGAAATGCTCCTTGGGTGCCTCGGAACCCGGAACCGCTGTCGGATCCCCAGGTGCCTGGGCAGCAGGTTTCTCCTGACGCCACGCCGCCAATCCCTGTTGCAGAGTGTTCCACACCACGTCGGGGTTGACTGACCGTGGACAAAGTCATTCCGCCCCACGGCAGCGCCTTTTTCCCCTGGACGGCGTCAGCAGAACCCGCCCCTATCTAAAGATAGGGGCGGAACCAGCTTCCTTGCCAGGGAACAAA
>JAJFFB010000012.1 GCA_021776925.1 Planctomycetota bacterium | reverse complement strand
CGGGGAGAGTTTGGCCAGCGGGTATTTGGCCGGCGAATCGAAGGGGTCATCCCCCCACGGCAGCGCGGCCTCGGAGCCGATCTCGAGCGGGAAGCAGATCGCAGGCGGCCCCGGCACCGCAGGCGCCAGGAGGAGCAGAGTGAGCAGGAGCTTGGTCATCAGCACTCCAGTGCCGCTCAGCGCCCATGCGTTAACAAAAACTAGTCGGGAAGAAAATAGCGGCTCGAAATCACGCGCACCGAGCCGGATTCTCCGCCGTTGCGGAAGTTGTTGGGCACGCCGACGCCGATTTCGTGGCGGCCGTCGCCGTCGAGGTCGCCCAGCGGCCGCACCAGGAAGCCGAAGCTGAGGCCTTCGTTGTCGCCGTCGAGCCGGCCGATCAACTTGCCGCTGGCCCCGCTGTGGTAATAGACCGCCCCCCCCTCGCGGAAGGCGTAGGTGGCGTATTGTGCGCCGATGGCCTGGTCGGGCACTCCGTCGCCGTCGACGTCGCCGGCGTTGGCGACCGAAAAGCCGAAGCGTTCCTCGGTCTGGTGGCCGTCGAGCAGCCGGATCAGATCTCCGTGCCGCCCGCTGAAGAGCGCCACCCGGCCGCTCTTGAAGCCGGTGTAGTTGGCCAGCCGCGCACCGATCAGGATGTCATCGCTGCCATCACCATCGACGTCGCCGGCGCAGGCGATGTCGCTGCCCAGCAGGATGCCGCCCTTGATGCCGTATTGATCGAAGAGAATTTCGCCGCTGGCGCCGGAGTAGGCGAGCACGCGGCCTTCGTCCTCGAAGCGCCCGTCGGCCATGAAGGCCGAGACCAGGATGTCGGGCACGCCGTCGCCATCGAGATCCCCGGCGCGTGCGGTGCGGAAGGCGTACTCGTGACCGGGCTGGCCATCCTCCAGGCGCAACACCACCTGCTCTTGACCAGGCGAGTAGACCAGGACACGGCCGATCCAGCCGTCCGGGTGTTGTTCGCCACGACAGCAGATCGCGATCTCGTCGATGCCATCGCCGTCCAGGTCGCCGATACGGTCCATGCTGCGGCGGAAGCGCTCCTGCCACTGCTCGCCGCGGATTTCGATCAGGTCTGCGCCGCTGGCTCCGGACACCGCGCGCAGCACCCCCCCCTGGGGGTGCGAAAGTTCGCCGGTCATGGCCCAGTAATCGGCGTGCCCATCGTGGTCAAGATCGCCGGCGCCGGCCAGCGCCATGCCGAACTTGCCGTTGTCGACGCGACCGAAGGCGCGGTGCAGGGTGGTGCCGGTGCGGCCGGATACTGCGGTTACCCCTCCCACCGCGATCCCGTCGACGGCTTCCCATTGCCCGCCGACGACGAAGTCCGCGACCGTGTCGCCATCCATGTCGCCGACCGCCGCCATCGCGGTGCCGAAACGGGAGCTCGGTCCAGGCCCGAGCAATTGGAACTGCCGCTGCTGCCCCTGGCGGAAATCGCTCCAGCTCCAGTCGAAATCTGGTGGGCGTGGAAACAAATCTCCTTCCTGGCGGAACAGGCTGGCCAGGCTGACGCCCAGCGCCAGCGCGGCGGCGGTCAGGCCGAGCGGCCGACGGTTGCGCTGCACGAACTTGCGCGCCAGATAGAGGCGGCTCGGCGGCCGGGCAAGTACCGCTTCGCCGGCAAGGTGGCGGCGCAGGTCTTCACTGAGCGCCGCCGCACTGGCATAGCGCAGGTGCGGATCACGCGCCAGCGCCGAGCCGACGATGGTCTCAACATCACCGCGCAGGCGCCGTTCCAGGGTCGATAGCAGCGTGGCTTCGGTTTCGAGGATGCAACGGCCGGCTTCGTACAGGTTGAGGCCCTCCAGATCGTGCGGCAGCTTGCCGGTGAGCATTTCGAACAGCAGGACGCCGATCGCATAGACGTCGGCCTGCGGACCGATCGCGGTGGCGCGGCCCTCGAACTGTTCCGGCGCCATGTAGCCCATGGTGCCGACGACGTGCTCCGATCCGGTCAGCAGCGTCCGCGTTTCGAATTCCGGTCCGACCGCGCGGGCGATGCCGAAGTCGAGCACCTTGACCTGGCCGCTACGGTCGACCAGCACGTTGCCCGGCTTGAGATCGCGGTGCACCACTCCCTGGGAGTGGGCATAGTCCACCGCCAGGCACAGATCAACGATCAACTGCAGGCGCGCACGCGAATCGAGCCGCTGTTCGCGGGCGTAGCTGATCAGGTCGCACCCGTCGACGTACTCCATCGCGAAGTAAGGGCGGCCGCCGCGCGCGATCGCGTCGGTGTCCGCGGCGTAGACCTGAGTAATACCAGGGTGTTGCAAGCGCCCGAGCAGCTGCACCTCTTCGCGGAAACGGCGCAATGCGGTAGCCGAAAAGCTGGCCCCGCGCACCAGTTTGATCGCCACCTGACGGCGCGGGAATTCCTGTTCGGCCAGATAGACCTCGCCCATGCCGCCTTCACCGAGCAAGCGCAGAGGGCGGAATCCTGGGATCGCGGGCAGGCGCGGCTCGCCATCCCAGAGACCCTCCAGTTGTTCGCGCTGCACGACTGGATCGGGCATGTCGACCGGGTCCGCGTCGGCGAGCAGCAGCGCGCGCACCTGCTGCTCAAGTTCGTGATCTGTGCCGCAGGCCTGGGCCAGAAAACCGTCGCGCTCAGCGCTGGGCAGGTCAGCAGCAGCGGCGAAGATCTCTTTCACGCGCTGGAATCGGTCGCGATTCAAGCCTCGTCCCCTTTGCGGAACTCAGCGCCCAGCCAGGCGCGCGCCATGCGCCAATCACGCTTGACGGTCGACACTGAAACACCTTGCACGTGGCTGATCTCTTCGATCGACATGCCGCCGAAGAAACGCATTTTCACCACCTCTGCCTGGCTCGAATCCAACGCCTCGAGGTCCTTGAGGCAGTCGTTGAGGAAGAACAGGTCGAACTCCTGCTGGCCGCCAGGAACCAGCCCCTCGTCGAGGGTGATGCGAGCCGCCCCCCCCCCACGCTTGGCGGCCGCCCTGCCGCGCGCATGATTGGCCAGGATCTGGTGCATGGCGATCGAGGCCACGGCGAAGAAGTGAGCGCGGTCCTGGGGGGGGGTGCGCCCATGATGAATTTTTATGAAAACTTCATGCACCAGCGCGGTGGCCTGCAGGGTATGCCCGGCGCGCTGCCCGCGAAGTTTTCTCGCGGCCAGCGACCGCAACTCCTGGTAGATCTCGTCTTGTAGACCCTCGGGGAACTCCACGGGTGGCTCGGAAATGGGGAGACGTGAAAGCGTCCGCATATTAGCAAGGCTGCGGTACCGAAATGCGGGCTAGAATGTAGAGCCACTTCCCCAGTCTTGGCCTCCACCAATGAACCCCGATACCATCCCCAATCGGCGTACTATCGTCGATCGTCTTGTCACGCGCCTGGCTGAACTCCTGCGCCTGGAATCCACCGCAACGGTCTCTGAAGAATCACGTCTACGCGAAGATTTAGGCGTGGACTCTCTGGGGCTGGTCGACCTTGTGACTCTGGTGGAAGAGGATTTCTCCATTCGCTTTGCCACCAACACCGACCTTTCCGAGATTCATTCCGTTGGCGATGTGGCAGCCCTGGTCGAGGGGCGCATGCGTGACTCCGCCCAGGGGTGAGTCATGGCCATCAAACCGCCCTACCCCAGTTTCACTACGCCCGACACGATCGACGATTTCTTCATTGCCGGCCGCAACCTGTGGCCGGACCTGAAGGACCTGAGCAAGCTGTCCTACGAGCGCAGTAAAACGCCAGACGACGTCGTCCGCTTCCTGCGCAGCACCACGCTCAACGAGCATGGTGTGGCCCATTATCTGGGCGGCTACTTCCACAACTACCACGACGACTACAAGCTGCGCTTCTGGTCGGCGATGTGGACCGCCGAGGAGTACACCCACTACATCGTCCTGCGGCGCATCATCCAGGGCCTCGGCGAAGACCTCACCGAGGCTGACTTCGCCGGCCTGGAAGACGGCGACTACGTCGAGAACTATCTGGCCTACCTGGAGCGCATCAAGGTCGACCCGGCGATCGACTCGCGCATGCTGCAGCTGATCTACGGCGTTTTGCAGGAATACGCCGCGGTCATCGCCTACACCGCGGCCGCTGAGCAGTGCAACGACGAAGGCATGGCCGCCATCCTCAAGCGCGTCGCCAAAGATGAAATGCGTCACTGCCGCTTCAATCAAGTGGCTCTCGAAGCAATGCTCGAGCACTGCAGCGAAGACGAGCGCGCTTTGGTATGGCCGCAATTCCGCGCCATCTGGGGCGATCTGCGCATGCCCACCGAACACATCGAGTACTTCTCGGTCATCGGTGCCACCGACCTCTACACCAGTTTGTGGGACGGTGAGAAGCGTTCGCGCATCATCCTCTACCTGTCGCACTATTTCAGCCAGTTCCGCAAGTACTGCAAGACCGACGGCGCCCCCGTCTGAATCCACCGTCGACCATGTCCTCCCCCCTCTACGATCTGCACTACCACCGCCTGGAAAAGGTCCGTTGGGACATGGCGGACATCCCCTTCGATCAGATTGACCGCGACGCGGTTTCGCAAGAAACCCTCGATTTCGTGCGCGTCAACTGCCTGATGGAGTTGTCGTCGCTCTACGCCACGCGCATGTTCCTGCGCGATTTCCGCGACAACCCCGACTTCTGCCAGTTCCAGAGCATCTGGTACTTCGAAGAGATGCGCCACTATCTGGTCCTGCGCGAATACCTCAAAGTGTTCGGCCTGGAGCCCGATTTCACTACGCTGGACCAATACGACACCGAACTGTCACCGGCGCCTTGGCCGAACACCCTGGCGATGCACTGGTGTGGCGAGCTGCGCCTTGGCCGCTGGTACCTGAACTGGGCGCGCGCCGCCGATGAGCCGGTGCTGGAGCTGATCTTCCGTCGCATTGCCGAAGACGAGTTCCGTCACGCCCAGTGCTACGAAGACTTCATGCACCAGGCACTGGAGACTGATCCGACCCTGCTGTCGGCTTTCGCCAACACCGCCAAATGGATGCTGGTCAACCCGCAGGGTGACAAGCACCCGACCACCTACCGCGAGGGCAGTGACGACGGTCAGGCGGTCATCGACCACATCGGCGGCTATCAGGCGTTCCTGCACCGGGTCCAGCAGATGGTGCCGGTCGACGACGAACTCAGCCTCGAAAAGCGCGTGCTCAAAACTCTCTCGCGCCTCGCCGGTGAAGAACTCGCCAGCCGCAGCGATCTGGTGCGGCTGACCCTGCGCCTGAACCAGGAAACCGAGAAGAGCCAAGCAAGCTGATGCCGATCGAACCCCAAGTCGAGACCGGCGACAGCGCGGTCCACTACGACACCGCCCCGGTGCTGTTCGAGCGCATGCTCGACCGCAACATGAACTACTCCTCGGGCTTCTACGCGCAGGGCGACGAAGACCTCGACCAGGCCCAGATCCTCAAAATGGACCGCGTCGCCGCGACCTGCGGTTTCCAGCCCGGGCAGACTCTGTTGGACATGGGCTGCGGCTGGTCAGGACCGGCGCGTTACTACGCCGAGGTCCATCAGATGAACGTGATCGGCTACACGCTGTCGTCGGTGCAGCGCGATTTCGCCATGGAGAAGGCGCGCGAGCGCGGCATCGCCGAGCGCCTCGACATCCGCGTGTGCAGCGTGCTCGACGCGGAACTGCCCGATGAATCGGTCGATCACGTGATCTTCTTTGAGAGCATCATCCACATGTGGGAGAAGCTCGAACTGTTTCAGCTGTGTCACCGCGCGCTGCGGCCATCGGGCATGCTTTTCGTGCAGGAGAGCAATTACGACCGCAACTCGAATACCGACAAATTCCGTTCCGAGCGCGGCTTCCAGGCGGTCGACGATGTTTTCGGCAACACCGCCAACATGGTCTCGACCGGCGAGATGATGCGCCTGATGGAAGAGGCCGGTTTCCTCGCCTGCTACACCGAAAACATTTCCAACCACTACAAGAAGACTCTGGCGCAGTGGTCCGACCGCCTCGACCTGCACGCGGCCGAAATGGAAGCCGCGGAACCGGAGTTCTTTCCCAATCTGCGCCGCTACATCATGCTGGCCCTGGCGACCTACCGTCAGGAAGGCACTTTGTGCCACATGACCGCGGCCCAGAAAACCCCAAACAACTGGATCCGGCGCACGCCGGTGTGAAGCGGCGGGCGTGAAACAGGGTGGCCTTCCTGACCCGGACGAGCTGTTCACGCGCCTGGAGTTGTGGGCGCGCGACCGGCCGGATCAGCCCGCGCTCGCTTTCGTCCGCGATCTGGCGCTCGATACGGCGGTCCACACCTACGCCGAGGTCCTCGCACTAGGGCGCCGCGGAGCGGCCGCCTTCCACGCTGCCGGGCTGCGTCCCGGCGACCGCGTCCTGATCGACCTGCCCACCGGCGAGGCCTTCGTCGCCGCGCTGCTCGGCGCCTTCCACTGCGGACTGCTGCCCGCCGCGGTGGCCCCATTGGAAACGCGGACCGGCCCTTCCGCCGCGCAGGAGTGGCGCCACCACCTGGATCTGCTGCACCCCGCCGCGCTGGTCACCGACCACGATCACGACGGCGGCGGTGCGCTGCTGTTAGGCAGTGAGAGCATTCTCAACGCCGAAGCTGGCGATGCCCCGCAGCGCGTCGCTGGAACCCAGATGGGCTATCTCCAGTTCAGCTCCGGCAGCACCGGTGCGCCCAAAGCGCTGGTGCTGGAAATGGAGGGCATCGTCTTCAATCTGGAGGAAATGCGCCGGCGCATTCCGGTCCCGGACAGCGACGTGATGTTTTCCTGGCTGCCCCTGCATCACGACATGGGGCTGTTCGGTGCGCTGCTGCTACCGCTCTACGCTGGCACCTTCATCACCCTGATGGACCCGGCTTTGTTCGCGCGTTCGCCATCCATCTGGTTCCGGGTGATGCACGAGATCCGTGCCGGGATCACCGTCGGCCCGCCGTCGGCACTGCTCGCCGCGCTCAAATTACTGCAACGGCGCCCCATCCCGGGGTTGGACCTTTCCAACTGCAGCCGCTGGCTGTGCGGAGCTGAGCAGGTCAGCCCCAACCTGGCACGCACCTTCGCCCAGGTCCTGGAGCCATACGGAATGCCCATGGGAGTCCTGAAACCGGTCTATGGCATGGCCGAGATCACCCTCGCCGCCACCATGCCTCCGGCGGGCCGGGCGCCGCGTTTTGATCTGGTGCAGCGCGACCTCTTCGAGCGCGAAGGAGTGGCCGCCGAAGCCGCGGACCTGCCGCTTGACCAGTGCCTGGAATGGACCGGCTGCGGGCATCCGCTCGACGGCCAGGAGCTGCGTATCGCCGACCAACACGGCGCAGAACTTCCCGCCAGACGCATCGGCCGCATCCTGTTGCGCTCGCCCTCGCTGTACACCGGCTTCCTGGTCGAGCAACAGATCAAGCCGCGCGACAACGATTGGCACGACACCGGCGACCTTGGCTACTGGGCCGAGGGCGACGTGTTCATTACCGGGCGCAGCCGCGAGGTGATCATCAAGAACGGGCGCAACTACGCTCCCGAACGCCTCGAAGAACTCGCCACTACCGTCGAGGGCACCGGCCGCGGGGCGGCCTTCGGTATTTATGATCCGGCGCGCGAGACCGAACGCGTGGTGCTGGTCGCCGAAGTCCATCCACGCATGCTGCGCGACGCCGAAGACCGCGATCGCGCGCGCCTGGCCTTGCGCAACGCGCTGGTCAGCGCCGGATTCGAAATCGATCAGGTCGAGTTGCGCCCACGCGGCAGCCTGCCGCGCACCACCAGCGGCAAGATCCGCCGCGCCCAGGTGCGCAAGGAATTCCTCGCCGACGGCTGTCCCCAGGCCAGCTAAGCCCGACCACCGCCTCAGGCCACCTAAGCCCGACCCCGCCCCATGCCGTCCTCTACCCGCGCCTGCATCACCGGCATCGGCCTGGTCACCCCGCTCGGAGTCGGCCGCGAAGCGAGCTGGGACGGCTTTGTAACCGGGCGCGGTGCGGTCGCCCCGATCCGCGGCTGGGATACCTCCACCGAGGCGGTGCGCGTCGCCGGCCAGGTGCCGGCGGATTTTGAGCAGCTGTTCCACGAACGCGTGCAGCTGCCCTTTGCGCGGCGCTTCGGTCGCTTCACCCAGTTCGCGCTGATGGCCGGACAAGAAGCCCTGGAACACGCCGGCCTCGACCCCGCCGCGTGCGACTCCACCCGTATCGGTGTGGCGATGGGCGTCGGCGGCGGCGCCACCCACTACGTCGATCCGATCCGCGAGGCGCTGCAGCAAGGCCACCCGGACGCCCTCGCCGGCGGGATCGATCACTACTTCGTGATCAAGACGATGTTCAACGCCCCGGCCGGCATGCTCACCATCCAGCACGGACTGCGCGGCCCATCGACGATCGTTTCCGCGGCCTGCGCCTCCGGCACCACCGCCGTCGCCACCGGCCTGGACTGGATCCGCAGCGGCCGCGCCGACGTCGTCCTGGTCGGCGGCACCGACGCTACCGTGACGCGCGAAACCATCCTTGCTTACTGGAAGGTGCGGGCGCTGACCGACGCCAACGAGCGTGGCGCCGCCGCCAGCCGCCCCTTCGACCGCGACCGCTCGGGCTTCGTCATGGCCGAGGCCGCCGCGGTGATGGTGCTCGAATCCGAAGCCCACGCGCGCGCGCGCGCGGCGCGGCCGCTGGCCTGGGTGCGCGGCGCCGGGATGGTCAGCGAGGCCTTCAAAATCGCAACCCCACTCCTCGACGGCAGCGGCATGGCCAAGGCGATGCGCGCCGCTCTCGCCGACGCCGGGGTCGAGGCCGCCGCCATCGAGCACATCTCTGCGCACGCACCCTCGACGCCGCAAGGAGACCTGGCCGAAGCTCGCGCCATTCACCAGTGCTGGGGTGGAGCCGCCACGTCGATTCCGGTCACTGCCCCCAAATCGATGTTCGGTCACGCCATCGGCGCGTCCTCGGCGGTGCAGACCGCCTTGCTGGCGCTGTCCCTGGAGCGCGGCTTACAACTGCCGACCGCCAACCTCGAACAACAGGACCCGGAAATCGATCTCGACGTGGTCCAGGGTGCCGCGCGGGCCTCGACGATGCGCCTTGGCCTGGTCAACGCCTTCGGCTTCGGCGGGCACAACGTTTCGCTGGTATTGGAACGGGGCCAGGGTTGAGCGTCACAAGCCTTTGACCTGAACCGCCGGAATCCGCACTAGAATTGGGTTAATGCGCAGATTCCTTCCTGCACTCCTGCTCGGCGTCGGGCTGTTGGCCGTCCTCGCAGCACGTCCGGCTCCGGTAACCAACGATCACGGGGTTTTTGCCAAGCTGATCGTGACGGTGACCGGCGACCCCAGCGATTTCGGCAACTATGGCTGGATCTGGGACAACGGCGAACGCCGCAACGGTCGCCCCTGGATCGGCAGCGCCGGCACCCTCGGCGGGGACGACCCGCCCGTCGGCAGCAAGGGATCCAATCACCTGATCTACTACTGGATCACCGACAAGGGCTGGTCCCCGCGCGTCGGCCCGACCGAAGTCGAAATCCTCGACACGATCGGAATGCTCGGCTGGACCCTGGTCGCAGTCGAGCCGTCCGCACACCACCCCTACGTTCCGGACAACTTCGACTGCGACCGCCGTACGACCTATTTCTTCGCTCAACGCCGCCGTTGAGCAAGGGGCCGGGCTGCGGCGAGGAGCGCCGTTCCTAAGGCAGGACTTCGGCGTGGACCGGAATCGATTTGGCGGATCCCAGCGGGCGGGCGATGGCCGCCTGAAGGCCAAGGTAGTCGCCAAGCAGATCATTGCGCGCGGGAACTTGGACCTGGATGACCGCCTGTCCGGCTGCATCGGCAAGCGTTCGTCCCAGCCGGTAGACCGGAGAAACCAGATCGAGGTGCATGCCGCCGAAGGGGTTCAACGCAGGACCAGAACCGTAAACGATCAAGCCGCGGTTGACGTAGAAGTAGACTTCTTCCCCTGGCAAGGCTCCGTTCAGGCGGATGTCGGCGAACTGCCCAAGGTGCAGTGCATCGGCGTCCAAGGTCAAGCCGGACTGATTGTTGTCGCAGCACAGGTCCCGGTTGAACCACCATCCCCAGCGGCTGCCGGAAAAGGGGGTGCCGAAGGCCCACGCCGTTTCCTCCTGGATCACGTTGCCCTGGGCATCAAGCTGGACCACCGAAGCATGAACCGCGATGAACAGCGTGTCTCCGCATTGGGCCAGCAGGTCTGCGAGCGGGATCATCTCGACGTGCTTGGCGACTCCTGGGGCGTAATCAGTCTTGTAGGGGAATTGCCCTGGGGAGGGGTTCCCCCCACCGTTGACCGGGACCGGATCCAGTCCAGCGTAGATGTGGACTTCCTCGAGCAGCCAACCGTGTTCAGCCTGGACGGCAATGCGTAAATGCGATTGCGTGTTGCTGACGTTGACCCAGCCAGCGTCAATCGTCTGGCCGGCCAGCAGGTCGGTGGTGAATTTGTCGCAGTTCTGTGCGCAGACAGGGCTGGCGAGCAGACCAGCAAAGCTGGCAACGAGCAAGGACAGGGTTTTCATGGCAGGAGACAGGGTTAAGAGGACCAAAATAGTTGACTAGAGGGCAAACCTTAGGATACCCCAAAAAAAACGCCGCCGTGGAAGAACCACGGCGGCGAAGACTGGCTACCGGACAGGGACTTGAACCCCGACTAGCAGGACCAAAACCTGCTGTGCTGCCAATTACACCATCCGGTAATTGAGCGGCGAATCATACCCCTGCTGGTGCTGGCAGGCAAGATCCTGCAGCCGTGGGCAGGCCGGAAGATCCCGCCGATCACCGCCGCCGCGGGGCCAGCCGCGGCAGTCCGAGGAGTTCACGCCGCAGCAGTTCGAGGGCGTCCTTGACGCTGCCCTGCTGGATGCCGTTGCGCCCCGCCCGGGTCCATTGCTGGCGCAGCACCGCATAACTCCCGGCGGGCCCCGCCAGGCCAATCCACACCGTGCCCACCGGTTTCTCCGGGGTGGCGCCGCTCGGTCCGGCGATCCCGGTCACCGCCAGGCCAAAGTCGGCGCCGGCACGCTGGCGCGCGCCCTCGGCCATGGCCACGGCCACGCCCTCACTGACCGCACCGGGCGCCCCTGGACCATCGAAGAGAGCCGCGTCGACGCCGAGCTCAGACACCTTGGCCTCGTTGGCGTAGGTGACCCAGCCGAAGCGGTAGACCTCGGAGGCACCGCTGACGGTGGTCACCGCGTGCCCCAGACGCCCGCCGGTGCACGACTCTGCGGTGGCCAGCGTTTGCTTGTGCAGCGCCAGGCGGCGCACCACCACGGCTTCGAGACTCTCCTCGTCGCGCCCCCAGAGGATGTCGCCCAGACGCTGGTGCAGCAGACGGGCGTGCTCTTCGAGGATGTCGGCCGCCGACCCGGAATCTGCCAGGCCCTCGGCCAGCACCGAGATGCTGACCTGTTTGCCGTGGGCGGTGATTCCGTAGCGCGGGTTGCCCAGTTCCAGCAGGTCGCGGATCTTGCTTTCGACCGCGGACTCCGGCACCGAGACGGTGTGAAACAGCCCGAAGGCCAGGTCACGACCGCCGGCGAAGCGCTCGCGGACGAAATCTTCGCCGCCGTCCAGCCATACCTGATGGCATTCTCCGGGAGGCCCGGGAAGGCACAGCAGCCAGCTGCCCTTGGGCAGCTCGACGCGAAATCCCCACGCGGTGCCGGCACGGTTGCGCAAGGCCACCGCGCCCACCGGCTGGAAGCCCTGGGCGAGGAAATGGGTGGGCGGGTCGACCGCGTGCTGCTGGCGGAACAGGTCGGCAAGGGGTTCGACCGCGCCCGGGATCTCTTCCAATCCGCTGCCGAGCGAATCGGCCACCTCCTGGCGCACCCGGTCGTCGGCGGTTGGTCCCAGGCCGCCGGTGGAAACGATGAGGGGCACACGACCGTCGCAGCGGGCGATCACCTCGGCAAAGGCGCCGCAGCCGTCGCCGACCGTGGCCATTTCGGCCACCGGCAGGCCCAGACGGAACAGGCGCGAGGCGAGATAACAGGAGTTGGCGTCTTGAACGCGCCCGTCCAGCAGCTCTTCACCGCAGGAGATCACCGCCGCACCGGAGCCGGAGCCGGAGTTCATGTCTTCGGTCTCTTGCGCACCTGCACCGCCACCAGCAGGATGCCGACTTCGTAAAGCACCACCGTAGGCAATGCCATCAGGAATTGGCTCATCGGCTCGGGTGGTGTGATCATGGCGCCGACGATAAAGGCGCAAAGAATGAAGTGGCGCCGGTATTTGCGTAACAGTTTGGCGTCGACCAGGCCGCCGGCGGCAAAACCGGACAGGATCAGCGGCAACTGGAACACGACCGCCAACGCGATGCCGAACATGATCAGCAAGCCGAAATAATCTGCAGCCCTGTAGTCGTCGCGGAAAAACTCTCCATTCGGAGCGCCGTAGAGATAGGTCAGGATGGTCGGATAGAAAATGAAATAGCAAAATGCCAAGCCTCCAGCTGCGAAGGCCAGGGACCACGGCATGTAGCGCCGCACCGCGCGTTTTTCCTTTTTGTGCAGCCCGACCGAGACGAAGGACCAGACCTGAAAGAGCAGCAGCGGCAGCCCGATCAGGAACGCGGCAACCATGGAAGCCTTGAGAGAAAAGAAGATCGGCTCCAAGGAGGAGATGGCCCCGAGCCGCTTTTCAATGATGACCGGCGGGTCGAATTGGGCCACCCGCTCCACCGCCTGCAGGTGTGGGCGCATGATGATTCCGATCAGGAAGTCGGAGAAAAACCCCCAGCCGACGAAGAAGATCACCGCGATCACGATCAGCCCTTTGAACAGACGCGTGCGCAGCTCGTCCAGATGGGCGCCGAAGGACATGCGGCCCTTTTCTTCTTCTTTGGCGGCGTCCTGCTGCGGCTCGGTCATGTTCGGCGGTACACCCAGAAGAAAGGAAGGAAGGAAGGAAAAGAAGCCGGGCCGCAGAATTCTACTTCTGCGGCCCGGAATCGATCAGGCTTGGATCAGAGACCGAGCCAGGTCAGCCAGTCACGGCGGGGAACGACTTCGACCGAGAGGCCTTGGGCAACCTTGTAGTTGTCCTGGCTTTCCCACGGCACCATGTCGCCGGTCTCTTCGTCGAAGAAGGGCGTGCCGAGCAGCAGATAGTCGACCTCGTAAGACAGCTCCTCGACCACGCTGATACCGACTTCTGCGAGCTTGGCCTTCATGTCGGAGGCGTTGTAGCGACCGTAGCCGTTGCCGAGCAGTACCGCGACCGGGCGACGGCCGGGGTCGAACATGGCGTTGCGCACCAGGTCATCGGACGAGATCGGGTTGTAGCGATCGAGCAGGTCGGTGACGCGGCACTCGGCGCGCTCTTCTTCGATCGACAGCACCGTCAGGTGACCCTTGGCCAGGCCGCTGACGCGGTCCAGGACTTCGAAGGTCAGGCCCGGGTTGACGCGGTCACGGCGCCCCAGGTCGATCCAGGCCTTGCCGATGTTGGCGTTGGCGGTGAGCACCGAACCATCGGGCATTTCGGCGCGGCGGGCCACGCGGTTGAGCCGGTCCGAGAGCACGTCGTTGCGCAGCTTCATTGACGCGGTGCCCTGGATGGCGAGAACGATCTCGGCGTCTTTCTGATCGACGGTCTGCTGCAGGCGGGTGTCCAGATCTCGGTACTGGTCGCGCAGGCCATCGCGCTGCCGCTCGAGGTCGACGATCTGGCCGTTGAGGTTGTTGGTCAGATCCTGGTTCTCGCTGCGCAGCGTGGCGATGGTCTGATCCTTCTGCGCGATCGCGGTGTCGTTTTCGGACTGGCGCGCGTCGAGGTCGCCGCGCAGTTGGTCGACCTGGCGTTCGAGGTCGGCAACGCGACTCTGCGACGCGGTGTAATCGGTGATCAGCCCCGCCTGGATGGCTTCGAGGCTCGCCGCAGTCGGATCGACCGAGGGGAAGTTGGCGCCGAGTTCGGTGATCGCAGATTTGACTCCGTCGAGGCGCGGACCTTCGGTGGAGGACGGCTGCCACCCGACCTGCACTCCGATGTCCATAATCTGGTCACGCAGACCGTTGGCGACCCCGGTGAACCTGGTAACTTCGGCCTTGGAGGTCGCCAGCTCGCCTTCGAGCACGGTAATCTTGGAATTGGCGCTATAGGCCAGGAAGATCGAGACCAGGGCCACGACCAGCAGCGAAATGGCCCACATCAGGCTGACCTGGGCGGCACCGCGGTTGGAATTGCTCATGAGTGCAAACGACGATTTCGGGGGACGGGGCCCACGTCGGGGCTGGGGGCACGAGGGGGGTACTCCCGGCACAGGGTTAGGAGTGGGATCCCGTTCGGGAACGCAATTTTTACGCGTGCCTTGCCCGTGGGTCAAGGTAGGACCATGATGTCGGGATGGCCCGTGCGCGCAAATCCGGCCTGCGCATCGTCGCTGTGCTCGGCGGAGTCGGTTCCGGCAAGAGCACGGCGGCGCGCCTGCTCGCCGCGGCCCTGGCCGCCCCCCACCTTGATGCCGACCAGGAAGTCGGCCGCCTGTGGGCGGATCCCGGCTTCCTGAAGCAGCTGGCGGCAGAATTCGGCCCGGACTGGCTGGGTCCGGTGGCGAGGGCCGGCGAGCTGCCCGAGACCAGTGGCGAAGCCGTGGATGCCGGTGGCGAAGCCCAGGAGGTCGGCAGCGTGCGCCAGCAAGTCGGGCGGCGGGTTTTCGACGATCCGGCCGCCCGCGCGCGCCTCGAGGCACTGATCCACCCACAAATTCGGCGGGTGCTGTGGCAGAGCTTGGACCAGGCCGAAAAACAGGGCGGATGGGCTGTACTCGACGTCCCCCTGCTGCTCGAAAACGGCCTCAGCCAAATATGCGATTTTCTCGTCTACGTCGAGGCGCCTGCGGCCTTGCGCTGGCAGCGCGCCGCCGCCCGTCATGGCTGGAGCGAAGCCGACTGGCGCCGACGCGAAGCCGCCCAGGCCCCCCTGGAGCAGAAAAAAAACGCCGCGCATGCTATCCTGGACAACGCTGGCGGAGTCCCCGACCTGGATGACCAGGTCCAAGCCTTGCTTCCGGCGATAAATGACATCGCACCGAGGCCGCTGCGGGACCGCTGGCCCAGCCCTGCAGGCCCTCCACGCGTGGTATCCCCCTGAATTCCAGGGAGCGCGGCCTCGGGGTTTCACCTTGATCCCAAATCGGGGTTTCTTCCTACGAATCCATGGCTGAATCCGCCTCTCGCCGCCGCCGTCGCCGTCGTGCCCGGCCGCGCCAGAACCACCAGCAGCAGCAGCAACAGCAAAGCCGCTCTTATCACTACAACATTCCCGAGCTTCCGGCCGAAGCCTGGGATCAAAAGAGCGTGCGCGCCTTCGCCACCAAGCGCAAGAAGCCCGAGCTGCATCTGTCCAACCTATTGCCGGTGTCGCTGCCTGACCTGCAGGAGCTCGCCGACCAAGAGGGGGTTGAAGACGCCTTCAGCCTGTCGCGCGGGCCCAGCCTGCGTCGCCTGGTGCACCAGCGCATGGAAAAGAGCGGCGTTTTCTTTACCAAGGGCACCCTCGACATCGGCAGCGAGGGTCACGGTTTCCTGCGCCATGGGGTCAACGATTACACCCCCAACCTCGACACCGACGCGCTGCTCCACCGTGAGCTGATCGAACGCCACAACCTGCAGCAAGGCCAAGAGGTCAGCGGGGTCCTGATGCTCCCCGAGCACCATGACCAGCTGTTGGTTCTTCACGAAGTTCTGACCATCTTCGGCGAAGATCCGGAGAAACAGTATTCGATGGCGCCTTTCCGCGACCTGGTGCCGCTCTATCCGGAAGGCCGGCTGCGTCTCGAAGTGCTGCAGGACCAGATCGAGATGCGCATCGTCGATCTGATCTCGCCGGTGGGCATGGGCCAGCGCGGGCTGATCGTGGCGCCGCCACGCACCGGCAAGACCGTGCTGCTGCAGATGATGGCGAACTCGATCGTCACCAATCACCCCGAGGTGCACCTGATCATCCTGCTGGTCGACGAACGCCCCGAAGAGGTCACCGACTTCGAACGTTCGGTGGTCGGCGAGAACCGCGAGATCGTCGCCAGCACCTTCGACGAGCCGCCGGCGCGCCACATCAAGGTCGCCGAAATGGTCATCGAACGCGCCAAAGCCATGGTCGAACAGGGCGAAGACGTGGTCATCCTGCTCGACTCGATCACGCGTCTGGCACGCGCCTACAACAACGAGGCGCCGTCGAACTCCAAGATCATGACCGGCGGTCTGGTCGCCGACGCGCTGCTCAAGCCCAAGCGTTTCTTCGGCGCCGCGCGCAACATCGAGGACGGCGGTTCGCTGACCATCCTCGCCACTGCGTTGGTCGATACCAACTCGAAGATGGACGAGGTCATCTTCGAGGAGTTCAAGGGCACCGGCAACATGGAACTGGTGCTCGACCGTGCGCTCGCCGACCGCCGCATCTGGCCGGCGATCGAAATCAACCGCTCGGGCACGCGCAAAGAGGACCTGCTGTTCACCGCCGACGAATTGTCGCGCGTGTGGCTGCTACGCAAGGTCCTCAACGAGATGAACCCGGTCGAAGCGATGGAGTTGCTGATCCAGCGCATGGAACAGGCCGCCGACAACGCCGAATTCCTGGCCAACCTGGCCGTGAGCTGAAGCCTTGGCTTCAGTCCTGCTGCTGCTGCCGACCGCCCCCGACTCCCCCACCGGCAACGCCACCACGGCGCGCCGTCTGGCGCAGGAACTCGGGGCCAGCGGCCACGCCTGCACTCTGTTGCAGTGCGAGGAACACGGCCCAAGCGGGTCCAACCCCGCGGCCCCGACCGGGACCGAAACCGCGGCGCCGACCGAGGCCGCGGCGCCGAGCGCGGATCGAGAGGCACTGCACATCGCGGTGCAGGCCGCGGACGTGGTGATCGCCCTGAACGCCACGCGCAGCGGGCCGCCGGCGGCGGCTCTGGCCAGCCGCTACCACAAAGCGCTGGTGGTGCTGTTCACCGGCACCGACTTGAACGGAAAACCCCACGGGGCCGCCATCCGCGCCGCCGCCCAGGCCGTGGCCACCGTTGCGTTGGCACCCCACGCGCAAAAACGGGCGCTCACTCTTTATCACCTGGATCAAGTCGAATTGATCCCGCAGGCGGCACGGCCCCTGGCCGAACCGCGTGGCGGGGCGCCCCTGCCGACGCAGGCTCCAGCACTGACCGCGCAGGACTTCCTCATCCTGCATCCGAGCGGCATCCGCTCGATCAAAAACCCGCTGTTCGCGCTCGAGGCCTTGGAACCTGTAGCGCGGGACCTCCCCAGCGTGCGTCTGTGGTTCGCCGGCCCCATCCTCGAGGCGGCTTATGCGCAGCGCTTTGAGAAAGCGCTGAGCCAACATCCTTGGGCCACCTATCTGGGCGCTTTGGATTCCGCCACCCTGGCCGCTTGCATGCGCCGCGCCAACCTGGTCCTGAGCTGCAGCCGGTCGGAAGGCGCGGCCCCCAACGCCCTGCTCGAAGCCGCCTTGTTGCAGCGTCCAATCGCCGCCAGCGACGTTCCCGCTCACCGTTATTTCCCGGGTGCGGATTTCCTCTTCCGCGATGCCTCGACGCTGCGCCAGCGCGTTCTTCAGGACATGGACGAGCCTGAGCCCGCGGCGCTCGCCGCCCGCCGCCTGCACGAATGGACCCGCATGCGCTTCGACCGCGTCAGCGAGCGCGTGGCGTGGGACCGCCTGGTCCGCGGTGTCCAGGCCGGCGCCTGAGGCGGGTTATGATCAGCCAATGCAGGTGACCGGTCCCTACCTGGACTGCATGCACTGCGGTCTGTGCCTGCAGTCGTGTCCGACCTATCTGGAGAGCGGCAACGAGAACGACAGCCCGCGCGGGCGCATTTTCATGTTGCGCGCCGTGGCCGAGGGAAGGGTGGCCGCCGAGGGCGCGGTGCTGCATCATCTCGACCGCTGTCTGGACTGCCGCGGCTGTGAAAGCGCGTGCCCGTCGGGGGTGCCCTACGCGCGTCTGCTTGAGCCATTTCGTGTGGCGCAGGCGCAGGCCAACAAACGCCGGCCGACCTCGGCCTTCCAGGCCTGGATGCTGCGCAAGGTGCTGCCCGACCGTCGCCGGCTGAAGCGCTTCCTTGCGCCGATGCGCCTGGTCCAAAAACTGGGGCTGGATCGCCTGGCGCGACGCCTGCGCTTGCCGCGGCTACTGCCCTCCGGCCCGCGCACGATGCTCGCACAACTTCCCCGGCTGCAGCCAGCAGAAAAACAACTGCCCGCCACTCTGGCACCCCTCGGGCAGCGCCGCGGACGCGTCGGCCTGCTGCTCGGCTGCGCCGCCGAGGGCATGTTCCCGGGCACCAACCGCGCCATCGCCCGCGTGCTGCAGGCCAATGGTTATGAAGTCGCGGTGCCCTCCGCGCAAAGCTGCTGTGGCGCCCTGGCCTACCACGAGGGTCGAGGCGCGGACGCGCTGCAACAGCTCCAGGCCAACGCCCGCGCCTTCGCCGCCCTGGGCGAGATCGATGCCGTGGTGATCAACGCCGCCGGTTGCGGATCGATGCTGAAGGAGGCCGGCGTGGTCGCCGCCGAACTCGGCCTCGAAGGCCAGGCCCTGAGTGAATTGCAAGACCTGGCCGCGTCGGTCGAAGACGTCAACCGTTTCCTGCATCAGCGCGGTCTGCGTCCGCCATCCGCCAGCGTGCCGCTGCGGGTGGTTTATGACGACGCCTGCCACCTGGCCCACGCGCAGGGCATCCGCGAGGATCCGCGTGCACTGCTCGCCGCGATCCCCAACCTGGAACTGCTCGCCTTGGAGGAATCCGAACTGTGCTGCGGCGCCGCAGGAAGTTACTCCCTGCAACAGCCCGAGATGTCGCGTCGCCTCGGCGCACGCAAGGCCGCGTGCATCGTCGCCAGCGGTGCCGACGCGGTGGTCACCGCCAACGTCGGTTGCGCGATCCAGATCGAAAACAGCCTGCGCCGCCTGGGCAAGCCGCTGCCGGTCTACCATCCCTTGCAGTTGCTTGACCGCAGCTACGCACAATCGTCCCTGACCGATCCCCGATGAACCAGGTCCCTGCTCCCCACGCCCCCCCCCAGCGCACCTTGATGGGCCCCGGCCCTTCCGATGTCGAGGATGCGGTCCTGCAAGCCATGGCACGGCCGACCCTGGGCCACCTGGATCCCCTTTTCCTGGAGCTCATGGATGAAGTCGCGGCGATGCTGCGCCAGGTCATGGGCACCGAAAACCGCCTGACCCTGCCGATGTCGGGCACCGGCTCAGCCGGAATGGAAACCGTCTTCGCCAACCTGCTGCAGCCGGGCGACGCCGCGCTGGTCGGCGTCAACGGCGTCTTCGGCACGCGCATGGCCGAGGTCGCGCGACGCTGTGGCGCCGAGGTGGTCGAGGTGAAAAAGGACTGGGGGCAAGCCTTCACGCCGGACGATTTCGTCCGTGCCGCAGCCGGACGCAGCTTCCGCGTTCTGGCGCTGGTCCACGCCGAGACCTCGACCGGGGTGTGGCAAGACGTCAGTGGCATGCGCGAGGCTGCCGATGGCTGCGCTGCGCTGCTGGCGCTCGATACCGTGACCTCGGTTGGCGGCGTCGAGGTCGCGCTCGACGCGTGGGGCGTCGACGCTGCCTATTCCGGCACCCAGAAGTGCCTGAGCTGCCCGCCAGGGCTGGCACCGGTCACCTTCTCGGCACGCGCCGAAAAGGTGATGCAGCAACGCACCCAGCCGGTGCAGAGCTGGTACCTCGACCTCAGCCTGATCGCGCGCTACTGGGGCGGCGAACGCGCCTACCATCACACCGCGCCGATCAACATGCTCTACGGTCTGCACGAGGCGCTGCGTCTGACGCTGCTCGAGGGCCTGCCCGCGCGCTGGCTACGCCACGCGCGCAACGGCGCCGCCCTATGCACCGGCCTGCAGGCGCTCGGCCTGGAGCTGCCGGTCGCCCCCGAGCTGCGGCTGCCGCAGCTGACCGTGGTGCGCATTCCCGAGGGTGTCGACGACGCCCGCGTGCGCGCCTTCCTGCTGAACGAGTTCGGCCTCGAGATTGGCGGCGGCCTCGGTCCGATGGCGGGCAATTGCTGGCGCATCGGTCTGATGGGTGCGGCCTCGCGCCGGGCCAAGGTGGAGTTGTGCCTGCAAGCCTTGCAGGCTGCGTTGGCGGATCAGGGCCACCCGGCGGCCTGATAAGCTGCGGCATGGGCGAATGGAAAGAATTCAAGCTGCCGGTGCGCATGTTCCTCAAGGCCTATCCGTGGCGGCGCATCGATCCGGTGCCGTGGGCGCGCCTGGACAAGGCCTTGGCCCAGAGCCGGGTTGCTCTGGTCTCCAGCGCCGGGCTGGTGCCGCCCGATCAGGAACCCTTCGACGACAAGATGCGCGGCGGCGATCCGAGCTATCGCTGGGTTGCCGCCGACACGCCTGCGGCATCGCTGGTCGACTGCCACCGCAGCGACGTCTTCGACCACGCCGGGATCCAGGCCGATCCGAACCTGGCGATGCCGCTGCAACGCATGAGCGAACTGGCATCCGATGGTTTCATCGGCGAACAGGCGCCGCGACATCTCTCCTTCATGGGTTCGCAGACCGCCCCCGGACGGCTGATCAAGCGCACGGCTCCCGAGGCCGCGGCCGGACTGGTCGCCGACGGCGTCGAGGCAGCCCTACTGGTGCCGGTGTGACCGCTGTGCAACCAGACCGTGTGTCTGGTGGCCGCCGAGCTGGAGCGTCAGGGCATCGCCACCGTCACGCTGCAATTGCTGGAACCTCTGGCCAAAAAGATCACGCCGCCGCGCGCGCTCTATCTGCCCTTCGCGCACGGATACCCCCTTCAGGCGCCGCACGACGCCGAGGCTCAGCGGGCGGTGATGCAGCACGCCTTGAGCATGCTCGAGACCGCCACCGGTCCGCCGCCGGTCACAGCGCGTTTTTCAAGCGCTGCAGAAACTGGTGGGGATCCACGATTGGCTTAGCGAAGCACAGGTCGGCACCGGACTCGCGCAGCCAGCGGTCCTCTTCCTCGTCGAGCACGTGTGCAGAGAGCAGCGCAACCACCGGGCCCTTGCCACTGCGCTGTTTCAGCGCTCGGCACAGGTCGATGCCATCGACCGCCTCGCCGTTCAATTTCCAACCGGGCAGGTTGAGGTCGAGCAGCACCAGATCGGGGGAGTCCTGCTCCACCGCCTCGAGCAGTTCGTCACCGCCCTCGAAACACGCGGTGCGAAAGCCACCGACCTGTTCTAAAAGATCGACCAGGTAGCGCTGCACCAAGGGGTTGTCTTCGACCAGGAAAACACTGCTCATGACAATTGCAGTTCCAATTGCTGACGGATCGCATCGAGGAATGCATCGCGGTCGACCAGAATGCGACCTTTCTGCCAGAAGGAGTCGTGCCACGCCTGTTCCAATTCGGCGGCAAGGAATTCCGGCGGGTGACCGGAGACCAGCCATTTGGGTGCGAGCATGCTCGATGCTCGACAGGCCAGGCTTTCAAGCAGGGAAATCCCGTCCTGATGCGCGTGCCCTTCGACTCCGGGCAGGGCGACGTCGACCAGGATCAGGTGGAAATGGAGAGTATCGACCGCTTCCACAGCCTGGGCCGCGCTGCCCACTCCGATGACCCGCGCGGACAGCGCTGCGGCCAACCAGTCGACCATGTCGCTGCGCCAAACCGCGTCGTCGTCGACCACCAGGATACGGGTCGAGGCGCTGGCCTCGCCGGCGCTGCACGCAGGTGGCAGGTTGCGTCCGGGCAGGGGCAGCGTGAATTCAAAAAAAGCGCCGTGGCCGGGTCCGTCGGAGCGCGCCCGGATGCGCCCGCCCATTCCCAGCACCAGGCGCCGGCAGATGGCGAGCCCCAACCCCAGACCACCGGCGCGCTGGGCGCCCTGCGAAAAGGGTTCGAACAGGCGCGCCTGCATTTTCGCTTCCAGGCCCTCGCCGCTATCACTCACCTGTACAAGCATGTGGGAGTTGCTCTCCAGGGTCCGGAAGGAGACCTTCACTCCGCCCTCGGTGGTGTGGCGCAGCGCGTTCTGCAACAGATTGGACAGCACCTGCGCAAAGCGTTCGGGATCGGCCTGCACTCGTTGTGGCCCCTCGTGCACAACCTGCAAGGACAAACCGGCAGGTTCGAAGCGCGGCGCGAAACGGCGGCACACCTCGGCGGCGGCTTCGGCTGCGTCGAATTCCTCAAAGCGGAAACTACTCTTGCCGACCTCAAGACGCGACAGGTGCAGCAGGTCGTCGACCAGGGAATTCAGATGACGCGCGGCTCCGAGCACGTCGTCTTGGGCGCGCTCGGCCTCGACAGCGGTGGCGTAGGCGCCGGCGCGCTGCAGGTCGAGCAACCCCAGCATCGCGGTCAGCGGGGTGCGCAATTCGTGGCTGGTGCTGCGCAACAGGTTCTCCTGCGCGGCCAAGGACGACTGCAGGCGTTCGTTGACCTCTTGCAGCTTCTTGCCGACCAGCTGAGCCTGGCCCAAGGACCCACTGTGATAGGTCGAGACCATCAGCAACAGGTCGTAGTCAAAGGCGCGGTTGATACGGTCACTGGCGTCGATCAGGCCGAGGCGGTCCCCCGCCGGCCAGCGTTCGAGCAGCTCGCGCTGCACGATGCGGCGCAAGTTGTGGTGACCGAGCATGGTCAGTTCCAGCGGCATGCCGATGACCAGATGCGCCTGGGTCATGCGGATCGCAAGCAGGCCGCGCTCGTGGGCGTCGGGTGGTGCGCTGAGGAAACTGCTCAGCCATTCCTTCAGCGAATTGTGCAGCTTGGCCAGCTTCTCCGGCGACTCGATGAAGGGCATCGCGTCGGCGCTGCCGAGAATGCTCTGGTAGAAGGCCTGGGCTACTTCTTCGCCGCGGTCGACCAGCAGATAGCGCAAGTCCTGCAGGTCTGGGGGAGGACCAAGAAAAGGCACCGCCGCGCGCAGGGTCTCGCGTGGATTGAAGGCCTTCGGCAGCGGCAGGGAATGGGGTGGCATGGTGGGTGGCGCGCCGGCTCGAGGCGAGGAGCGTCAGGCGATGCCGCGGTCCTCTAGCCAGCGTTGCGCATCGAGCGCTGCAGCGCAACCCGCCCCCGCCGCAGTCACCGCCTGGCGGTAGTCGGGGTCGTGCACGTCGCCGGCGGCAAAAACGCCGTCGACGCTGGTGCGCGTGCCCTCGGTCACCTTGAGGTAGCCAACTTCGTTGCGCTCAAATTCTTCGCCCAGGAACTCGGTGTTGGGGGCGTGACCGATGGCGATGAACATGCCCTCGACGGGAAGTTCCTGGTGGCTGTCATCACGCGGATCGATCAGATCGAGGCCGCGGATGCGGCCGTTGTCGTCCTGCAGGATCTCGCCGACGGTGCGCCACAGGTGGATCTCGATCTTGTCGTTGGCATCGGCGCGTTCCAGCATGATCTTGGAGGCGCGGAAGCCCTCGCGCCGGTGGATCACGTGCACCTTGGTGCAGAATCGGGTCAGGAACAGCGCCTCTTCCATCGCGGTGTCGCCGCCACCGATGACCGCGACCTCCTTGTCCTTGTAGAAGGCGCCGTCGCAAGTGGCACAGGCAGAAACACCCTGGCCCTGACGCATCATCGTTTCTTCCTTGTCGATGCCGAGCAGCTTGGCGCGTGCGCCGGTAGCGATGATGACGACGTGCGCCTGATGCTCACCACCGCCTTCTTCGTGCAGCACGAAGGGCCGGCTGCTGGTGTCGATGCGGGCAATGTTCTTGTAGGCCACACACTCGGTGCCAAAGCGCTCGGCCTGCTGCTTGAAGCGCTCCATCATCTCGGGGCCGGTGATGCCCTCGGGGAAGCCCGGGTAGTTCTCGACCTCGGTGGTCAGGGTCAGCTGGCCGCCGGGTTGAATACCCTCGAACAGCAGCGGCTCGAGGCCGGCGCGGGCGTTGTAGAGGGCGGCGGTGTACCCGGCCGGACCCGATCCGATGATGGCAATGTTGCGAACCATGGGTGGCGTATTCTAGGACCGCCGCGAGGCGCTCCCAAGGTCGGAATCCCCGCCCGCCGGAGCGCCGCGGACGTACCCCCATGCCGCACTGGCCCACCGACGCCGAAACCCTGGAACGCGAGGTCGAAGTCAGCTTCTACCGCGCCGGCGGGCCGGGGGGCCAGCATCGCAACAAGGTCGAAACCGCGGTGCGCCTGCACCATCCCCCGAGCGGGGTCACGGTCACCGCGACCGAGGAGCGCAGTCAGCTGCGCAATCGTCAGGTGGCGATGGAGCGCTTGATCGCGGCACTGAAACGGCTCAATCACCGGCCGCGCCGGCGGCGGCCGACACGCCCCACGCGGGCCTCGGTGCGCCGCCGCCTGGACTCCAAAAAACAGCGCGGCCAGACCAAAAAGGACCGCCGCGACCCCGCCGATTGAAGCCCAGCAGCAACCTGGCTTGGAGATCCGTCAGGAGCCCGGGCCCAGAGCCTGGCCGAGATTGAGGATCATCTGGGTGACCACCTGCACGCTCTGGGCGTAGGCGGTGACGCCGATGCGCTCGTTGGTGCCGTGGAAACCGGCGGTGTCGTCCAGCGGCAGGCGCAGGCCGCTAAAGCGCAAGACCTCGTCGGCAAGGTCACCGTAGTGGCGCGAATCGGTGGCGCCGTAGAGCAGCGCCGGCACCACCACGCAATCGCGGTGGACCTCGCGCGCCGAGCGCGCCAGTGCCAGGAACACCGCCGAGTCAGGATCGGCCGGCGACGCCGGCGAAGTGGTCTGCCCGAGGGTGATCTGGATGCTGTCGTCGTCGATCCTCGCGCGGACGTGCTCAAGCACCTCGTCGACTCCGGTGCCGGGCAACAGGCGGAAGTTGACCGTCGCGGTCGCCGCCTGCGGCACCACGTTCTCCTGCACGCCGCCGGCGATCACCGTGGCCGCGGTGGTGGTGCGCAGCATCGGACTGGTGCGGCGGTCACCGTCGACCACGCGTGCGACCAGGGGTGAGAACAGCCACAGATTGGCGAAGGCCATGCGCCTGAAAAAGGGCATCTCGGGCGCCAACCACTCGAATTGGGCGCGCACTTCCGGGGTCCAGCGGATCGGAAAGGGATCGGCTTCGAGGCGTTGTACCGCACGCGCGATGCGGCCGACCGCGGTGTGCCGTGGTGGCATCGAACTATGTCCGCCCTCGGCCTGCACGCTCAGGGCGACGGTGCAATAACCCTTTTCGGCGACGTCGATGAAGGCCACTGGGCGTGAGCCCAATTCGGGGAAGACGCCGTCGAGCACGAAGCCGCCTTCGTCGATGACGAAGGCGAAGTGCTCGCCCTGCTGCGCCAGCATCTGCGCCAGCGCGCCATTGCCCTCGCCGCCCCCGACCTCCTCGTCGTGACCAAAGGCGAAACACAGCGTGCGCTCGGGCTGATGTCCGCTCAGCAGCAGTTTGTCCAAGGCTTCGTGCAGCGCCACCGCGCCGCTCTTGACGTCGAGCGCGCCGCGCCCCCAGACGTAGCCGTCGGCGACCACGCCGGCGAAGGCGTCGTGAGTCCAGTCGTCTTCGGTACCGGGTTCCACCGGCACCACGTCGAGGTGCGCCATCAACAAGCCGGGGGCCAGCGCCGGGTCGCTGCCGGTCCATCGCAACAGCAGCGTCGGCCCGGGGTGACGCTCGACCTCGAGGCTGGCGTAGACCTGGGGATAGGTGGCGGCGAACCACTCGAGCAGGGCGTGGAAGGGTGCGCGGTCGAAGGCGCCTGGATCGCGCGAGGAGATGGTGCGAAAGCGCAGCGCCTCGGCGAGGCGGGCGGCGACTTTCTCGGCGGGGTAGGCCACCTCGACCACGGTCACCTCGGGTTGACGGCTGCTGGCGGCAAAGGTGCGCACCAGGACCACCGCGACCAGCACCACCAAGGCCAGGCCGCCCACACGCAAAATGCGGCGCAGTTTCATCGGCCGGTGTCCAGTTCTTCCAGCACCGCATAGGCGCGGCGCAGATGCGGAATGGTGATCGATCCGCCGACCACCAGCGCGACGTCGAGGGCTTCACGGATTTCGTCGCTGCTCCAGCCGGCGTCATGGGCCTGGTCGAGATGGTAGCGGATGCAATCATCGCAACGCAGCACCGCGCTGGCCACCAGGCCGAGCAGTTCCTTCAGCCGCGGCTCCAAGACGCCCTCGCGGTAGACGGCGGCGTCCAGGTTGAGAAAGCGCTTGGTGGTGCGGCTGCCACGCGCGAGCATCAGTTCTTGCAGACGCGTGCGTTCGGCCTGGAAGTCGTCACGGTCGGAGGACATGGCCCAAGGCTAGCACTCCGCCGGGGCGGCAGACGGGCAACGGCTCGGATCGCTCACGGGGCTATGGTGAGGCCATGAAAAGCGCTCTTGTCACCGGAGCTTCCACCGGCATCGGCCGCGCCTGCGCACTCGACTTGGCGGCGCGCGGCTGGCGCGTTTTTGCCGGGGTGCGCAGGGCCGAGGATGGCGATGCATTGGTCGCCGCCTGCGTAGAGGCGCGGCCTAAACCCACCAACGCCGCTGCCGCGGTCGGGATTCTGACACCGGTTCTGCTCGACGTTTGTGAGGACCCTTCCGTGGCCACCTGCCGTGAGCAGGTCGAGCAGGAACTCGGCGGCGAGGCGCTCGACGCTCTGGTCAACAACGCCGGCATCGCCGTCGCCGGACCACTCGAATACCTGCCGGTGCAAGCCTTCCAGACCCAGCTCGACGTCAACCTGACCGGCGTGCTGCGCGTCACCCAGGCCTTCCTGCCAGCACTGCGCAGGAGCCGGGACGCGCGCATCGTCATGGTCTCTTCGATCAGCGGACGCGTGGCCACGCCGATGGTCGGCGCCTACAACGCCTCCAAGTTCGGACTGGAAGGCCTGAGCGATGCTCTGCGCCGCGAATTGCTCGACCACCGCATCAGGGTTTCGGTGGTTCAGCCCGGCGCGATCGCCACTGCGATCTGGGAGAGTTCCGGCAAGCGTGCTGAGGTCCTGCGCCAGGAACTTCCCGCCGCCGCCACCGAGCATTACGGTGAGGTCATGCAGGCGATCGAGCGTTCCATCCCGAAAGTCGAGCGGCGTGCGATCCCGGCGCACAAGGTGGCGCGTGCGATCCGCCACGCGCTGGAGCACGCTCGTCCCAGACTGCGCTACGTCGTCGGACCCGACGCGATTGTCGCGCGCTGGTTCCAGCGTCTGATCCCGGCGCGGCTCTTCGACCGCCTGATTGTCCGAGACGTGATGAATAATTAAGAGGCCGCCGCTTTGCTGCGGCGGCCTCCAGGGGCCGGTCACGGCCTGTCGCGCCCTGTCGCGCCCTTCTAGAAGCGCAGGTTGAGGTCGACCCGGATGCGGTATTCGGTGTCGTCGTTCAAACCCATGTCTTCTTCCAGTTCGGAAGCCAGCGCCCACACTCGCAGGCTCATCGCCTCGGTCAGTTTGCGGTCCCAGCCAAAAACGTGGCTGGAGTGGTTGGTAGTGCGCAGCAAATCGTCCTGCGCCACCGGTGAGAAGATCGCGTCCTGTTCGATGTTCTGGAACTGGTAGAAGACCTTGTCGCCGCTGTCGAAGGTCCAGGCGCCGCCGAAGGCGAAGCCGGAATCCCCCACCGCGTCGTTGGCGCGGAAGTTCTTGATCCATTCCATCGACAGCACCCCGGCGCCGCGCACGTAGCTGAGCACGCCGTCAAGGACGCCGAAGTCGGAGATGAAGTCCCCGCCGGCGTTGGTGGCGTTGTGGCCGACTCCGCCGAAGGCCAGCGCGGTGTTGCCGTCAGGGCTGACGTCGCCGTAGTAGAAGTAGGCGGCCGACGCGTTGAAGCTGTTGCCGTCACCCATGTCATGGGTGGCCCACCATTGGATGAGCGAGGCCCACAGGTCCTC
>JAJFFB010000110.1 GCA_021776925.1 Planctomycetota bacterium | reverse complement strand
TGGTTGCCCATTTCAGCGAAGCAGGTGCCGGCGACGAGGCCGACGTATCCGGTTCCGATGACTGCGATCTGCATGGTTCAGCGGTTGGTTCGAGGGGAGGAAAGGGCCTGATGATAGGGGCGCGATCAGCCGTCGGCGGGGGGGGGCTGTTGGCCATCGCCGGCTGGGTCGTCGAAGGAATCCGCGTAGCCGGTTCCGACCAGTGCATTGGTCAGGTGGTCAGGAAGTTTTTCCATCATCGGTGCCTGTGGCACCCGACTCAGCCCCTTCATGGCGGCCGTGGCCTGGGCGCCTGCGGTGCTCATCTCATTCATTCCTTTCGGCGACTGCTCGCCCGGGTCTTGAGCGAGGTCGTAGAGCTCCAGGCCAGGGGCGTGCCCCGGGTATCCGTTGCCGGCGCGCCAACCGAGGTCGGCGATCGCTTTCAGCGGACCCAGACGCCAGCCCTGCAACTCTCGCGGCACCCCCGGATGACGCACGTCCATGTGCACGGGGAAGCCGTCGCCGCCGGCACCGATCAGCGGCACCGCGCTCTGACCGGCACGATCGGGCCATTTTGGTAGCCCGGCGAGATCGAGCAGGGTTGGTCCAATGTCATAGAGGTTGACCGTTCCGCTCACCCGCGAGCCCGCTGCAACCTTGCCCGGCGCCAGGATCAGCGCGGGCACGTGCACGACCTCCTCATAGAGGGTGCGGTGATGAAAGAGGTGACTCTCGCCGCCGTGGACCTCGCCAAAGTGATCGCCGTGGTCGCTGACCACCGCCAGGATCACGTCATCGGCCATGCCGCGTTCTTCCAGCTTGGCGTAGATGCGCGCGAGGTGGTCGTCGACGAAGCGGATCTCGGCGTCGTAGAGCGCCTTGATGCGTCCGAGTTCCTCGATGCTGTATTGCCTTTGCACTTCGTCGCCATGGGCCGGGGTGAAGTCTTCCCCTGCGGTCCGGTCGGCGGCGGTGAAGTCGGGCAGGAATTTCAGCGCGTATTCTTCCGGCGGACGGTAGTTGTAGTGCACGTCCCAATAGTGCAGGAAGAGGAAGAAGGGCTGGTCCAGGTTGACTTCGTCAAGGAATTCCTCGGCCAATACGTTGACCCGAGGGGCGTTCTCATAGGTCGAATCGGCGAGCCCGTGCACCTCCATCATGCGCCGCAGCGCGGGGTCGGTGATCTTGTCGATGTTGCTGCCCTCGCGCAGATATTCCTCGGCGGGCCAGTAATCATCGAAACCGTCATAGTAGCCATAAGCGGAGTCCAGGAAGGGCGCCGAGTAGATGCCCTTGGTCACGTAGCCCGCTTGCTTGAAACGCCGCGTCAGAGTCTCGTTGGATTCCGGCTCGCGCGGCAACATGCGCGCCCCGCCGCGCACCCCGTGTTGCCGCGCCGGCATCGCGGTGAACAAAGAGATATGACTCGGCAGCGTCCACGGCGCCGACGCCGAGGTGTTCTCCAGCATCAGGCCCTCGCGCGCCATGCGCAACATGAACGGCGTGGTCTGCTCCCCTGGCGCAAACTCCGGCGTATAGCCCCACGGGGTGCAGTGATCGGCGCGCAGCGAGTCGATCGAGATCAGGATCACGGAAGGGTGGTGGACGTCGTCGCCCGCGTTCTCAGCCCCGCCGCAGGACCCCATCAGCCCCAGCAGCAGCAGCCACCCCCCCCGGTGGTCACAAAAGCCCATGGCCGAATTCTACCCCGGCTCCAGCCTCTGGGGCAGGGCTGGCTCCTGCCCCTCAGATCCGGGGCGGCCGCTATGGAGTGATCGTCGTAACCCCGAGGCTGGACATGGTCAGGATCTCGCCAGGCCTGGCTGGATCTTCGACCACCGCCCGGGAGTAGATCGTCCGCCCGATCAGGCTGGCAGCAGAGGGGAGCCGGAAGCTCAGCGTTGCCTCTCCATTGGCATCCAACCGCCCGTGCGCCCTCGGGTCGACGGCCGTCGCCCGCAACAAGGGAGTCGTCGCCAGCAAGGTTGCCCAGCCCTGCACCTTGGGCGAGGCATTACGTTTGCGGAACCCAGTCGACAGCAGCAGGCGGAATGGCTTGTCAACACCAGCCGGGATGCTCACCGTCGCCTCGATTATGGATCCAACCGCACCCAGTTCCGGAATGAAAAGGGTGCGCATGCCGAGAATAGCGAAGCACCCAGGCACCAAGGTGGTTAATGGCGTGTCATAAGCGGGGAGAGCCAAACGGCGGGCAACCTCTTGACAGCCGTCCCCATCGATGTCGCCGAGGAGCCAGTGGTCTTGAAAGGGGATTGGGTTGTCCACAGCGTCAGGTAGCCATGGAAGTAGGTTTTCGGGCAAACCAACGATGCCGAGGTTCGTGCCTGTCTTCCCATCCAGCATGACAAAAACGTCTTCAGTTGGCTGGCTGGTATGCCAAATTTCAATTGTCAGTAGAACTAGCGAATTTTCCGGAGAACCGAGCTGACGACAGAAAAAAATTGGGTGCCTAAAAAGATAAACAGAATCAAAAGGAATTGAATCCTTAAGAACATCGCCTGAAACCTCCCAGAGCGAACTTCCGTCCGTGCCAGAAATCGCAGCAACGAAACCCAAATCAGCAGTGCCAGGAACGGGATGAGTGGCGGTAATGGTGTCCGAAACTCCATCTGCATTCAAATCTGGCCCGCATGCAGACTGCTGCAGCCAATCAGACGATCGCCGATCATTGGTCCAAAGCACTGATCCGTCGGCTCCCGATAAGGCCGAAATCGAATGCCGGAGGTTCCCACTCTGATCCCTGGTTTGAAATGCAGACAAATAATCAGAGATTCCATCTTGGTTTAGGTCTGGCCAACCTGAGGGGAGTCCACATTGAACTGGGCTGAAAAGGGAAAAGTTCGGCAAATAATGCTGCCAGAGAGTTTGTCCGGAACGCCCGTCAATCAGGCCGGTTGTTCCATACCTTGGAGAATTTCCTGCCAAGGATTGATAAAAAAGGTCGTCCCACCCATCCTGATTTTGATCTCCGGCCCAAGATACCGAATTGAAATACTCAGTTTTGGGAAAACCGCGAGGCGGAGGTGGGGGGAGTATGGAATATTGGAATTCCTTTGTCTCAACGTCCCACGATCCAAGTGAACGGAAGTCAGTCCTATCTTTCCCGACCAAAGTAAATCCGGACGGTTTCCTTAGAATTGCAACGCTGTTTGCCTCCCACCCTGAGCCTGTATCAAGGCGGCTCCAAGGGTCGCTATCAGGTCCGAATAAAACCTCTCCAGAGGCACCAGAAGAAACCCAGGGAATCCAGTCCACTAGGGGGGGGCCGGGGAAACTCCTTGCCTCCACAGCAAAAAAGGAAGCCATTCCATTTCTTTCTGGGTCTCCTATCCACGCAGCTTTATTCCAAGCGTTCTCCCTTTGTGCACTTGGTGGAGTAAAAACAACATCTCGGACCACCAATTGAGGAGGTTGAATATCCTGGGCCACGGCTTCCTGGAAAAATGGAGAGTGCCAGGAAGAGAGGCACAAAATGAGTGCATGAAGAGTTGGCATTAATTAAACTCCATTGCACCCTTATCTCGCAAGCCATTTGAGTAACTCGGACGGGCAGTCCCAGGGTGGTCGAAATTAGCTTCTTGGAACAGTTGCATAACATAATCGGCGGTAGTGTCAAATCCATTGATGTTGGTTAACAGATAAAGGATCGATGGGTCAAGTGAAATCCAATTCCCATATTCCTTAAAAGGAGGCACATTGCTAGTGGAAACTGGATACGACGTTCCAGAACTAAGGAAATACCGGCATCCGATCACCCCGACCTTGTCGGAGGGAACGCTCGGTGAAATATCGTCTCCCACCAGGATATCTTGAACGGTAACAAGATCAAAATCCTCAAGACCGGGTGAGCCACGATCGAAAATGGAGTTGAAAACCTTGGTGCTGAGTTCAAAATCACCAATGCCTGGGATTGATAATTCCCATAGATATATGCCCTTGTCCCCGTTTGCGCGGTCCTCCTCAACAATTCTCAGAGATTGATTCCAATTTGGCGTAGAAGGATCTCCATTCGCGGCGAAGGTGCAATGGAGGAAAGGGGTAAGCATGTACGGGGACGACCCAGTGCCATCCAACTGTGCGAAAACTCCTCCGATAAGGTTATTCCATACCATGCAATTGACGAAACGAGTACTGAGGCCGGTGATGTTATTGAAGGTACCTTGCGCCAGGAGGTGGATTCCGGCTTCCCCGCTGTTGCTAATGTTACAACGATTGACCAATCCTTGCCCGGAGGGAACACTGAATACAGAGGTGGCGGCGGATTGATGCAGGTTCGGAATCCTCTGGGTTGGAAAACCTGGTTCTGGGATGAAATGGTGGGCCCCTCCTCCCAAACCAGTTCCGGCCTCGATCCGGAGACCGGAGGCGGCATTTTGGTGAAGGTTGCAATTTTCCAAGGAAAGGAAACTCCCTAGTGGCGGCACGAAAGTGGTGTTGAACCTAACTGAATTGGAACGGAGGGATATGCCTGATCCGGTATTGTTGCTGAAGGACGATCCACTACAATCAAGCTGCATGTAGCACCCATCCTCGACCGCACAATGGACACCACTATTGTTTCTGTCACCCAAATTGTGGCCTGTATGCGCACCCGTATTTTTTATTACTGAGTTGCCCTGAACTTTAATCGTTCCACGTGTCCAGGAGGTGCTGGTGGAGTAAATCCCGTTATCCCGGAATCCGTCGATAGTGGTGCCAACCACTTGGACTTGGAATCCGGCGGTGTAGTCTGTCCCGCCTGGAAACGGAGGCGTTCCAGTCACTGCGAGGACCCCAACATCCCACCCGCGAGTAATAACGGAAGTGGTTGCTTCCCCTTTTAGGTTACTTGACTGTAAAAGAAGCCGGACTTCGGAAATGGGAGAAGTTGGTGAAGAATGCTCAAGCCAATCCCCATTCCCTTCAGAATAGACTTCAATGACTCTGCTAAATGCATCCGGATTGGGTCCAAAATTCCCATTTACGAAGGAATATCCAGGTTTCGCCATATCGCCAATGAAATCGAATAATCCAGCCGTGGCAAGGTTGTCCACCAACACGTCGATTTGCCCTGGGGCGGTGGACTGCATCTCAGAAATGGCATGAAAACGGAATCCAATCGCCGGCGGTTGGTAGCCAGGCAATCCATTGGGAGGGACCGGGTCTGGTGGAGGGACCTCATAATCAAGCAACCGGCAGTCCCGGATGGTTAGGTAATGATGATGGTCGTCAGAGGCAAGGGCACTTATTGCGATCGAATTCCTACTGAAATCGCAGCGTGCAATCACTGCACGAGTTTCGACGCCCGTTGTTCCTGGAATGTCAATGGCGGGTGCGCCAGCAAAAAAACCGAGGTCTTCGACTCTGGTTTGAGGGGCAGTCGCAGCAGCGCCTTCGAGCCGAAATAGAGGGTTGCTGTTCCCTGCCGAGGTGGACCAGATCAGGACCTGTTGGTCGGTGCCGGTTGGTTTGACGGTGACTCCAGAGGGGATCACGATCGGGAAGGTCTCTCCGCCACCATCGTGGGTTTCGGAATACCCTGTCAATTCACCTCCGGTTGTTCGGAATTCTTTGATCAGTATGGTGTCGCCGGACGCGGAAACCAGGGCCGCACTGGTAATGGTGGTGTATCCGGTGTACCCGTATGGGTCCACAACCCTAACAGTTTGTTGTGCCGAAAGGGGGGGGGCAACAAGGGCTACCGCTAGTACGATTCTATGAATGGGAATCATTGGATCTCAAATTTTGGAATGAAAGAAAGGTGGCTTCCACATCCTAACCCAAGATCTGGATTCCGTCACACAGAATTATCTTCCTGAAATCTCGTACTCAACTGCCACGCCACCAGCATCGCGGCGGGGCCGACCATGTGCAGCAGCAGGCGTTCGGGGATGCCTTTTTCGCGCAGCAGTGGCAGGTACCACGGGGTGACCAGCAGGATCAGGAAGTAGCAGGCGATGGCGCCGAGCACCGCGAGCGCCAGCCACCGGCGGTCGGGGTCGCGCAGGCTGCTGCGGCTCAACGGCAAGCACAGGAAGAACAGGATCCACAAGAATCCCCAGCTCAGCACGTCGACGAATTCGAGCAGGAAATAACCCGGCAGCAGGGAGATGCGCTTGGGCGGGTTGGCGAGCAGGTCGTCCGACTGGCCGGCGATCACCGCGGGATTCTTCTCGACCAGTTCGTCGCCGCCGCTGAGGAAGTGCCAGATGCGCTCGGGGGTGAAGTGTTCGGCGTAGTTCTCGTCGATCGCCGGCAGCTCGGCGCGCAGCGACATCCATGGCACCACGCAGGCCACCGCGACCAGCAATGCCAGCAGCGAAGCGCGCGCGGCGCCGCGTTGGGCGCCGCGCGGGATCAGGGCGCCGGCCAGGCCGAGCGCCAGCGCCACCACTCCGAACATCGCCAGGCCCTCGTTCTTCATCATCACCGCACCGCCCAGGCACAGGCCGGCGATCCATGCCAGGCGCGCCCGCGCCACGCTTTGGCGGCGCGCGGCGAGCAGCAGCGCGCAGGCCGTGGCGATCATCGCCGCCACCGGCAGGTCGGCACCGGCGCCGAGCACCGGTTTGTGGCCGACGCCGGCGTTGAGGACTTCCTTGTAGCCGTTGCTGAGGAAATCGCGCGCGTACAGCATCGGCGTGGCGGCGGTGAGCAGCGCACCCAGCGCTGCGGCGCGCGGGGCCACGCTGCGCAGACCGAAATGGACCGCCGCCGGCAAGCACAAGGACCAGAATGCCAACGGCAGCTTGACCCAGCGTGCGTCCCACTCGCCGGCCAGGCGTGCGCACAGGGCTTCGAGCAGCGGCAGGCCGAAGGGATAGTTGGGGTGGGTGACCATGCGCCCGAACTCGTTGCCGCCGTCGGGCTGGGCCTTGGACAGCGCGGTCAGCGCCGGGTCGATCACTTCACCGCCATGAAAGAGCACCTTGCCTTTGTAGGCAAAATGCAGCAGCGGATCGAAGAAGTTGATCGGCACCGAGACTGAGGCCAGCACCGCGCCGACGCCGAGGATCAGCAGCAGAGCGCGCGCGTGCGGCGACAGGCCGCTGTCGCCGAACAGGCCGCGGCGTGCGCTGCGCAACTGGATCGCACGGGTGGAATCGCTGCCCGACCACTGTGCCGACAGCCGCGCCGAGCCACGCGCCAACACGCCGAGGGCGAGCACCCCACCGCCGAGGAACACCCATTCCACCACCTGGAAACCGCAACCGGCGGCGAGCAGCGCGGTACCGGCCACCGCGACCAGCGCCAGGCCGGCGACCAGGGCCAAGGCGAAGCCTTCCCAACGGCTGCGCAGCAGCGCGTCGACGCGCGGCAGCAACGCCGCGCCGATCGCACTGGTCAGCAGCAGCACCACCACGGCGGCGAGGAAGGCGATCATGGCGACTCCTCACCGCCGGCGAGGGCGGTGGCGACCGGCAGCGTCTCCCAGTCCTGGAAGCGGAAGTCGGCGTTGAGACGGAAGAAGGTCACCCATTGCACGTCGAGCTCCTCGACCGCGGCGCGCTCGGCGGCCGACAGCGTGCGCACCGGCCCGGTCTGGCGCACGCCGGTGATCTCGCGCTGCGCCGGCTGCCAGCGCCTGGTTTCCTGCCACGGTCCGAACTCGCGGTAGTCCAGCGCCCACTGGCGGAACTGCACGCTGGTGGCGGTGGCCTCTTCGGTGCGCCACAGGTACAGGCGCCGCGGCAGCAGTTGTTCATTCAAGAACAGGAACCAGCGGTTGCGGCCGGCCACGCTTTCGGGCGGCAGCACCGGGATCAGCAGCATGCCGTCGCCCTCGGGCACCTTGGCGCGCAGATACTCGGTGTACTCCAGCAACTCCGGATCCAGCCACGGCGGCCCGATCGGCGGCCCGTAGTTCATGTAGTGCAGGCCGGTGCGATCGATCGCTCCGCCGTCGTACTTGCCGGTGAGGTCGAAGAAGAACATGCCGCGCAAGCCGGCGGCGATGGTCTCGGCGGAGACCGCCAGGTACTCGGGGCGCGCGCAGGCGAGCATCACGCCGTGGGCACCTTGGAGTGCGGCGACCGGGTCGCTCATGACCTTGACCTTGGCGGGCAGCCACTGCTTCGCCTGTTCGGCCAGCGGCGAAACCACCCGCAGTTGCAGGTTCAGGTTCAGGCGCGCGCTTTCTTCGACCAGGTGATCGATCAGGCGGATCGAACGCGTGGTCTCTTCGATCTCATCATGACTGGGGTCGTCGGCCAGCCCCCAGATGGTGATCACGCGACCGCGCGCGCGGCCCCCCGGCCAACTGCGCAGGATGAAATTCCTGACCTGATAGGGAAGGTAGGAGCCATCGGGATACAGCGAACGCTCGGCACGGAAGCCGGTGGTGCTGGTGTTGCCGAGGGCGGATGCCAGATAGATCAGCGGCACCACCGCGAGCACGAGGTGGAGCCGGAGGAAGACGCGCCGCAAGCGGCTCGGCCAAGCATCGCCCATAGGCTTAGGGTAGCCTTGTCGGCGCATGGAGACCACGGCCCGCATTTCCACCCGGCTGCTGCTATGCCTGCTCCTGATCGGCGCGGTACCCGCCGTGGTGGCGATGCTGTCGGCGGCCGAAGTGCTGCGCCTGTGGGATCTGCCGGTCGCCGCCAGCGTGCTCATCGGCGGACTGCTGCTGGTGCGGCAGAAATGGGGGCCGGCCGACGGCAAGATCCCATTCCCTCTGCCGTTGAGCCTGGCGCTGCTGATCCTGCTGGTACCGACCCTCTACGTGCACGCCACCCTGCCCGCCCCGGTCAGCAACGATGAGGTCTCCTATCTGCGCCAGGCCGAAATCTTCGCCGACGGGCACCTAAGCGAACCCCTGCCGGCGCAGCCTCTGGTGGCCTTTTCGCAGCGCCAGCGGCAGATGCACGAAGACCCCCAACGCGGCGTGCGCTATTCCAAATATCCGCCGGGCACCGCCGCGGCGCTGCTGCCGGGGGTGCTGGTCGGCTGGCCGGCGCTGCCGGTCGCCCTCGCCGGGGTGATCGACCTGCTGCTGATGTGGCGGCTGGCCCTCCGCCTGCGCCTGCCGCGCCCGCGCCAGGCGGCGCTGCTCCTGGCGGTATCGCCCTTCTTCCTTCTGGTGCAGAGTTCCTTTCAATCGGAGGTCTTCACCCTGCCGGCGGCGCTGGCCGGCTACCTGGCCTTGCTTCACTGCCGCGACGCTGCGGATGCGCGCCGCGCCGCGCTCTGGGGGGGGGTGGTGGGCGCGTGCTGCGGCTTGATTTTCTTGTGCCGCCCGCTGACCGGCGTGGTCGCCGCAGTCGCCTTCGGCTTCGGCATGTTGCTGCAGCGCCGACCCGCGCAGGACCGCACCGTGCCCCCGCCCGCAGGGCTGGACGAGGCGGCAGCCGCGGAGCGCGGCTCCGCAGGAGTTGCCCCGCGCCTGGTGGCGGTGGCCGCGGCGGTGCTTGGGGGGGGGGGCTTTTTGTGGCTGGCGCTGGCCTACAACCACGCCCAGACCGGCGCCTGGCTGGACTCTCCCTACACCGCCTACGCCCAGGCCTTCGGTCCGTGGCACAACCCCGGCGCCCCCGCGGCCGAGCGCCAGCCGATCGACGTCTACGGCCAGGGCGACATCCTCGCCGGGCTCGGCCGTCAGGCGGCGCGCTGGTCGGTCAGCCTCGGCGGCATGCTCGGCGCGTGGCTGCTCGCCTACTGGGGTCTGTGGCGCCAGCGCCGCGCCGATGGGGGCGCCGCCTTCCTCTTCGCCCTGCTGCTGCCGCTGGCCTACGCCTTCCACTGGTATCCCGGACATTGGGCCTACCTCGGTCCGCTGTATTGCTTCGAGAGCCTGGGTCTGCTGCTGCTCGGTTTTCTCGCCCTGGCGCGCGACATGCCGCCGCGCTGGTCGCGCGGCCTGCTGCTGGCGATGCTGTCGTGGGGGGTGCTGCACTACGTCATCCGCCTCAACGAGGTGCGCGACCACAGCGAGCTGCGCGCCGCGCCGCAACTCGTCGCCGCCCAGATGGAAAACCACAGCGTGCTGCTGCTGCCCTATCTGGCGCATCCGCTGCTGCACGAACCGACGCTGAAGAACTGGTCGCCCTCGCCGCACCCGGGCATGGAACGCGTCGCCATCCTGCGCGAGCTTGACACACCGGCCAAGACCAGCCGCCTGCTGCGTGAGCTCGGCCTCGACGACCGCAGCGTCTACCGGCTGAGTCCGCTGGACCAGCGCGACGACCAAGGGCTGCTCTACGAGGCGCTGCCGCTTGACTGAGCCGCTGGTCGATCGACCACTGGTGATCAGAAGTCGAGCTGGTTGCTGCCGAGCTGCAGAGTGATCTCGCGTTGCCGGCCGCCGACTTCGAAGCGATAGCTTCCCGCTGGCAGCGGGCCATAATCAAGCACGCCGTCGGCAGGAACCCGGCGCAGCGGCAGTCCGGCGCGGCGGTCGGTGCGCGCGCCGCTCAGAGCCTCGCCCGGTGGCAGTCCGCGGATGCGCAGCTGCGCGACCTGGATGCGCCATTCGGTCTGCTGCTGGTGCTCTGGCACCAGTTCCCATTCAGCCAGCAACCACGGATCTTCCAAGGGCAGTCCGGGACTGAATGCCTGCAGCTGCAGACGGCGCAGCTCGATTCCGGCGAGGCGCGCACTGCCGTCTTCTTCGCTGTAGGTCAGCCAGGGCAGGTGCTCGGGATCGTCGGCCGGATAGGCGCGGATCACCAGCTTGGGCAGCGGCGCGCCGCTGACGTCGAGCACCAACAAGTCGTGTTCGATCAGCAGCACCGGCTCCAGCTTGGGCAGCTCGCGCAGCTGGCGCGCCTCGAAGTGTAGATCGGCGAGGGCGGCGGCGTTGTCGCCGCGCGCGCGCAAGAGTTCGTGCCCCGGCAGGTAGGCCTGCAGGCGCACTGGACCGGTGGCGATCACCGGCAGCCGCGCGACGCCGTCGTCGTCGGCCCAGGCGGCCGCCAGCTCCGGTTCCAGCAGAACCAGCACCGCGCCCGCAGCGGGTGCGCCGTCCTGGTCCTGAAGGTGAAAGACCAATTCGCGCGGCGCATCCATGGTGCGGCCGCTGACGATGGCGTCGAATTGATTGCGTACCGGAGCCGGGTCCGGACCGACGAGGAAATGCCCGATCAGGACGGCTCCGGCCAGCGTGCCACCGAGGGCAAGCGGGAGGCGGAACAGCCGGAGCAGGCGACGCAGCATGGCGGGAGCCTAGCGCTTTCCGGCGGCGGCCTTGCCGGCGGCCTTTTTCGGCCCCAGGATCATCTGGTATTCGCGCCGCCGCGCTTGGCCGGAATCGATGCGCACAGGGGCGTTCTTCAACAGATAGCGGCCGCTGCGCAATTCCAGCTGCCAGTTCCCGGCGGGAATGTCCTGCACTTCGAAACCGCCCTTCTTGCCCAGGGTGAAAGTGATGCGGGACACGCCCTCGAGTTCATTGCGCGGCACCAGGTATCCGATTCCGCCGCGCACCGGCGCCCACTTGCCTTTGCCGGCGGGCCGCAGGGCGACGCCGTGCAACCCACCGGAAGCGAGCATGAAATCGCGTTGCGCGGTCTTGCCGCCGTCGAGGTCGAGGCGCGCCCGGGCCAGGCCTCGCGGACCTTCCTTGGCCATCAGGCCGCTGAAGCTGGCGCGCCCGACGTTGTCGCGGCGTTGGCGCGGGCCGGCGACCACCACCCAGTACTCGTCGGACGGCAGCCCGGCGAAGCTGTACTTGCCTTGGTAGTCGGTCACCACGGTGCGCAGGCTCTCGCGCACCAGCAGCTTGTCACCGGTGGCATTGCTGCCTTCGTAGCCGGAGCGCATCAGGTGTACGCGGTAGTCGGTCGCCGGCTGGCCATTCTGGAACACGATTCCTTCCAGCCCGGCGAGCGAACTCAGGTCCAGCGGCAGTTCCTGGCGGCGGTTCTCGCTTTCGCCGAGTTCGATCTCGAGGTGCGGGCTGAGACTGGCGCCGCGCGAGCGTCCCCAGGCGCGCAGGTCATGAGTGCCGGCGATCTCGTAGACCTCGAGCCGGTAGGTATCGGGCACCAGCGGTTCGAATTGATAGGAGCCGTCGGCTGCCACCAGCGCGTCGGCGCAGGCGCCGTCGAGAGCCGTGGCCAGCACCCGCAACGGGCCGAAGGACTCGCGCGGACCGGTGACCTTGCCGGCGATGCTGCTGTGCGGCGCCAGGGTCAGATCCCAGGAGCCGCTGTCGCCCTCGATAAGTGCGAACTCCTCGCTGCGCGCCGGCGACCAGCCACGGTGAAAGCCCTCGAGGTGGTAGTCACCAGGTGGGAGGCCTTTGAATTCAAATCGACCGCCGCCATCGCTGCTGGCGCGCGCCACGATCTGCCCGTGCGATTGCATCAGCACCGCGTTGAGGTCGCGGCTGCCGCGCGCCGCAAGGTGGCGCAGCAGATGCACGCGCGCGCCGGCCAGGGCAGTGCCATCGGTGCGAAACACAGTGCCGCTGAGCCCGGTGCCGTTTTTCATGCGCACCTGCACGGGTTCGACCGGCACGCGGCTGGCGTCGTAGTCGAGGCGCAGGGGGGGGGAAGTTCCGGGCGCGTGCACCTCGTCCCAGGCCACCGCCACGAAGCGGCCCTCGCGCGTCGCCGAAAGGTCGACGTCGAGGGTGAAGCGCCCGTCTTCACCGCTGTGGCTCTCGCTCAACGGCATGCAGTTCTGGGGCGACATGCGCGCGAAGCGTGCGCGCGATTCTTCGAATAGTCCGACGCGCGCAGCGGGCACCGGGCGGCCGTCGATGTCGACCACGATGCCGGGCAGCGGCAGCATCGGCAGCAGCACCATCTCTTGGACCAGGTCGAGTTCTTCGGCACGCAAGCGCAGGCGCGCGCGCAGGTGGTCCTGGGCCGAGGCCAGCAGGGTGACGCGCCCGGGTGCCAGAGGCAGGTAGAGGGAGAACAGGCCGTCTTCGTCGCTGGTGGCCTGGCTGCGCTCGCTTCTTCCATAGCTGGCTTCGACCAGTGCGCCGACGGCGGGGCCGCCGCCCGCAAACAGAACGCGGCCAACGAGGACGCGGCCGCGTTCCATGATCACCTGCATTTCGCCGAAGTGGTTCCCGGGTGCGGCCAGCGCCGGCGCCGAGGAAGCCTCGAGGAAACCCGGCGCCCGCGCCACCACGCGCAGCATGCCGGAGGGTAATCCGCTAACGGAGAAGGACCCATCGCGCCCAGTTTCGTCGCCGACGTCCGCCAGTTCGGGAGCGTGGCTGCTCAGCCAGGGAGAAAGCGCCGCGCCGGGGGATTCGCGTACCACGGCAATTTCGGCGCCGGCCACCGGCATGCCATCCTGGTCGAGCACTAGGCCGCTCAGCTCGACCGGCGCGGTGAAGGACAGATCGCCGAGGTCGCGCGTGCCGCCGGTGCGCACCGGCAGGTCGGCGAGTTCCAGCGCCGGCATGTTTGGGTAACGGGCGTGGAGCAGGAAACGCAGGCCGCCGAGCGGGGATTCACTGAGCACGAAGTCGCCGCGTGCGTCGGCGGTGGCGCGTAATTCTGCATAGGAGCGGGCGCGCGGGTCACTCGGATCGTGGATCAGCGCCTGTCCGGGAAAGCCGTAGGCGCGCACCTCGGCGCCGGCGGCGGGTGCGCCGCTCGGCAGCAGCAGGCGACCGCGGAAGGAGGGGATGCCGCGGACGCGGTCGGAGGTGGTGTTTGCGGCCGACGCGGCCTGCTCTCTTTGCGCGTCGCTGCGGCCGGCGGCTGCCGCGGCGGCGGCCTCCTTGGCGTTGCTCGCGCTGTGGTCCGCGGCGGCCTCGGTCTGCGACCCGGCCCCCTGGTGTTCGCCGCTGGCGCCTGCCCCGGGACCGCTCAGCGGATCCCACAACAACAGCAGGGCGCACGCCGCGAGCAGGCCGGTCAGCAGCAGGGCGGTCCCGCGCGGTTTCATCGTGGTTCAGCATAACCCTGGGCAGACCTAGAATGCGGGCTTCATGCGCCTCACCAAGATGCTGTTTGTGACCCAGCGCGAGGACCCGGCCGACGCCGAGGTGCGCTCGCACGCCTTGATGGCACGCGCCGGCTTCATCCAGAAGCTGGCCGCCGGGATCTACGTCTACGGTCCGATGATGTGGCGCGTGCTGCGCCGCATCGAGAACATCGTGCGCGAGGAGCACGATCGCCAGGGCTGCCAGGAAATGCTGATGCCGGCGATGCAACCCAAGGAACTGTGGGTCGAGTCGGGGCGCTGGGATCGTTACGTGAGCGAGGGCATCTTGTTTCATTTCAAGGAACGCAAGGGTTCCGAGGTGTGCCTCGGCCCGACGCACGAAGAGGTCATCACCGCCTTCGTGCGCCGTCAGATCCAGTCGCACAAACAGCTGCCGCAGATCCTGTACCAGATCCAGACCAAGTTCCGCGACGAGATCCGGCCACGCTTCGGGCTGATGCGCGGGCGCGAGTTCATCATGAAGGACGCCTATTCCTTCGACGTCTCGGCCGCGGCGATGGCCGAGTCCTATGCCCTGATGCGCGAGATCTATCGCAGCATCTTCACCCGCTGCGGACTGCGTTTCACCCCGGTCGAGGCCGACTCCGGCGCGATCGGCGGTTCCGGTTCGGAAGAGTTCATGGTCGACGCCGACACCGGCGAGGACGCGATCGCGGTGTGTCGCGCGACCGGTTACGCCGCCAACGTCGAGAAGGCGGTGTCGCGCATCGCCGCCGCACCCGAACCCGCTACTGATGTTGCGATGCACAAGGAGGCTACCCCTGGCGCACGCAGTTGCGACGCGTTGGTCGAGATGTTCCCTGACCTGCCGTTGCAACGCATGCTGAAAACCGTGCTCTACCGAGCGGTGTTCGGCGATACCGAGCAGAGCGTCGCGGTGATGTGCCGCGGGGACCGCGAAATCAACGAGGTCAAGCTGCTCAATCACCTCGGTGCTGTAGCCTTGGAAATGGCCGACGAAGCGCTGGTGCGCAAGGCCACCGGTGCCGAACCGGGATTCGCCGGGCCGATCGGTCTGGACTCCGAAGTGCGCTTGCTCGCCGACCATTCGGTCGAGGGCGTCCAGGGTTTCCTGTGCGGCGGCAACGAGACCGACACCCACTACCTCGACGTCTACTTCGGCCGCGACCTGGAGCAACCCGAGACCGCCGACTTCGGCACGGTGCAGGCCGGCGACCTGATGCTCGACAGCGACGACGCGATCGAGATCACGCGGGGCATCGAGGTCGGCCACATCTTCCAGCTCGGCACCAAGTACTCCGAGGCGATGGGGGCAAACTTCAACAACGAGCAGCAAAAGCTTGAGCCGATGTGGATGGGTTGTTATGGCATCGGCGTGTCGCGGGTTGCTGCCGCGGCGGTCGAACAGAACCACGACGACGGCGGCATGATCTGGCCGCTGCCGATCGCACCCTACGCGGTGCACCTGGTGCAGATGAAAGCCGGCAATGAAGAACAAGACGCGCTCGCCGACGAGATCCACGACAGCCTCGAAGCCGCCGGCGTCGACGTGGTGTGGGACGACCGCCCCAAGGTCAGCCCTGGAGCCAAGTTCAAAGACGCCGACCTGGTCGGCGTGCCCTTGCGCATTGTGGTCGGCCGCGACGCCGGCGAGCGCAAGGTCGAATGGAGCCTGCGTGCCGGCGGTGGCGAGCGCGAAGTGCTGGCAGTGGAAGAGGCCCTGAAGCGCGCGCAAGAACTGTGCGCCGAGGCGGGGCGTTGATTTCCTCCTTGTCCCAAATGTTGCCGATTGACGCAACTCCTGAAAAAGACAGGATTTACCCTTGCCGGCTTGGAGAAGGGGCTTAGTTCATCCTTGGCGGAGGGCTTCAGCCCCCTGCTGCTTCGGGAACGAAGCTGAGGCCAAGACCGGAATTCTGAAGTGGTGGCGGGAAAACCGGTCTTGGTCTTCTTTTTTATGAACTCTCCTAAACGGCTTGCAGCCCGACCCTTGGGCTCGCCATCCTGATGTCATGGGGAAAGCCCTGCGCATCGCCAGCTGGAATCTGGAGAACTTCTTCGATCGCTACAACGATCCCTACCGCAACGACCAGTCGAGTCGTGCGACCACGCCGCAGCGGCAGGCGCGTATGGCCGCGGTGCTGCGCGAACTCGACCCGGACCTGGTCGCCGTTCAGGAAGTCGAGAACCGCTTCCTGCTCGAGCGCTTCGTCCACAAGCACCTGCCGGATTCGGGATATCAGGTCGTCCTGATCGAGGGCAACGATGACCGTGGTATCGACGTCGGTCTGCTCAGCCGACTGCCGGTGCGCTCTTCGACTTCGTACCGCCACCGCCGCTTCCGCGCCGCCAACGGCCGCGAGTACAACTTCCGCCGTGATCTGTTACGCGTCGAGATCTCGGCGCCGATGCGCTTCGACGTTTTCGTCGCCCATCTCAAATCGCAGCGCGGCGATCACGGCGCCGAGCTCATCCGCACCGCCGAAGCCGAAGAGATCGCGCGCATCGTGCGCGAGGAAGCCGCAGAACACGCCAGCTACCGCGCCGTCCTGCTCGGCGACCTCAACGAGAAACCCGGCGGCAACACCCTGCGCACCCTGACCGAAGCCGGGCTCATCGACACCATGGCGCACACGCGCAAGGCCACCTTCCACCAACGCCCGCACCGCGGCCGCCTCGACTACGCCCTGGTCACCCACGCCCTGCGCGACCACGTGCACAGCGCCCGCATCGTCGACCACCTCCCCGGCCACGACCTGAAAAAATGCTCAGACCACTTCCCGCTGCTGCTGGAAGTGGTCTGAAACTTGGCCCGCCTGCGGGCGGGCCTGGAATTGCTAGCTGATGACCTGGGTCAGCAGGTTGCTGATGTCGCCACTGGTGATGTCGACGGCTTGGATCCAGACGGTCACGCCGAGGGCGTTGGGCACCGTTTGGGTGTGGGATGCCACACCGTTTGCATCGGCGGTCATCGTCGGCAGGGTGTAGATCGGTGGGCTCAGATCGACCGGGCCGAAGATGGTGTTGTGCGGGCCGCTGCCGGTGAGCGAGTAGGCAGCGATGACTCTGCCCAAGGGAGTTGCGCGCTCTGCGGTCAGCGTGGCGGACGTGCCGCCCTGAATTGGATCCGGAGCAACCGAAATGCGGAAGACATCATTCAGGTAGGTGAGGATGTTTTCCATCAGCGCCGGGCTGGTGGTCACGCGGACCCAGTCCTGGTCGGTGTTGTGCACCATCTTGCCGCCGCCCGGGACCTCGAGCAGCCAGCCGAAATCCTGACCGCCGAAATGCATGAAGGGCGTGACCAGAGCACCGGCGGTGCCCCAAGCACCGTACCAGTGGTAGCCGATTGATGGCACCGAGTTGGGAGTGGTGGAACAGGCGCCACTGATGTTCATGGGCTGCAGGTCACCGGAAGTGGTGCCGCCCCAGGTAAATCCGCCGCTGAAGATGTTGACAATGGCGGCGAAGGCGATGTTGGTCGAGTACGAAGTGAGGTACTCGCCCTGCAGGTAGACCTGTCCGCCTTCGCGCAGGAAGTCTTCGATGTTGACCACCGCATTGCTCGACAAGCCGATGATCCCTGAGGAAACCACCAGGATGTCGGTGGTGGTGTAAAAGGTTTTACTTTCCAGGGTGGACTGCGGGTAGATCCCGGCAGTGAACCCCATGGCGGTAGCTACGCTTAGCCATTCCGCATCCATGTCGTGCGCGGCCATGGTGCTCTGGCTCTCGATGATGGTCACGTTGCCTGTGGCCTGCGTTCCGGCGCCAGGCATGGTGGAGGGGGGTGACCAGGTCAGGGCCGGAGAACCTGGTGGAGTAGAGAAGGGGTCGGTGGATACGAATTGCTGAGCAGTGACCGGAACGGCCAAAGCCGCAATCGCCGCCACCAGGAGCGAGGGTGCAAGGAATCTTTTCATGTAGGTGTCCTTGGTGGCGGAATCCGACTCCAATATAGACCAAATTCCTTGGATGCCGGCCTGGATCTCCTCGGCGGAGCACATTCAGAATGCGGGGTTCAAAGATCACGCACCTATACATCGGATTCCATTTGAGCATTAATCTCAACATGTGCGCGGAGAAAAGAGACAGACCACTTCCTGCGCGGGCAGGAAGTGGTCTGAGGCGATGGGTCGAAACCGGACGGTCGTCGACTAGCTGATGACCTGGGTCAGCAGATTGCTGATGTCGCCGCTGAGGGTGTCGACGGCCTGGATCCAGACGGTGACGCCGATGGCGTTGGGCACCACCTGCGTGTGGGAGGCGTCGCCGTTGGCGTCGGCGGTCATGGTCGGCAAGGTGCGGATGGGCTGGCTGAGATCAACAAGGCCATAGGGCGTGTTGGTCGGGCCGCTGCCGGTGAGCGAATAGGCCGGAATGATCTGGCCCAAAGGCGTGCCGCCCTTCGCGCTCAGCGTGGCCGAGTTGCCGCCCTGGAGCGGATCAGGCGAAACCGAGATGCGGAATCCCTCTGGACCACTGAGGTAGGTGAGGAAGTTTTCCAACAGCGCCGGGCTGGTGGTCACACGCACCCAGTCCTGGTCGGTGTTGTGCACGATCTTGCCGCCGCCAGCGGCCTCGAACATCCAGCCGAAATCCTGACCACCGTAGTGCATGAAAGGAGTGACCAACGCACCGGCGGTGCCCCAGGCGCCGTACCAGTGATAGCCAATCGAGGGGACCGCGTTTGGCGTGGTCGACAACACTCCGCTGATCGACATCGGCACCAAGTCGCCGGAGGTGGTGCCGCCGAGGCTGAAGCCGCCACCCAGAGCATTGACGATGGTATTGAAGGCGATGTTGGTGCCGTAGGAAGTCAGGTATTCGCCCTGCAAATAGACCTGGCCACCCTGGGCCACGTAAGCCTGGATGTTGGAAACGGCGGTCGTGGACAATCCGATGATTCCAGACGAAATGACCAGGATGTCGGTAGTGGCAAAAAATGCAGTGGTGTCGAGCGTGGACTGCGGGAAGATCGCCGCGGTGAAGCCCATGCCACTGGCAACGTTGCGCCATTCGACGTCCATGTCGTGCGCGGTCATGGTGCTCTGGCTTTCAATGATGGTCACGTTGCCTGCAGCCTGGGTCCCGGCACCGGGCATGGGTGTCGGAGGTGCAGCGTGAAGGCTGGGCGAACCGGGAGGCGTCGAGTAGGGATCAGCAAAAACGAATTGCTGGGCACTCACCGGAAGAGCCAGTGCGGCAAATGCAATGGCCAGGAGTAGGGGAGTCTGGAGATTCTTCATGAGGAGATCTTGAGTTGGGGAAACCACCTCCAATATAAATCAAAAAACTCCGCCCAACCGCTTCATATTCAGGTGCGGACTCTATTGGCTTCGGCTCAATTCCAGCGGCCGTCCGCGCCACCCGCGTCGGCGGCGCGCAGTGCGCGGTTGACCTCGAGTTCTTCACGCGCTTGGCTCATCACTTGTTGAGCCCTGGACTCAATATCGAGTTCGGCGAAGATCTCGACCTTTTCTTCCATGCCGATGGCGAGCGCGACCAACAGCAGGTCGGCGAGATAGGCGGGGCCGCCGTCAAGGTTGGGCGACACTTCTTCGGCGGCAAGTTCGCTGAGCAGGGCGCGCAATTGGCCGGTCAGTTCTGCTGCATGGTCCTGGTCGGGCACTGGGATTTCGGTCAGGCGCTCGACGCGCACCTGGCGATACAGCCGGTCGCTGGGAACTTCTGCCAGGCGCACGCGCTGCACGCCTTCGACGAGCACGTTCCAACGACCGCCGCCGGCCTGTTGCGATTGCACCAGGCGGCCGACGCCGGCAATTTCATGGATGGGCGGTTGGCCGAAGTAATCGTCTTCCCAGCCGCGGCGCAACAGGCCCAGGGCGAGCCACGGACTGCCGCTGGCCTGCAGGTCTTCGACCAATTTCACGTAGCGCGGTTCGAAGACGTGCAGCGGCAGCACCGCACCCGGGTACAGCAGGACGTTCGGGAGCGGGAACAGCGGAACGGCGTCGTCGGGAATCATGAAACGGGCAGGCGCAGGCGCGCCTGGAATTCTGCCAGGGCGGCGTGCACGGTTGCGGCAGGCAGTCGGTAGGACAGATCCTGGAAGAGGTAACGCTGCAGGAATGCAGAGTTGTGCCCCAGCTGCGCGCTGCCTTCGGCAACGAGCGCATCGCGCTGGCTCAGTCCCTGTACGGCCGCAGGGTCAAGAATGTGAGCAGCTTCCATGGGATCGAATCCCCGCCGGCCTATCCAACCGGCGAATACAAAAGGAAGACGCGTCAACTCTGCCCAGGTTTCACCAAGATCCAGGATTTTCCAATCCGGCCGCACGGCGCGCGCGCGCAGCGCCGGGTCGCCGATCAGCTGGACCGCGTCCAGGCCCTGGTCAAAGGCCTGTGACCAGTCGGATATCTCTTCGGACACGCACTCCACTCCGTAGTGGTCGCGCAGAACGATTTCGGCCAGCGCGCGTCCGGTGCGACTGTGCGGATCGAGACCCAAGCGTTTGATTTCGCGCGGGGATTCCACACCGGGGCGCAGCAGCAGCAGGACCGAACGGATCGGCCCGCGCGCGGCGATGACCGGGCCTTGGTGCCAGAAGGGGAAGGCGTCGGGCTCCAGCGCCAGGATCGAGGAGGCCAGCGCCACGTCGATCTCGCCGCTGTTCAGACCCGCGGCCAGGACCTCGGGGGTGGCCACGCTCAGGCTGACCTGCGGATCCCGTTCCAGCCCCCAGGTCAGGGGCCGGGCGACCAGGTAGGGGACGGTGCCGATGCGCAGCACGTTGCGGCCCTCAGCGCGCGACCACCTGATAGAGGGTGTCGCGTTCGGTGGGGACGCGGCCGGCTTCGCGGATCAGCTGCTGCAGGTGGTCGAGGTGCAGCTGTTGCGGCGTGCCGGCGCCGGCGTCGTGGTAGATCTTTTCCTGGGTGACGGTGCCATCGAGATCGTTGGCGCCGTAATTCAACCCCATCTGCGCGACCGGCAGGCCGAGCATGACCCAATAGGCCTTGATGTGGTCGAAGTTGTCGAGGAACAGCCGCCCGATCGCGATCGCGCGCAGCCGTTCCGGCGGCGAGGGGAAGGGCAGGTGATCGATGCCGGTGTTGTCGGGGTGGAAGGCCAGCGGAATGTAGGCCTGGAAGCCACCGGTCTGGTCCTGCAGCGCGCGCAGCCGTTCGAGGTGGTCGACGCGTTCCTCGAGCGTCTCGGTCATGCCGTACAACATCGTTGCGTTGGTGCGGAAACCGAGCTGATGAATGTCGCGTGCGAGTTCGATCCAGCGTTCGGCGCTCATCTTCTTCGGATACAGCTCCTGGCGCACGCGCTCGGAAAACACTTCGGCGCCCCCCCCCGGCATCGAATCCAAACCGGCCTGGCGCAGTTCCTGCATGACCTCGGCCAGCGGCTTGCCCGCGGTCTTGACGATCTGGTCGATCTCGACCATGGTGAAGGCCTTGACGTGAATGTCGGGCCGCGCGCGTTTGGCCGCGCGCAGGATGTCAAGGAAGTAGTCGTACTTCAGCGCCGGCCACACCCCGGCGACCATGTGCACCTCGGTCGCCGCCGGATCCGCCGCCGCCAGCTCGGCCTCGATCTGCTCGGGCGACATGCAGTAGGCGCCGTCATCGCCCGGGCGCCGTTGGAAGGCGCAGAACTCACAGAACTTGTTGCACCAGTTGGTGTAGTTGATGTGAATGTTGACGTTGTAGAACGCCACGTCGCCATGACGCCGCGCGCGTTCTTCGTCGGCGAGCAGACCGAGCAGCGCGATGTCGGGCGATTGATACATCGCCAGACCATCGGCCGCGCTCAGGCGTTCGCGCGCCCGCACCTTGGTCGGAATCCCACCTAATCCACAGCGCGCGGCGCGTTCTTCGAGGGCGTCCAACGGCAGTTGGATCTCCTCCAGCGCTCTGTGCGGAGAATCCTCGGGGAGGAGTGCGGCGCCAGGTGGGCGCACCTCTTCCGGAGGCCGGGCAACATCGTCCAGCGGCGACACCATGGCTGTATAGGATAGCCCGGCGGGATAGAATCCCGGCCCATGGCTCTGAGCCTCGACGAAGCGGCGCGCATGCTGGCGGTATCCCCGGCGACGGTCCGCCGCTGGGCGCGCGAAGGCCTGCTCGGCGTGCGCCGCCCGAGCGGCGAATTCCACTTCGAGACCAGCCAGCTGCGCCGCTGGGCTCAACAACAGGGGCTGCAATTGCGCGAGCTGCATTCGGTGCCGGTGCACGGTTCGTGGCCATCCGCTCCGGCCGCCCCGGCCCTGGATCCGGGCAGCCGTCCGCTGACCCTGGCGCTGGGGCGCGGCGGCCTGGCCACTGAAATCGTTCCCGGAAGTGTCGAGGAGGTTTTGCGCCAGCTGGTCGACCGCGCGCCGATCGATTCCTCGGCCGACCCCGCGCTGCTGCTGGCGCGTCTGCTCGAGCGCGAGGCCCTGTCCTCGACCGGCATCGGCGACGGCATCGCGCTGCCGCACCCGCGCCAGCCCGATCCGGTGTGGTGCGACGAGGCCACCGTGGTGGTCGGCCGTCTGGCCGCGCCGATGGACTGGAGCGCGCTCGACGGCGCGCCGGTGCACACCGTCTTCCTGCTGCTGAACCCGAGTCCCGCGGTGCACCTCAAGGTGCTGGCGCGCCTCGCCATGGTGCTGCGCGACGCCCGCACTCAGCAGCTGCTCGCACCCGATGGGGGGGGGCTGGGCGCTGGTGACGCGGGGCAGGCCGCTGCCGTGGTTGGGCTGGAAGAAGGCGAGCTGTTGCGGCTGGTGGCCGAGATCGAACCCGAAGAGTGATGGCGGGAATCCGCAGCACCTGGTTGCAGGGCGGTGGCTCGCGCGCCGAGCCGTGGCTGCTGGCCGGCCTCGCCGCGCTGGTCGGCATGGCCAGCGCGGCGGTGGCGGTGGTGTTGCGCAGCGGCGTGCACCAGCTTTTCGAAGCGCTCGACAGCGTGCGCCGGACCGGTTTCGGCTGGATGCTGCCCGCGGTGGGGGCGCTGCTCGGGGTGTGGATCATTCGGCTGTTGTTCCGAGAGCCGGGCGGCCACGGCGTGCCTGCGGTGCTCGAAGCGGTGTCGCGGCGTGGCGGGTCGATGCGCGCGCGCTCGATCGTCAGCCGTCTGCTCGGATCCTTGGTCAACGTATCCAGCGGCGGCTCGGCCGGCCTCGAGGGCCCGATCGCCTTCAGCGCCGCAGCGGTCGGCAGCACCGTCGCGCGCGCCGCCGGTCTGGCCGAACGGCAACGCATCCTGTTGCTCGCCTGCGGGGTCGCCGGCGGCATCGGCGCGATCTTCAACGCACCGCTGACCGGGGTGATCTTCGCCACCGAGGTGGTGCTGGCCGAGTGGTCGCTGGCCACCGTCATCCCGGTGGTGGTGGCGGGCACCGTCGCCACCCAGATCGGCCGCGTGGTGCTCGGTGCCGAGGGCGCTTTTGCTGCGGGTAACTATGAGTGGGGCGCCGGCGACCTCGGCCTGGCTTCGATCCTCGGCATCGCCTGTGGTTTGTTGTCGGTGGGGCTGGTCACCGCGATCTTCCGCTGTGAAGCGCTGGCGAGCCGCCTCAAGCAGAAGGGTTTTCTGGCGCGCACCGGCGTGGTCGCCGCCCTGGCCGGACTCGGCGTCGGCCTGATCGGTCTGTGGAATCCGCAGGCGATCGGCGAGGGCTACGCGGTGGTCGACCGCGCGCTCGGCGGCGAAATGCAAAGTGGTTTCCTGTTGTTGTTGGCCCTGCTCGCCGCCAAGTTCCTGGCCACGGTGCTGACTCTGGGGTCCAACGCACCGGGCGGCATCTTCGCGCCGTCGCTGGTGCTCGGTGCGATCCTCGGCGGCGCCTTCGGTTCGCTGCTGCACGTGATCGCCCCCGACGCCGGTCTGGCCGAACCGGCTTTCTTTGCGTTATTGGCGATGGCCGGTCTGGTCGCCGGCACCATGCAGGCGCCCTTCACCGGCATGTTCCTGGCGCTCGAATCCACCGGCGGCTGGGCGCAGACGCTGCCCTTGATGCTGGTCGCGGTGCTGTCGGCGCTGGTCTCGCGCACGCTCCTGCGCCACAGCTTCTACACCTGGGAACTGGCCGAGAGCGGACGCCTGCTGCGCCCCGGCACCGACAAGCGCATCCTCGCCGACCTCGCTGCGGTGGAAATGCTCGACGACGAAAGCCGCACCATCGAAGTCGGCAAGAACCTCGAAGACCTCGCCCAGCTGTTGCCGCAAACGCGCCGCAACCACTTCGCGGTGATCGACGCCGAAGGCCGCTTCCAGGGCATGCTCGACCTGTCGTCCTTACGCGGCGTCATCTTCGACCCGCTGCTGCGCCAGATCACCCCGGTCGAAACCGCGATGGACAGCACCGTGCCACGCATTCGCCACGACGACTCCCTACTACAAGCCATGGACGTCTTCCACTCCACCCGCGCCTGGGTGCTCCCCGTCGTCGACGCCGACGGCTTCTTCCTCGGCACCCTGTCCAAATCCACCCTCTTCGACAACTACCGCCGCGAACTCATCGTTCAAACCGCAGCGCGCGCGGAGTGACCGAACCGCATCTCGTTTCATCGGAAATGGGCCATGATTTAGGAAAACCCTTTATTGTGGTTGCCTAGATTAGAATGACTACCCCAGGTTGGGATTGCCGACCGGGGAGGAGTTTGAATTGATTATGAGCAGATGGGATCAAGAACATGTCCAAACCTTGGGTTTCGCCGAGAACCAGATGCTCCAGATCCTGATGTCGGATTTTCGCTTGACTCGCCAAGGGCTTGGCAACCGTCTGGTCTTAGGGTTTGACCGATCCAGCCCGACGATATGGCGAAGATCGAGCAAGGACTATGTACATTCGTTGAACTCTTCCGAAGTTGACAGGACGGCCCTCCAGGAAACCCTCGATCGTGTCTTGTTTAGTAGGTCGGAAGAGAGTTGGGCGTACTCTGACCCCCTGTTCGTATTTCGCTATGGAAACGGTGGTTCGCTGCCCATCATTCGGATGGAAGGTCGAGAATTTTTTTGCATGAACTACAGACCAATCCATCCTATCGGATGGAACATCGCAAACGGCGGCGCTGATGGTTTGGATGAACTCCTACATCCAGAAAAGACCATTGAAAGGGAACTCCGAGAAGAGTTAATCATTGTAAATCGTGATCAAGGAAGGAGGTATTTGTTCCAAGGCGATGCTGGCAAATCCATAGATCATCCTGACTTCACCACGGCGTGGAAACTATGGGAGAAGAAATTTCAAGATCAGGGGCATCCATCTCTAAAATCCGAAGAACTACCAATGAAATGGATCTACGGTCCCGACTCCGTTGCCATTACCTTCCAAGGAATTGAGCAACCAATGGTCGATGACTGCTTCATCAATATTACGACCGAGGATTCTGGAATCGAGGTAGATCGAATCGCCAAGATAAAGATACCGGATGGATCAGTTATTTGCTTCGGAGAAATTTATCAAAATGAACTCGTACCCGCCGTGATGGGTTTGTTTGAGGTACAGAGGATGATGGCTTCCTTGGAAGATGAACAGAATACAGAAGTGTTCATCCCTGATATCGCCTTTTATGATGCCAAGAGGTATGACATTGAGGACCTTTGCGCCCTTGAGCAACTCATCCATAGATCAATGGAAGAGTCTCAAGTTTCCATTTCAAGAAGCGAAAAAGAGGCCTATCACGAATTACAACAGCGAGATTGCTCGACATTGGATCTGTGTCCCATTTCACGGAGGATCATCAAGCGTTGTAGAGGACTTTCAATTGAGACCGAAACCGTGTCAGTCGCACCACCACCCTCATCTGGCCTGGACGTGTTTATCAGCTATGGAAGTCCTGATATTGATATCGCGACGACGGTTTTCAAGTACCTGACCGAAAAATGCAAAATGAGTGCGTATTTTAGCGGAGAGGATCGAAAACGGCCGTATGGAGATTTCACCCGCAATATGGATGACGCATTGGATCGAGCTAGATATGTAGTGGTCGTGGGCACCAATTTGAATGCCATTGACCGACCGTGGCCCAGTTACGAATGGAGGAGCCGGCACGTGGACATCATGGCCGATAAACACCATGAGAATTCAATGTTGTCGCTGATACAGGGAATCGACCCTTACGATCTTCCGAAGCCCCTTCGCGCGAAGCGCGTTATTCGCTATGAGCGAAACGAACTCATTCAATCCAAGCTTCCTGAACTTCTTGGGCACTGTCAACATTAGGTAGCAAGGAATTAGCCTGAATTCATCCGATCGTCTGGATCAGTACGGCTGTCAACGCGTCGATTTTATTTCGTCCCGCAGCCATGTGGTTTTGAACCAGTTCCTTCAGCCTACGCTCTAATTCACGCCGTTGATTGGGGCCGAGGTGTGAAACCACGCCGGCTTTGATCCCGCTTTCGGTTTGCAGCACGGCCTTGCTGGCGTGGGCGCGGTCGCGGACTGCGTGCCAGTGGCTGAGGGCGCGGTCGAGGAGGATCCAGGCGAAGGCGGGCTGGGTGACCGGGCCGAAGCAGCGGAAGCGGCCGGTTTCGCCGGGGAAGAGCGCGCGGAAGGCGCGGTTGCTGTGGTCCCACACGCGGCCGAGGCGGTCGCTGCCCCACCACGCGCCGGCGGCGCCGCCGAGGGCGCCGAGCAGGGCGCCGGTGCCGAAGGAAAGGCCGCCGACCATCAGGTCGAGTCCCCCCCCAAGGGCCGCGCCCCAGCCGGCGCCGTGCACCAGCAGCTGGCGGCGGGCCAGGCCGAACAGCTTCCAGCTGGTTTCGCTGAACAGGTCCTGGTCGAGCAGTTCAAAGGCGGCGCTGTTGCGTTCCAGTTTGGAGTGCCCGTAGAGAGCCTCCACCGCGCCGCGGGCCTCGGCTTCGAGGTCGCGCAGGCATTGGCGATAGCCGTCGCGCAGGGCCTCGTCGAAGGAAGGGTCACGCGCCGGATCCTCGCCGGCGTGCAGGCGGCGGCGCTCGACGTGGGCGAGCATCGCGCCGATCTGTTCGGCGATGCGGGCTGCCGCGGCGCGGTCGGTGTGCGCGCGCGCGTCGCTCAGCGAAGCCACCGCGGCTTCGATCGCCGGACGCCATTCGTCGCGCACCGCGGCGAAGCCGCGCAGTACTTCCATGCGCTCGGCGAAGCTGGCCTGGTGCGCGTCGAAACTGCGTACCGCGTTGAAGAACTGCAGCAGCACCGGCTGCCAGTCCTGCAGATGCAAGGCGTCGCCGATGCGGTTGACCAGCGCCATCCCCGGTCGCCCGGTCCAGCGCAGGATCTCCATTTCGGCCTCGTGAACCGGCCGGTAGGGGCGGGAACCGTCAACCACGTAGAGGATTCCGGCGCCGCCCTCGACCAGGGGACGTAAGAGTTCGACTTCGTCCTGGAAACGGTCGCTGTCGCCGAATTCACGCACGAAACGCGCCACAGCGGCTTGCCGTTCGCCGGCGTTGGCGGCGTGGTGGCGCAGCCACTCGAGCACCGCTGGCGCCTCCTGGAAGCCGGGCGTGTCGAGGATGCGCAGCACCGTCTGCTCGCCGTGGCGTAACAGGTATTCGCCGGTGTGGCGCGTGGTTCCAGGCGTCCAGTCGACCGGCACCGAGGGGTCTTCGATCAGCGTCGCCACCACCGAGGACTTGCCTTTATTGACGTGACCGACAACGACGAAGGTGGGCAGCTCCATCATCCTTGCAAGGCTTCGACCAGGAGATAGGGGTCGTTCAGGGCGGCGAGATAACGCTGCCACAATTCGACGTGACGGGGCAGCACCGCTTCCCTTTGGCCGGCGACGGGCTCGACCAAAGCGATCAGGATGGGCGTTTCGGTGCGCAGCGCGGCACGCATCTCGCGCAGGAAACGCAGCAGGCGTTTATCAGGAGATTCCGCCGCTTCGACCAGCAGCGCTACTGCAGGCGGAGTTTGTGCGGCGAGCGTTTCGAGTGCGGTCCGAGTCGCGTTTTCGTCGGCGCCGCCGGCGCGGGTGCAGGACGGCGCGGACCACGATCCGTTGCGCTGCAGCAGGGCCAGGACCTCGCTGTCGTCGACCGGCCAACCACCCCAGACGATCACGCAGGCGTTGGCGGCGGCCACATCTACGGCATCGCCGAGCACGCTCGCCGGAAGCGCGCCCTGTTTGGCCAGGCGGGGTCCGGCGACCTCGTCAGGGGCGGGGCCGGCCCACTGCAGGCCCGCTTGTGGCGCGGCGAGTTGCCATAGGCGCGCAAAGCCGGCGTGGTCGAGGCGCGCCTGCGCTAGGCAGGCGCGGTAGCGGCGTCGCGCATAGATCCAGGCGAGCAGGCGCGGCAGCAGCCCCCACACCAGCAAGGCCATCAGCAGGAAGGGCCACCAACCGGCAGCCGCGGCGGGGCCGGTTTCGGGGTCGGCGAAGGCGCCTTCAAGGCGGCTCCAGCGCGTGGCTTCGACCTGCTCCAGGGCTGGCACCAGGTCCAGCCCGGACCATTCCCACGGCACCCCGAGGCCACGGCAGATCGCCGCCAGGTGGTCGCCTTCGAGGCCGGCGGGGGTGGTGGACCAGCCGAAGGCGAGGTCGGTGAACACCACCAGGCCGGCGAACATCAACAGCGCGCCGAGATTGAAGTAGACGCCGAAACGTTGCGCCAGCCGCAGCAGCAGCCAGCGTTCGGCGTCGTGATAGAGCGCGTGGCGCGCGCGCAGGCGCTGGGAGTCGGCCGTCCATTCCTGGACCGGATTGCGCCCTTCATGATTGGGGGCCAGGCCGAGCAGCCGGTCGACCAGTCGCGAACGCGCGAAGGCGCGCAGGCCGCGCTGCACCAGTGACAGCCACGCCGAACCTCGTAGGGTCGCGGTGGTCAGGGCGACGAGGAGCAGCACCAGGAGAAGTACCTGCAGCAGCACGAAGACGCCGAGAAACTTCCACAGATTGATCGGCTCCTGGCCGTCATAGGCGAGCGCGCCGGCGCAGGCAGCCGCGCCGAGGAAAGCGCCGAGCAGCGACAGCAACAGGCCGGCGAGGCGCAAACCCATTTCCACCCGCGCACCCGGCATCGGGGCGCCGCTGCGGCGCAGCTTCTGCAACCATTGGGATGCGATCGCCCAGCGCGCGGTGGGGGTGTTGCCCTCGGTCGGGGATGCATCCCGGCCGGCCGATTCGCCGACCGTACGCGCGGCGGCTGCGGCGCCCTCGTTGCCATCCTCCAGTCGCAGCAGATGGAACTCAAGATCCATCAGGTCGGCAAGACCGGGCGACGGGTTCGAAGCAACCATCAGTCTGGGTCCGGTGACGAGTTGGAAGAAACCATCAAGCCGGGCTGTGGCCGACCAGATGCGCATTGGGCGTGGGTGCCGGTCCGCGCGTGTCGATGATCTGGTAGGCCTGGTTGCGCTGCCGCGGCAGGAAACCGGCGGCTTCGATGCACTTTTCGATCTGGTCGATGGCGACCAGTTCGAAACAGCCGGCGGAACTGACCACGTTCTCCTCCAGCATCGCCGAGCCAAAATCGTTGCAGCCGGCGCGCAGCGCGAGGGTCGCGGCCTCGGCGCCCTGGGTGACGAAACTCGCCTGCAGGTTGTCGAAGTTGTCGAGGAACAGCCGCGCCACCGCGGTCAGGCGGAAGTACTCGGCGTGGGTCTTCTTACGCCAGCCCTGCGCCAGCAGCTGCGCGCCGAGCGGATTGCCGCCGGGCTGGAAGGTCCAGCCGATGAAGGCGGTGAACCCACCGCTGCGGTCCTGCACCAGGCGCAGACGCTCGAGGTGCTCGATGCGATCCTCGGCGGTGTCGACGTGACCGAACATCATCGTCGCGGTGGTGCGCATGCCGAGGCTGTGCGCTTCTTCCATGATGCGCAGCCAGGTGTCGCTATCGCATTTGCGCGGCGCGATGATCTTGCGCACCCGCTCGGTCAGGATCTCGGCGCCGCCGCCGGGCATCGAATCCATGCCAGCGGCCTGCAGGCGGCGCAAAACCTCGAGCGTAGAGATCTTCGACACCTTGCCCAGGTGCTCGATCTCGGGCGGCGACATCGCGTGCATGTGCAGCGCCGGCCAGCGCTCCTTGACGTCGCGCAGCAGCTCCTCGAACCACTCGACGCCGAGGCGCGGGTGGTGCCCGCCCTGCATCAGGATCTGCACGCCGCCGACGTCGACGGTTTCCTGGATCTTCTGATAGATGACCTCGCGCTCGAGCACGTAGCTCTTGGCGTCGTCGCCCGGCTTTGCATAGAAGGCACAGAAGCCGCAATCGGTCACGCAGACGTTGGTCGGATTCAGATTGCGGTCGATGATGTAGCTGACCACACCATCGGGGTGCTTGCGCGCGCGCACCTCGTCGGCGAGGTAGGCCAGCGCGGCCAGGCCGGCGTGTCGGTGCAGGTGCAGCGCTTCGGCCGCGTCGATGCGCTCGCCGTCAAGAATCTTGGAGCTGATCCGGGCGGTCTCCATGGCCCGTCATTGTAAAGCCGTGGACGGGGCTAGCACGGTCCAGGAACGAGGCGAATTCCTATCTGCGGCTAATTCAGGTTCGGGTCCGGCGGTATGTGGCGCATCCACGCCAGCTCCGGATGGGCGGTCGACACCAGCCGGCCCCACAGGTCGCCGGCGCCGGGGTGCAGTACATCGTTCAAGGTGGCGGGTGCCAGCAGCCACGCGCCTTCGGCGACTTCGGCATCGAGCTGCTCGCTCTCCCAACCGGCGTAGCCACAAAACAAGCGCAGCGCGCGCTCGGCTTCGAGCGCCTCCTTCACGTCGGCGATGTCGCCGCCGAACTGCAGGCCGGGCAGGACTTCGATGCGCCGCTCGTCTCCGGGTCCGGCGTAGAGCGCGTGGATGCGGTCGGGGCCGACCGGGCCGCCCCAGTCGAGGCGCAGATCGGCGGGCAGCCCCTGGTCGGGAAGCACATCACTGACCCCGAGTTCCAGCGCCCGGTTGACCACCAGGCCGACGCTGCCCTCTTCGCCGTGCTCGCACAGGAACACCACCGTGCCGAGGAAATTGGGATCCATCAGCTGTGGGGTGGCGACCAGGAAGGAGCCGGCGCAGGGGGCGGACACCTGGGCGATTCTAGCGAGTTGGAATCGAGGGCCTGCGCATTGACCGGCTAGCCACCTGCGGCGGCGCGCATGCTCTGCTCGAGGCGCTTGAGGCGCCGCAGCTCCTTGTCGACGCGGTCGGCGAAGGCGCTGTCGGGGGCGGCCTGCAGGTGCAGGCGATAGGTCTGGCGCGCTTCGGGCAGCATGCCGGCGGCCTCCTGGATCGCGGCCAGCGCGCGCGCGGCGCCGAAGTCCGCCGGTGCGGCGCTGAAGGCGGCTTGCGCCTGCGCCAGCTGCTGCAGGAAATCGGTGATCTGATGCACCTGCGGCGCCTGCGGATGATCCGGGTTCTGCGCCAGGAAGGTCTGGTAGGTGGTGAGCGCGCGTGCCGGCCAGCTTTGCAGCAATTGCAGTTCGGCCAGCGTACGGCACACCTCGAAGTCCTGCGGAGCACGACGGAAGGCCTCTTCGGCAGGCGTGATCGCGTCTTGGTTGCGGCCGAGGAAGGCGAGGCAAACGGCAACCCCGTGCCAGCCGCTCCATAGGCTGGCTTCGATGGTGATCGCCGCTCGGTAGTGCGACAAACCTTCTTCCCACAGCGGCCGCGCCTGCTCGAATTGCCCTTGCTGGCCGAGTTGTTCCCCCATGCGTGTCAGACAGTGGCCGAGGCCGAGATGGGCGTAAGGCGCTTTGGGATAACCCTTGAGGGTCTCGCGATAGATCGCCTCGGCGTTGCGGAAGTCACCCAATACGAAGTGCGCGTCGCCCTGGCCGACGTTGCCTTGTTCGCGGTCGATCTGCGACACGAACCACTTGTTGGAATCGATCTGCACCGCAGTGTCGTAGTTCTGGAAGGCAAGCTCGGCGAGTTCCAGGCGGCGCGGATCATTCACCGGATAGGTCTGGGCTTCTTCGAGCTGCAGCCGCGCTTCGTTGAGGTAGGGGCGCATGGTGAACGGCGACGCCACCTTGCCCCACGCGTAGTGCGCGGCTTCATTGTTCCACTTCGGCATTGTGGTCGCGGTCGACCACAGGTGTACGCCGAGCACACCGATCACCAGCGCCAGCGCCAGATGACCGCGCGGGCGACGATCGGCGGCGCCGACCAGGGCCGCTCCGAGGAGCAGCGCCGCACCGCCGCTGGCGAGGTAGTTGAAGCGCTCTTCGAAAGGGAATTGGCCGAGCAGTGTGGTGTTCAATACCGGCGCCAATGGCGCGAACAGCAAGGCCGGCGCGTAGCGCAGCAGCGGCGAGCGCCCGCCGCGCAGCAGCCACAGCGCGAGTCCGGCGAGGGCCAGCGCGAAACCAATCAGCGCCGGACCCGCCAGCGCCAGATCCCCGGGGCCGTGGTCGACGCGCAAGGGATGGTAGGGCGCGTGCGGAAAGGGCCACACCAGGAAGGCCAGGTGCTGGGCGAGCAGGGAAAGGCCGAGCAGGGTCTGCGTGAACGGCTCGAGGAAGTGGTAGGTATTGCGGATGTCGAGGCCGCCGAGCGCGGAGTCAAAAGCCCACACGCGCAGCGCAAAGACCACCACGCCGATTCCGCCGAGCCACGCCAGCCGCGGCCAGCGCTGGGCCCCCCCCCAGAGCACGGTCACGCCGATCAGCGCCAGCCAGATGCCATAGGCCGACTCCTTGCACAGCATCGCGAACAGCAACCACAACATCGCGCCGCGCCAGCGCTCCTGCGCCGCGGCCAGCAAGGCGGCGAGGGCGAAGCACGCCGCCATCAGGTCGGGCAGCGCCGAGACCCACGCCACCGCTTCGACGTGGGCGCCGTGCAGCGCGAAGATCAGACCGCACACCAGCGCGCTGCGCTTACTGAGGCCGAGCGCCAGGGCCAGGCGCACCAGCAGCAGCGTGGAGGCGGCGTGGAACAGCAACGACGCCAGGTGGAAGAGAAAGGGCTCGCCGCCGCCGAGTTTGTACAGAGTGACGAAAGCACTCACGCCCAGCGGGCGATAGAAGGAGGTCATGTTGACCGCCTGCTCGGTGATGTCCCAGAAGGGCACGGCGAAGCCGGCGAAGAGGTTGCTCCAGCTGCGCACGAAGGGGTTGCGCTCGAGCAGTTGCACGTCGTCATAGACGAAACCGGCCCAGAGCACGGGCAGATACAGCAGCACCGCCGCCAGAACCGGCAGCCCGATCACCCAGCGCAGCGACAAACTGCCAGAGGTAGACATGAGCACGCGCTCGGACGGACTTGATTCCTGATTCACTCGTTCTCGTTCGGGGTGGACGGATACCACGGCAGCATCTTGTCGGGATCCAGCTGCACCTGTTGCGGATGGAAATCGGTGACCACTTCTTTCTCGACCAGCTCGCTGGCAACGCGCACCTGCAGATCAATCCGCTGCTCCTCGTCCCCCTGCAAACGCAGGGCCAAGGCCATCGGGTGGTGCCCGTTTTCCTGTTTGATGCGGATTTGTGTACTCCAGCCGCCGTCGACAACGCTGCTGCTCCATTCCAACTTGAATTCCGGGATGGTGTTGCCGCGCACCCAGCGGTCAAAGAACGGCTTCAGATCGACCCCGGCGGCCTTGCTCATGACGCGCTCGAAATCGGCGCTATTGGCGTTGGCGCCGCCAAATTCGGCCAGGTAGGCGCGTGCGCCGCGCAGCATGCGCTCGCGGCCGAGCAGGCCGTCGAGGACCACCAGCACCATGCCGCCTTTGTTGTAGACCAGATCGGGATCGAAGAGAGCCTCCGGGTCGGGGCGCGCCAGGGTGTGCGGATGAGAACGCATCGCCAACCGAATTGTGCTCCTGCGCCACGTCGCCAGGGTGCGGGCAGCGCTCTCCGCATCGTGTTCCTGGAACCACAGCCATTCGGCATAGGTGGCCCAACCCTCGTTCAACCAGACGTCACCCCATTGCTTGGGGCTGACCCAGTCCCCGAACCACTGGTGGGCGAGTTCGTGGGCGAGCAGCCCCGGGTCGCCGAGCCGTGCATCGGCGCGCCCCAGCACGGTCAGGCTCTGGTCCTCCATGCCGCCAACCCAATTGCGCGTGACCACGTGGCCATACTTCTCGAAGGGGTAGGGGCCGAATTGCTGTTCGAACCAGGGCAGCATCTCGGCCACCGGGGACAGGGACTTCGCCAATCGCTCCTGGTCGCGTGCTTCGCAGTAGTCGATGATCGGCACAGCTCTCATGTCCGGACCCGCCGCCTTAACGACGCGTTCCAGGCGCACGTAGGGGCCGGCACCCAGGGCCACCAGATAGGTGGCGGTGGGAATCCGGGTGCGCCAATGGAAGCGCTGGTAGCCCGGATGTTCCGCAGCTCCCTGTTCCACCAGTTCGCCCAGTGCCGCGACCAGGTTGCCGTCGGGCACCTCGACCTCGAGGTCGTAGGTGGCCTTGTCGCTGGGGTGGTCGTTGCAGGGAAAAAAATGGTGTGCGCCGTCGGGTTCCAGATAGGCCACCAAGGTGGTGCCGTCGTGGATCAGGCCGACAGGTTCACCCTGGGAGGGCGACTGAGGGAGCAGGCCGCGGTATTCGACCTCTGCCGTAAGTTGCTTATTCTCATAACCTTCGGGAAGATCGAGGCTGAGCTTGTGGCGCCCCTGGCTCCAGCTCACCTCGTCGCCGTCGATGCGCGTGGCCACCACTTCGAGCAGATTATGGAAGTCCAGCTCCACCCGCTGCACCGGCGCCAGCAGCGTGGCGGTGAGGATCGCGCGGGCAGTGACATAACGCCGTTCCGGTTCCAGGCGCAAGTGCAGATGGTAGTGGGTGACGTCGAGCGCCGCATTTCCGCGGCCCGGCGTGGCAGGGTCGGGCAATTGCGGATTGGTGACCTGGGTCGCTGCCGCGAAGAGAAGGATCTGAGAAAGCATGATGAATCTTGAGGCCTACCAGTTTACGCTCTAGGCATGTCCGCTCAGCGCCCCATGCGCTTGGCCGTCTTATTTGGCGGCCCATCCGAGGAGCATGATGTCTCCTTGCGTTCCGCCCGTGCCGTTCTCAAAAACCTAGATCCGTCCCGCTACCTGATCGAACTGGTGGGCATTACCCGAGAGGGTGGCTGGTTGCGTCCGGCCTCCTCGCGCCGCCTGCTGGACGGCGAGGAGGTGCCGGAGCCAGGCGGCCCGCCCTTCCTGCCCGAGGGGGTCGACTGCGTCCTGCCGGTCCTGCACGGGCCGGGCGGCGAAGACGGTCGCATCCAGGGCTGGTGCGAAATGCTCGGGGTGCCCTTCGTCGGTTCGGATTCGACCTCGTCCCAGGTCGCCCTGGACAAGGTCTGGACCAAGACCATCCTGCGCTACCACCAGATCCAGGTGCCGAGCTGGAGCGAAGTGCGCCGCGCAGCCTTCGCCGCCGAGCCGTCGGCCACGGTGCGCCGGGTGGCCCAGGAGCGCGGCTTCCCGTGCTTCGTCAAGCCCAACCGCCTCGGCTCGAGCATCGGCATCAGCCGGGTCGAAAATCCTGACCAGCTCACCCACGCGCTGGAAGAGGCGCTGCGCCACGACACCATCGCGCTGGTCGAGCCCGAGGTCCCTGGGCGTGAGTTCGAGGTCGCGGTCCTCGACGGCGACCCGCCCTTCGTCTCCGAACCGGGCGAGGTGGTGATGGACGGTTGGTACGACTACGAGGCCAAGTACGTCAGCGACCGCGCCGAGATCGTCGTGCCGGCGCAGGATCTGCACGCCGCCACCCACAACCGCCTGCGCGAAATCGCCCTGCGCGTTTTCGAGGTGTTGCGCATGCGGGGCATGGCGCGGATTGACTTCCTGGTGATGAAATCGTCGGGCCGCGTTTACGTCAACGAAGTCAACAACATTCCGGGTTTTACCGACATCTCGATGTACCCGCAGTTGATCGCCCTGGGCGGAGTCGCCTTCAGCGAAATGCTCGATCGTCTGGTCGAGCAGGCCACCGGGCGCAAGGCCGAGAGCGTGCTCACCACGCCTGTTTAAGGCAAAATACCGAACCGCCCGATTTTCGGAACTCGCCGGTTTCGACGGGCAGCGGGACGAAGCCGTGCTCTTGCAGCATGGCCTCGGTGCGCGGGCAACCGCTCTCCAGCAGCACGTGGCGGCCGTCGGGGCAGTGCGCATTGGCGGCGAAGCGCGCGGCTTCCTCGACAGGCACTTCGAGGGGGTTGGCAAAGGCCTGGCGCACGCGCGCGGCGCCAGCGTCGCTGAATGCTTCTGGCACCCACAGCGCGCTGTGCTCGTCGAGCAGGGCGAGCGCGGTGTCGAGGTGGTAGTAGCGTGGGTCGCTGAGTTCGTAGCACAGCACCTCGAGTTGCGGGTGCACGCTGGCCAGGTGCTGCCACGCGCCTGCCGAACTGCGCGGCCCGACGCCGGCATGAAGCAGGAAGCGGCCCGGATGCAGCAGACCATCGCCGCAGCCCTCGAAGCGCACCACGTTGGCCGGCATTTCGTGCAGCGCATGGCCGTGGCCGGTGAAGAAGGCGCGGTGTGCGTCGACCTCGGGCTGGCGCGAGGCGAAGGCCATGCGGCTCAGCCAAACTTCGCAGCCGCCTGAGGGCAGCGGCAGCACCAGACTCGGGTTGGCGGTGAAGCAGGAATCGACCGCGCCCGCGATCGCCGGCAGCACCGCGACGTCGACGCCGAGGTCGCGGTATTGGTCGCCGAGGGCCTGCCACTGGGCCCGCGCCCGCGCCGCGTCGAGGCCGCGCAGGCGGCCATCGGCATCGACCATGTGTGGGTTGAGCTCTTGTTCCAGCGCGAAATGGCTGGGGTCTCCGAGCAGCACCCGGCGCAGGTGGGCGACCGAAGGTAGATCCTGCGGGGTACGCTGCCAGGGCGCAGCGGGGGGGATCAGCGCCATGCGCGCTTCAGCCCTGGGTGGGCAGCAAGGGCGCCAACACCTGGGGGGGGGTGTCGAGCCGCCACTTGCTCAGCTGTTCCCGCAGCATGGTCTCGCGCAGCGAGCGCGCCACCCGGTCCAGCACCAGGTTGAGGTCGACCACGCCCTGAATGCGCAGGCTCTCGATGCGCACCAGATAGACCCAGCGGTCGCCCATCAGCGGCCCGCGCAGCATCGAACCCTGCAGGTTTTTGTAGCCGAGATCGGCGAACAGACCGCGCAGCAGGGGCTCTTCAAAACGGTCGGTCTGGGTGCGACGCAGGATGCCGACCGCGCCTTTGCGCTCGCGGGTGACCGGGTCGGCGCAATATTGCTCGACCGCTTGTTCCCAGCTGAGCTCTTGCGCAGTCAGGCGCTGTGCCGCCTGGTCGAGCTGGTCGTAACGCTTGCGCCGCTCGACGCTGGTCAGGGCGCGCTGTTGCTCCTTGTCGAACAGCGGCGCGCGAATCCAGGAGCACTGCAGCATGCCGAAGAACTCTGGCACCGAGCGCAGCATGTGGCGGCGCAGTTCGGGCACCGAGAAATCGGCCTGCTGCTGGGCGATGATGCGCGCGCGCACTTCGATCTCGAGGCCGTGACTGGCGAGCACCGCGGCCGCACGGGCGGCGCGCTTGCGGTCTTCGGCCCAGGCCACAGCTTCGGCCTCGAGCTGCTGCGGCAGGACGACGGGTACCTGGTGGGCTTCGAGTTGCAGGCGGTCGCTGAAGGCGTGGACCTGGTCGACGAAACGCTGCGAGGCGAGGTAGAGCGCGCAATACGACGGGTCTTGTTCGACCGGCAGGCGCAGGCTCGGGTTGAAATGGAACACCGCCTCGAGCACTTGCCCGGCTGTGTACTGCTTGCCCCCTTGTTCCAGCACCACCCGCGCTTTGAGCGCGGCGACGCTGTTTGCATCGACCGTCGGGGCCTGGGGGGGGGTGGGGTTGGTCTCCTGGGCCGACAACGGCACAGAGGCGCCGCCGAGGAGCACACACAGAGGGAGGAAAAGACGGTGTTTCACAGCTACCGCCATCGTACCCTCGCAAGCGATGCAGGTTACGCCCGCGTTGTTGCAACGGACCCTGGCCATGGCCCAGGCGCACGCCGAAGTCGACCCGGCCGCGCGGGCCTTCTTTGCCCCCGGCCGCGCCAATCTGCTCGGCGCCCACATGGACTACAACGGCGGCTCGGTGCTGCCGGTGGCCTTGTCACGCGGAACCTGTGCGCTCTTCGTGCCGCGGGGCGACTCGCTCCTGCGGCTGGAGTCCACCCAGTTCCCGGGCGAGGTGGTCGAGACCAGCCTCGCCGAGCTGCGTCCCCGGCGCACCGACGGCTGGTCGGCCTACCTCGAGGGCGGACTCTACGTGGCCATGAGAGAGTGGGGCGAATGCGGAGGCTTCGACATCTACCTCGACGCCGATCTGCCGATGGCCAAGGGGTTGTCCAGCTCCGCCAGCGTCGAATCGGTCGCGGTGTACGCGGTTTCGCGGCTGCACGATCTCGACCCGCCTCCCGATCTGATGATTCGCCTCGCCCACGCCGCCGAAACCGAATACGTCGGTGTGCGCTGCGGCATCCTCGACCAGACCGCGATCTTCCTCGCCCAAGAAGATTCGGCGCTGTTGTTCGATTGCACCGAACTCACCCGCGAGCATCTGCCCCTGCGCGCCGATCAGGCGGTGATCGCGGTGGCCGATTCGGGTGTCGCGCGCCAACTCGCCAAGTCGGCCTTCAACCAGCGGGTGGCCGAGTGCACCCAGGCGCTGGCCTTTTTTCAACAGCGCCTGCCTGGGATGACCTGTCTCCGCGATCTGACCGCCGAGCAGTTGCAGGAATTTGGGGGGGGGCTGGAAACCGAATTGCGCATGCGCGCCCAGCACGTGGTCAGCGAGAAGCTGCGCACCGACGCCGGCGCCGACGCGCTGCGTCGCGGCGACCTGGTTGCTTTCGGTCACGCTATGAGCGGCGCCCACATCAGCCTGCGCGACCTCTACGAAGTCAGCACTCCCGAGCTGGATGCACTGGTCGAGAGCGCGTGGTCGCTGCCGGGTTGTTACGGCGGGCGCCTGACTGGCGCCGGTTTTGGCGGCTGCATCGCGGCGGTGGTGGCGCCCGATGCCTTCGATGACTTTGCCCGCGAACTGCCCCGTCTGTATCGCCACGCGACCGGCTCCGAGACCGAAGTGCTGGGCTTCTCGCCTGCCGGCGGACCGGTCGAGTGGCAGGTGCCTGAATCAATCCGCAGCCAATGGCAACCGTAGTTTGATCGAGTCAGTCGGCGGCCAGCGGCAACCGTAATTCGATCGGGTCAGTCGGCCACCAGCGGCAACAGGAGTTCGAAGGGCAGCACCTCGTAGGGGCGGTCGAAGACGCGCACCCACAACGGCCCGCTGATCTCGCGGTCGGTCTGCGCCGCTGCGCCACGCAACTGCTGCGCGGCCTGGTCCAGATCCAATACCCGCCAGCCGCTCCAGGCGAGCACCGTCTGTTGTTCGATCAGGGTCGGGATCACCCAATCGGGCAACGCCGCCGCGCCGCCGTCAGGAACAAAGGCGCGTCGCCGGCCTCCATCGGCGGCCAGCAACAGCCATTCGGAGCCTGGCGGCGGAGTCTGGCGCGTCAGTTCCCAGATTTCGGCGGGAATCCAGGCGATGCTGCGCACCTTCAAACCGATCGTCTCCTCGGTATTCTCCGGCCCTCTGGTTGGATTCGGCCTCAAGACCTGATGCTTGGGGGGGGGGCCGGTGCGGGGCTGAAAGGCCTCGGCGTAATAGAGAACGTGTACCTCCATCAGGCTGACCTCTTCAAGCAGGCGGCCCCACGACTTGGTCCAGATCCAGCGGTGAGGGTAGTGCGGACCGCCGTCGAGGACCGAGCGCCAGTCGCCGACTTCCAGGCTTTCCTTTGGGGTGAATTCGGTGCCGTCCTCGCCCTGCTCGGGCAGACCGGTCAGGGTCAGGGTGCGCGGCAGTCCGTCGGCATCGCACTCCAGATGAGCGTTCCAGCCTCCGGGTGCAGGCATCCTTAGCGCGGCGGTGGGCAATTCCGAGCCCTGCAGCATGGGCGCGTGGTCCCAAGGGAAGCGCAGCACCAGCCAGCGCGCCCACGCATCGCGCTGCAGTTCTTCGGCTGCATAGGGCTTCAATTCCGCGTCGGCCTGCTTCAGCCATGCCTGGCCCGGACCCGCGAGCAGGAACACGTTCTTGCGCGTGTCGGCGTGCAGCGAATAGCGTTGCCGTGCGGCCCCGGCGAGGGCGAGCTGGAACTCCTGGACCACCGGGTCGCCTTGCGGCATGTGGAAGGTCGCCGTGCCGACCATGCGGTAGTGGCGCGCCAGACGCTCTGGTTCGGCCAACGGCAAGTTGCGCTGCGCGCAGATGCGAGCGTAGGCGGTGGAGGGGGGGGCCTCCGTTCCCTGCGCCGCCCTCGCCACCCACGCGGCTGAGGCCACCGCGCACACAACCGGTTCGGCCCACGCTGCCGCCACGCACACAACCGGTTCGGCCCACGCTGCGGCCGCGTATGCAGCCGGTTCGGCCCCTGGCGCCGTCAGCGTCAGCGGCATGAGCAGGGTCAGAGCGCTGAGGACCATTCCTTCAATTGAGCGCCGGCCTGGCGCAGGGTTTCAAGTTTCTTGGCGTAGCAGAAGCGTACACAATGGCGGCCGCGTTGCGGGTCGGAGTAGAAGGAGGAACCGGGAACGGTTGCCACCCCGGCCTCGCGCACCAGACGCAGGGCGAATTCGGTGTCGTTCTCGCCGGGCTTCTGCAGCGCGCCGACGTCGGCCATGACGTAATAGGCGCCTTCGGGCGCCGAGCAACCGAAACCCGCCTGCTGCAGATCGGCCACCAACAGGTTGCGGCGCTGTAGATAGTCCTGGCGCATCTGCGAGTAGTAGGCGTCGGGCCAGCTCAAAGCCTCGGCGACGGCTTCCTGCAACGGCGCCGGCGCGCCCACGGTAAGAAAATCGTGCACCTTGCGCACCCCTTCGGTCAGGGTGGGGGGGCTGATGACCCAGCCGACGCGCCAACCGGTGACGCTGAAAGTCTTGGAGGCGCCGGAGACCAGCAGGGTGCGCTCGGCCATGCCGTCTTCACGCAAGGGTGAATGATGCGGACCGGTGAACAGGATCTCTTCGTAGATCTCGTCGGTCAGCAACAGCAGATCGTGCTCGCGCACAAAGGCACACAATTCAGCGGTCTCGGCGCGGTCAAACACGCGCCCGGTCGGATTGTGCGGCGTGTTCAGCACCAGCGCGCGGGTGCGCGGAGTGAGCGCGCGGCGCAAGGCGGCTAGGTCGACCCGGTAGCCCTCGCCGAGCGGAACGAATACCGGCACCGCACCGGAAAGGATGCCGTCCGGAGCATAGTTCTCGTAGAAGGGCTCCGGGACCAGCACTTCGTCACCCGGGTCGAGCACGCCCATCATCGCTGCGATCATGCCCTCGGTGGCGCCGCAGACGACGGTGATCTGGTGCTCCGGATCGACCTCAACGCCGCGCCGGGTGGCCATGAAGGCTGCAATCGCCGCGCGCAGTTTGGGCGACCCCCAGGTCACCGCGTATTGGTTCAGGTCGGCCTGGATCGCCGCGGCGGCAGCGTCCTTGATCTGCTGCGGAGCGGGAAAGTCGGGGAAGCCCTGGGCCAGATTGAGCGCGCCTTCGGCACGTGCCACCCGGGTCATTTCGCGGATGACCGATTCGACGAATTGGTTGGCCTTGTTGGAGACCCGCAGGGCGGATCGGGTGGAGGGCATGTCAGTTTTGGAAGACGCCCTGCCAGGCCACCGGATCGGAGCCCATGTCCTTGCCGTAGAGCTTGACCAGTGACGCGCGCGCGGCGCCAGCGGTCATGCGGTCGGGATCGGACAGGGCGGCGATGAGCGAGCCGGCCGCAGTGGCTTCCCCGATCTCGCCGAGGGCGAAGGCGGCGGCGGTGCGCACGCTGGGCATAGGGTCACCGGCGAGCAGGTCGAGCAGTTGCGGGGCGTTGGCTGCCTCGCGCAGGAAACCCAGCCCGGTGGCACCTTGGGCGCGCACCGAGGCCTCGGGGCGGTCGAGCAGTCTGCCGAGCAGCGTGGCCAGCGCCGGATTGCCGTTGAGGTCGAGCTGACGGTGAACCTGGGCGATGCGCGCGGCCGAGAACGAGGCGTTGCGCACGATGCCAGCGGCTTCCTGGTGCAGCACCATCGCGTCGAGCATCGGGCCGACCGGCGTTTCCGCGGAAGCCAGTACGCCGAGGCCGAAGAAGGCGTTGGCGACCACGTCGGGATTCGGATCGGACAGGTTGTTGAGCAGGATCGGCAGCACCGCGTCGTTGCGGGCGAACCCGAGGGCCGCGGAGCAGATTCCGCGCAGGCGATCGGTGCCGCTGATCGCGACCTCTTCGATGGTCGGCTGTTCGCGGCGCACGTAGATGGTGATCGCTTCTTCGAGGGCGGCCAGCGACTCCTGGCCGCGGCGGTCGCCGGTCTTTTGCATCGCCACCTGCCACGAGCGGATGTGACGCTCGCAGTCGATCACAACTTCGGCCATGGTCAGCTGCGGCCGGATGGATTCGCCCGGCTGGGCGTAGGGCATGCGCAGATCGGACGAGCGGCTGTCCGGGAAGGCGGCGGTGGGTTCTTCCGCCTGGTGCTCCATGCCACTACAAGAGAGGCACAGAAGAAAAATGCCGACTGGGGTCAGGTTTCGGATCATGCTGGTATTCCTGGTTTAGAATCATAGTGCAGCATTCGTCCTGTGACGGGTGTCAACAATTTTTGATGGAACTGCTCGACGCCATGGCCCAGGGAGGGCACGAACAGGTGATCGCCGTCCAGGACGACGCGACCGGCCTGCGTGGATGGATCGCCCTCCACCATACCCGCCGTGGTCCGACCTACGGCGGCATCCGGGTGTGGGATTACCGCAATGGCGGCGAGGCCGCGCTCGATGCGCTGCGCCTGTCCCAGACCATGACCTACAAGTGCGTCCTCGCCGGGGTGCAGGGAGGGGGCGCCAAAACTGTCATCGTGTCGAACTGGTTGCGTGATCGCCGCGGTGCGGTGCGTGAACTGGGGCGCCGTATCGAAGCCTTGCGTGGCGTCTACCGCGCCGGGCCCGACGTCGGTTTCGATCACAACGACCTGCGCATCCTGGCCGAAACCACCCGCTATGTCGCCCACCATCACAAGGGGGTGCTGCGCCCAGCCGAAGAGGCCACCGCCGAGGGCGCCGAGGCCGGCATCCGCGCCGCCATGGCGCGGCTGGACTGCAATGATCTTGACGGCGCGCGCGTCGCCATCCAGGGTCTGGGGGCGGTGGGTATGGCCCTCGCGCGGCGCATGGTGCGGGCCGGCGCCGAAGTCATCGGCGCCGACCCCCGCGCCGCCGCCTGCGAGCACGCCAGCAACCTCGGCGTGCGCCTGGTCGACGTCGCCGAGATCCTCAGCGTGGAAGCCGACGTGCTGGCGCCGTGTGCTTTGGGCGGCGTGTTGCACAACATCAGCATTCCGCGCCTGCGCTGCCGCGTGGTCGCCGGCGTGGCCAACAACGTTCTGGCCAGTTCCTACCTGTCGCCGCTGTTGAGTGAGCGTGGCATCCTGTTCCTGCCCGACTTCGTCATCAACGCCGGTGCGCTGATCGAGGGCGCCGGCCACGAAGCCACCGGGCGCAGCGATTGGAGCGCCGAGATTCAGGGCATCGGCGGCACCGTCACGCGCCTACTGGAGAGTTGCGATCGCCACGGTCTGACCATGGTGGAAGCCGCCCACGAATACGCCGGCGCGATCCTCGATGCCGAAGAAAACGCACGCGAGCGCGAAGAGACCGAAGCCGCGCTCAGCCGCTGACCCTGATTCGGTCTAGCTGGCCGTGGATAAAGTGCTTTCGTTCCATGGCAAGTGGTTTTGTTCCCTGGCAAGGAAGCTGGTTCCGCCCCTATCTTTAGATAGGGGCGGGTTCTGCTGACGCCGTCCAGGGGAAAAAGACGCTGCCATGGGGCGGAATGACTTTGTCCACGGTCAGCTAGTGGCCGTCCTGGATTTCTTCCAG